>NZ_JAPWBA010000006.1:0-95242 GCF_041433195.1 Neisseria sp. 27098_8_139
GACTTTATTTATTGAAGAAATGTTTTCACTATCAGCCTTAACAATCACTATTAAAATGTGCTCCGATGTTCTGTCTCCGCCTGTATGCGGCTTGGGCGACGGCGAGGCTGCATTCGAGCAGGTTGCGGTTTTCGTATTCGGACGCGGTGTGCGGTTCGGCTTGGTTTTGCTTCCAAAGCCGCAGTTGGGCGATGGCGCGGCGCAGGCCGGTATCGTTGCGGAGGATACCGAGATGGTGTTGGTTGAAGGCTTGCAGGACGGGGCGGCTGAATGTGTTTTGGAGGTCGTCTGAAAAGATGCCTGCTTCGGCGGAGGGGTTTTCAGACGACCTTTGGGGCAGTGCGGTTTGGAACGCTTGTCCGTCTGCGATGGTTTGGGCGGCAAGCCTGGCGGTAACGACGCATTCGAGCAGGGAGTTGCTGGCGAGGCGGTTGGCTCCGTGCAGCCCTGTGCAGGCGGTTTCGCCTAAGGCGTAGAGCTGTGGCAGGGAAGTTCTGCCGCAGGGGTCGGTTTGGATGCCGCCGCAGGTGTAGTGTTGCACTGGACGGACGGGGATGGCTTGGCGCGTGATATCCAAACCGCATTGGGATAAACAGTGTCGATGGATGGACGGGAAATGCTGACGGACGAACTCTGCGGGTTGATGGCTGATGTCGAGCGAGACGAAGTCTTGCGTTTGCTTGGCGATTTCGGCGGCGATGGCGCGGGCAACGATGTCGCGCGGCGCGAGTTCGGCGCGGCGGTCGTAATGCGGCATAAACCGTTCGCCCGACTGGTTGGTCAGGATACCGCCTTCGCCGCGCACGGCTTCGGAAATTAGGAAGGTGCGACCGTTTTCGGACGGCCTTGCCAAACCTGTGGGGTGGAATTGGATAAATTCGAGGTTTTCGACTGCGCAGCCTGCGCGTATCGCCATGGCGATGGCGTCGCCCGTGCATTCGGGCGGCGTGGTGGTGGCGGCGTAAATCTGCCCCAAGCCGCCGCCTGCGAGTACGGTATGGCGGGCGCGGATGCGGTAGGTTTCTTGCGTTCGACAGTCGAGGATGGTCAGCCCGCACGCCGAGCCTGATTCGGTTTGGATGTCCAACGCCATCTGCCGCTCGCAAACGCGGATGTTCGGGCGGCGGCGTATTTGGGCAATCAGGCTCTGCATGACGGCTTCGCCCGTGTAGTCGGCGACGTGGGCGATTCGGCGGCAGGTATGCCCGCCTTCGCGCGTCAGGTGCAAGCCGTCAGGATTCCGGTCGAACGCCACACCCTGCGCCAGCAGCCATTCGATTGCCGGTTTGCCCTGCGACAGGATGGTGCGGACGGCGGCTTCGTCGCACAAACCCGCGCCCGCTTCCAAGGTATCGGCAACGTGTTTTTCGATGTCGTCCTCTCCCGACCACGCTGCCGCAATCCCGCCTTGCGCATGACGGCTTGCGGTGTCGTCCAGCCGGTTTTTGCACAAAATGACGATGCGGAACGATTCAGGCAGCGACAGGGCGAGCGCCAGTGCCGCCAGCCCGTTTCCGGCAATCAATACGTCGCAATCGGTTTGCATGGTGTTGTCCTTGTTTGAGGGGTCGTCTGAAACGGTATAGTGGATTAATCAATGCCCCGACATATGCGACATGGTATTGAGCAGCACCACGCCCAGCAAAATCAAACCGATGCTGACAATCCCAATGAAATCAGCTTTCTCACCGAAAAACACCACGCTGACTAAAGCCGTTAAAACCAGTCCCACGCCTGCCCAAATGGCGTATGCTGTAGCCAGCGGCATGGTTTTCAGTGTCATAGACAAGGCCCAAAAACACACCGAAAAGCTGACTACCACGCCAATAGAAGGCCACAGTTTGCTAAACCCGCCACTCAGTTTGAGCATGGAAGAACCGCAGACTTCGCTTAAAATTGCTACAGTCAGAAAGAGCCAGTGCATTTGCATGTTTTTACCTGATAAATGAAAGAAAGTATAATTATATCAATGCAATAAAATAAAAAACAGTCTTGTTTTTAAAGATTTTTTGTGCGCAAACCCGGTCTTGGGAAAGCAGGCGGGCGGTATTTTCAGGCTGCACCCATTACGAACGGCAAATCAGGCGGGTCCCATGCCGTTGAACACATCCCCGCGCTTGAGTCCTGCCGCGAAGTCGAGCATGCACTGCAAAGGCAGTTTGGCGGCTTCGCCCAGCTTTCTGTCCAACAGGATTTCGTTGTGTCCGCTTGTCAGGGCGTATTTGATGCCGCCCAGCGAATTCATTGCCATCCACGGGCAGAACGCGCAGCTTTTGCAGCTTCCGCCGTTGCCCGCCGTCGGTGCGGCGATAAATTCTTTGTCGGGCGCCTGTTTTTGCATTTCGTGCAGGATGCCCAAGTCGGTCGCCACGATGAATTTTTTTTCGGGACGAGATACGGCGGCTTTGAGCAGTTTGCTGGTCGAGCCGACCACGTCGCCCAGTTCGATGACGCTTTGCGGCGATTCGGGATGAACCAGCACCACCGCGTCGGGATGCTCCGCCTTCAACGCCGCCAGCTCCTGCCCTTTGAATTCGTTGTGGACGATGCACGAACCCTGCCACAACAGCATATCCGCGCCCGTTTCGCGGCGGATGTAGTCGCCGAGGTGGCGGTCGGGTCCCCAAATCAGTTTCTCGCCGCGCGATTTCAAATACGACACGATTTCCAACGCCACCGAAGACGTTACCACCCAGTCGGCACGCGCTTTCACGGCGGCGGAAGTGTTGGCGTACACCACCACCGTACGGTCGGGGTGTTGGTCGCAAAACGCTGAAAAAGCTTCTTCGGGACAACCCAAATCCAAAGAACATTCCGCTTCCAAATCAGGCATCAGCACCGTTTTTTCAGGGCAGAGGATTTTCGCGCTCTCGCCCATGAAGCGCACGCCCGCCACCACCAGCGTATTGGCTTCGTGTTCCGCGCCGAAGCGCGCCATCTCCAACGAATCGCCCACGCATCCGCCTGTTTCCAAAGCCAAATCCTGAATCAGCGGATCAACATAATAATGCGCCACCAAGACCGCATTTTTCTCCTTCAGCAAAGCCTTGATTTCGTCTTTCAGACGACCTGCCGTCTCGCGGTCAGGCGTGTCGGCAACCTTCGCCCACGCCTGACGGATTTGGCAGGCGGAAGTCGGCGTTTGGATGAGGGGCATATCGTAGTCGAACGAGCGGCGGGCGGCGGTTTGCATGATGTTTCCTTGTAACTGTTTTTCAGACGGCATGAAGGTTTGCCATCTGTTTTTCAAACTGTTTTATATTATGCTCAAGTTGAGTATAATATGCAAGGTCGTCTGAAAACAGGTTTGAGATACCGCAAAACCGACCCGCTTCGTTCCGACAAACCGCTTTGGTTTACAATAAAGCCTTTCCCACCCACAGAAAGCCGAGCATGGACGCCTACCCCGAAGCCGAAGCCCCGCCGCAAAGCATCGTCGAGCTGGTTCCCGTATTGATTGCCGTCACCGACGGCGGCCTGCGGGTGTTGACCGTCGCCCAAGGCACGCTCCTGCCCAACGGCCCGCTCTCCCCACTGCGCAATTCCCTGCAGGCGGGCGTGAAGCTGTGGGTCGCCAAGCAGACTTCGCAGCCTATGGGCTATGTGGAACAGCTTTACACCTTTGTCGATACCCACCGCCGCAACGAACACGGCATGCCCGTGCTGTACGTCAGCTATCTGGGACTGGTGCGCGAGGCAGCCGACAGCATCCTGCATCCTGACGCGAAATGGCAGGACTGCTACGGCTATTTCCCATGGGAAGACTTGCGCACCGACGGCGGGCAGCGCGATGCCATCGTCAGCCGCCTGCGCATTTGGGCAAACTCGGCGGACACGGAGGAAGTGCGCCAAAAGCGGCTCAAGCGCATTCATTTGTGCTGGGGGGTCGAACCGGAAAACTGGTCGGAAGAATACGTTTTGCAACGCTATGAAATGCTGTATGAAAGCGGCCTGATAGCGGAAGCCGCCGAGCCGCAGGCAAACTTCGACTTCGCGCTCACGGGGCAGCCCATGCGCCACGACCACCGCCGCGTACTGGCGACCGCCCTGTCCCGCCTGCGCGCCAAAATCAAATACCGCCCCGTGATTTTCGAACTGATGCCGCCCGAATTCACGCTGCTGCAACTGCAAAACAGCGTCGAAGCCATCAGCGGCAGATTGCTGCACAAGCAAAACTTCCGCCGCCAGATCCAGCAGCAAAACCTCATCGAGCCGTCGGATACCGGCGTATCGGGCAGCAAAGGCCGTCCCGCGCAGCTTTACCGCTTCCGCGACGACGTCCTGCCCGACAGGCTGATTTCGGATATCGGACTGCCGCTGGGCAGCCGTTAGCCCGTTTTCAGACGACCTCAAATGAAGTTTTGCCCCATCGGTGCAACATCAATCTTTTTCAACAAAGGAAACCCCATGTCGTCTGAAAACACCCTCTTCCCCCTGCCCGACACCCTGTTGCGCCCCGTAGTCGAACAAGCCCTGAGCGAAGACTTGTGCAGGCGCGGCGACATTACGTCCGCCGCCGTCATCGCCCCCGACAAAACCGCCAAACTCTTCCTCGTCAGCCGCGAAGACGGTGTTATCGCCGGCATGGACTTGGCGCGCCTCGCCTTTCAGACGATGGATCCGTCCGTCCGCTTCCAAGCCGAAATCCAAGACGGGCAAGCCGTCCGCGCAGGTCAGACGCTGGCTGCCGTCGAAGGCAACGCCCGCGCCCTGCTTGCCGCCGAACGCACCGCGCTCAACTACCTCACGCACTTGAGCGGCATCGCCACCGCCACCGCGCGTGCCGTCGCCGAGGTCGCCGAATACGGCACAGACATCGTGTGCAGCCGCAAAACCATCCCCCTGCTGCGCGTCCTGCAAAAATACGCCGTCAGGGCGGGCGGCGGCGTGAACCACCGCATGGGCTTGGACGACGCCGTGCTCATCAAAGACAACCACCTCGGCTATTGCGGCAGCATCGCCCAAGCAGTTCGGCAGGCAAAACAGGCGGTCGGACCGTTGACTTGTGTAGAAATCGAAGTGGACACGTTGGCACAACTGGACGAAGCCATCGCAGCGGGCGCAGAACGGATTTTGCTGGACAACATGGACGACGAAACCTTGAAAGAAGCGGCAAACCGCTGCCACACACAAACCGCCCACACACACACCATCTATTGCGAAGCATCGGGCGGCATCGGCTTCGACCGCCTGAAGCGCGTGGCACAAACCGGCGTGGATGGCATCGCCCTCGGCTATCTGACCCACAGCAGCCGTTCGCTGGACATAGGGTTGGATTTCGTGGCTTAAATTTTGAGTTTGCTATAAAGCAAAGGCCGTCTGAAATATAGACGTTTCATTTTCAAACAGCCTTTTTAATTCCAAAGCAGAAGATATAAAAATTATGCAGGTTAGCTTTAACTTTCATATAACATGAAAGAGTAGGGCATAACTAAGCCATCATGTAAAAAGCCGTCTGAAACCCAATGTTCAGACGGCTTTTTACTCCCCAAATGATTAATTGATCATTACCATTTTCCAGTTATCCCAATGCGGATTGTCCTACCAGGTGCAGGCAGATAAGAGCGGCTCATCGGGTCGAGGTAGTAGCGGTTGGTCAGGTTGCTGCCCACAAGCTCGGCAGTCAGGTTCTTGCCGATTTTGTAGCGCAAATAGGCGTCCCATACGGCGACAGGCTGCCAACGCATAGTATCGGTGTCCGCTTGAAGGTTGGAGCCATTGACACGGTTTAGTTGGTCGTAATAAGCCTGCCATATGGTACGGCGGTTTTGATAGACACGGCTGTGGTAATGGAAGCGGATGCCGCTTTCCAGCTTGTTGCGGAAGAAGCGTCCGCCCAAATCAGCATCAATCGACCAGCGCGGTTGAACCATGCTGGCAAGATAGCCGTTGTCAGTCAAGCCGCCGTAATTGCATTCGGGCGCGGGAATAAAGCCGCCACCGCTCAAATAACTCGAATTATCTACACTGGAAACGGCAAAAGATTTGTCGCAAACTTTGTTTTTGAGCGTACGCAATACGCCGACTCCTCCAAAAAACCTGCCGCTGTCGAAGCGTGCCTGTAACTCCACGCCGGTACGGATTTGTTTGTCGAATTGCTCGAATTCAAAATTCTCGTCCCTGTCGATAATGTTTTTGGTTTTGTTGTGGAAGTAGTTGACACGGAAATCCGCGCTTTTCATTTTGGGAAACAGCCCTGTCAAATCATGAATATAGCCAACCTCCCAGTTTTTGGCGTGTTCGGGTTGCCAGCCGTAACCCATGCGGGCAAACGATCCTGCCACATTTGAAAAGCCGTATGTTCCCTCAAATATGCTGGGAAAGCGCAGGGTTTCGGTATAGCGCAGATAGGTGCGGGCATAGTCTGTAAAATTGATGGTCGCGGAGAAAGCTGGCGCCCAGCCGCTGCCGCCCTGTTTGCGGGCGCGCTGCAGTTCGTTAGATGTAATAGGAGACCTATAAAACCTTAGAGTGTCGTAATTAGGTATATATTTTTGAACTACGCGCGGACTGTCAGGATTGCTTGGATCATAAGCAGGATTGACGGCTTGACTATGCAACTCGGGAATGGCAAACCAAGGATGATTGGCAGGATTCAGACGACCTTTGTCGTCTTTCAGCCAATAGTATGTCAGCTTATCCAGCCTTGGTCTGTTGTCGTCATTATGGGGAGTGGGATTTAATATTGCCACCCCTCTTTCATCTATTACGATACTGTCTCTTGCCGCATTGAATTCATCATTGTTGATCGCATTCAGATAATCACGATATTCCTGCTCGGTTGCTACACGGGTAAACCGAAATACCTGACCTCGATTAACTTCTAAGGGATTGTTGTATTTGTCAAATCCGGTTTTCAGCCGCTCGTTGTCGTCCTGTATCTTGAAGTTGGTATAGCGCGCTCCTGCCGTCAGAGTCAGCCAGCTCATCGGCTGGTAGCGGAAATTGAAACCAAAATTCCATTCTCTGCGCCTACCGTTCCTCGGCTCGCCGAATCTTGTCAGTTCGGTATTGGTAGCCAATTGTGATGCCTCTATTTCTTCCCTGTATTTATCCAAACCATCATGACTTAATTCTTCTGAAAACTCATTACGGGATCTCAATTTTTCATTTTGGAAATCTCCCATTAAGGTCAGCGTCAGCTTATCGTGCAATTTCATACGGTTGGAAAAGTTGAAACCGTTGCGGGTATTGTTGGCATAGTAGGCATTACCCTCTATGGTATTGAAGCGTCCGTTGGTGTTTGGAAGCTGTTCGACACCATCCGTCCTGTCTTCATACATGGCATCACCGGGCGAACCGCCTGCGGTATTGGTTTTGGATTTGGTACGGGTCGTCCACAATGACGCATCGAAATCTATCCAACGGTTGCCTTCGGGCTTCCATGAATAATCGATATTGTAGGAACGCTGTTTGACCCATGCCCTCGGCCATTCGGCAATTTTATTCAGATTATCCGGCGTACTGAATAGCGGACCAATGACGCGGGAGGGCATGATTTCACCAAAAATGGAGTCTGTATGACGCAGTCCGAATTTCAAGGTTTGGCGGTTGGGCAAGCGGAAGGTAGTTTTGCCTAGCCATGATTTATTTTCCAGCGAAGTATTGGTTACTTCGCCGCCCGGATGGTAGGAAAGCCCAATTCTCGCAATATCAGGTGCGCCCAACATTGCCTCGCTTCCGTAGAATTTTTCGCCTCTTGCAGCGGCATCTGCAATCTGTCTGTTTAATTCATTGACCGTCTCCATTGTTCAAGGGCCGATATAGCCGTAGCGCTCCGCCCCTTTTTTACCGGAAAAATAATTGCCTTTACTGCGGTAGGCATAGGCGAGCATGGCATCGAAATTGTCCTGCTTGGTGGCGGCGGCAATACGGTAGGCTTTATCCTCACCAAATTTATTGCGTCCGCTAAAACGTTGGCTGACTCGGTCGGTATCGTCCAACATTGCCCGCCAAATACCGCCGAGTGCGACGGTAGGATCATCCAATGTCCGATAATCGACTGATTTTTCATAGATATTGGCACGTTGTTTGATGGAATTATTGGCAGCCTCCGCCTTCACTTCAAAGCCGTATTTCTGCCCTTCGGGGACAATATCGTCGGCATCGATGGTTTTCAGGGCGACGGAGCCGCCTATGCCGCTTTTCATATCACGGCTGAACGATGGGCCTTTTTCGATGGAAACGCTGCTGATGATGTTGGGGTCGACGTAGTTGCGGTTGTTTGCGCCTGCGTAGCCGCGCCAGACGGTAATCGCCTGCTCCGTGCCGTCGATGGTAACGGGAATCCGTCCCTGTCACTGTACGCCGCGTATATTGGGATCCAGCGCGCTGCTGTACACGCCGAACATACCGCTCAAAAGGTCGGATACGGTGTTGCCTTTGAAGGTCTCAACTTCGTTTTTGCCTTTGTAAAGATTGACGATTTCTCGGGTATAAACCCGGTTTTTACCGATTTTGTCTTTATTGCGTGTGCCTTTGACCGTGATGGTATCGAGAATAACTGTCGAATTGTCTGCAGCATAAACGGCAGGGACGAAACCAATGGCGGCGATACAGGCGGAGAGGGTGGTGACTTTAATCGGTTGCATAGAATGTATCCATATAACTTGATTGGTAAGGCCATCTGAATGAGACAGATCGAATAGATGCGATTACACTCTGACTAAAATAATACAAATAAGTTTGATTATTATTTATGATTTTGTGAAATTCTAACTAATTTTTAATAATATAGAAATGTTTTTTGAGTTTGAGGTAAATAGAAGGGTGAGGGATAAGTGGAACAAATAAAAGCCTGTTTGAAAATTTCAGACAGGCTTGGATTCAGATTTCAAATGCAACATTCGGGTACCAGTGGTTGGAACAGATTCAAGAATAAAACACTTGGCGTTCCGTGGCTAAATGTTTTTTCGGCGATGCGCCTTTCGATCTTTGTCGATTATCTTGATGAAGGTGGCGGTAAACGGTGCTGTGATGGAATGTCATCTGGTGGTGTTTGTACAGGTAGGCGTAACGAATACATATGCTCTGTTCCTTTGTAGAGAGAGCGGAAATCACCGTATGCGGCGTGAATTAGATGAAGTTAATACGCCTGCCTTGGGCAAGTATTTGTCTGACTTTCACGTTTTATTCCGCCTGCGGCAGTTTGGCGGGAAACTCGGTTTCAGTGGAGACCTCCGAAGCAGCCCGCACCCAGGTATTTTGGATTGACTAACGCGAGCTATCTGCCAAATACTTTCCGCCAGGCATTCGGATTGATTTTAAACTTGGCTTTGAACTGCAAACGTAGGTTTGCCGCGCTGCCGAAGCCGCTTTGTTCGGCGATGCGTTCTATCGGCAAATCCGTATTTTCCAACAAATCCTGTACCTGCCATAGCCGCTCTGTTGTGAGCCACTCACCGAAATTCATGCCTGTGGCTTGAGAAAAATGGCGGATAAAGGTTCGGCGGGAAACAGCTAATTTTTTTGCCAAATCGTCCAAGCGGTATGGGGTCGCAAGGTTTTGGCGCAGTTCGTCCAATAAGTGATTGATTTTGTCATCGGCGGTACGACGTTCGACAGGTCGGTGGATAAACTGTGCCTGCCCGCCTTCGCGGTGTGGTGCCGCAACCAAGGTACGGGCAAGGTCGTTGGCAACGGTTGCACCGTGGATTTTGCGGATGAGGTACAGGCAGCAATCCAGCCCGCCCGCCGCACCTGCCGATGTTAAAAAGTTGCCGTCTTCCGCATATAGGCGGTTGGTATCCAGATGAATTTTAGGGAAACGGCGGACAAAGTCGTCTTCGGCAAGCCAGTGGGTGGCGGCGGTTCTGCCGTCTAAAAGTCCTGTGTAGGCAAGGGCGTAAGTGCCGTAACATAGGGCGGTGATATGCGCACCACGTTGTACCGCTTTCTGTAAATGCGCGCTCAACTCGGGTGTCGGGGCTTCTTCAATATTGCGCCAGCCTGCGATGACGATGATGTCGGCTTCTTCCGTCAAATCCAAGCCGCCGTGTACGGGAATGCTTGCGCCCAGTGCCGTGATGACGTCTTTGCTGTCATCGGAACAGATTTTCATGTCAAAGAGCGGATAGTCCCGATAGGTCGTCTGAAAAACAGAAAAGGGAATGTTGAAGACAAAATCATTCATGCCCGATTGAGCATATAGCACGATTTTGGGAACAGTTTGATTTTGGAGAAACTCGTTACGCTCGTTTTCAGACGACATTTTGGCACTATTCTTACGTTTATTGGCAATATTGCCCATTTTAGCCGATGCGTCTGCTGTTTAAAATACGCTCCATGATTTTTTAAGGAGCAATATCATGAAATTAAATCAATTTATTCTTTCAGTTGTTTTAAGTGCAACTGCCTTTTCTGCTTGGGCAGACGATTCATACCAACATATCCGTAACGCTACCGCCAAAGTCGAATATGCGGGGCAGACGTTTTTGATTGACCCGTTTTTCGCCCCCAAGCATTCCATGAACGGCTTTGCCGGCACGTTCAATAACCAAGCCAAAATGCCGCTGGTCGGGCTACCGATGAGCGTGAATAAAATTTTGGACGGTGTGGATGCAGTTATCGTTACCCATACTCACGAAGACCATTGGGACGAAACCGCCGCACATTCCATTCCGAAAAACCTGCCCGTATATGTGCAGCACCAAGCCGACGCGGCAAAAATCCGCAGCCAAGGCTTTACTGATGTACGCGTGTTGAACGGCAGCACTGTATTCAACGGTGTAACCATCAGCAAAACCGGCGGTGTACATGGTACAGAAGCCATGTATGCCAACCCGCAGCTAGCCGAAATCTTAGGCGATGCAATGGGTGTGGTATTCCAAAGCAGCGGACACAAAACCGCTTATATTATGGGTGATACTGTGTGGACGGCAGATGTAAACAAAGCATTGAACCGCTACAAACCCGATTATCTGATTATGAACACGGGCTACGCGCTGATTTCAGGCATTTCAGACGGCATTATTATGGGGACGGCTGATGTATTAAAAGCCAGCCAAGTCATGCCTAAAGCCAAAATCATCACCGTACACATGGATACCGTGAATCATACCGCTGTCAGCCGCGCCGATATGCGTAAATTTATACGCGGTCAAGGCATTGAAAGCCGTGTGAACGTTCCGGAAGACGGAGAAATCGTGAAGCTGGATTGATAAACGGCTTATTACCCTAAAGCAGCCTGCACCTTGCTTTTCAAAGTGCAGGCTGCTTTTCGGATTTCAGACGGCCTTTAAAAGCAGTCTGCACAGGGTTTTCAGATAGCCTGAAAACTGCGTTTATGGCTTAACGGCCGCATCGCTGCCGTATCAGTCAATCATGGGCAGGTTAGAGCAGGCAGGCGTAGTCAGACGAATACATATGCTCCGCACCTTTGTTAGTGCTGTCTTGCAGTTCCCAAACTTGCAAAAACTGCCTATTTGTTTTATAAATGCAAACCATTATTATTCAAATGATAAGGTTATGTAATGAAAAAGAAAGCGATTGTCTGTGTAGTAGGGGCGGTTTTTTCCGGACAGTTATATGCGGCTCAGATGCCGGTGGCTCAGGCAGAAATAGAGCCTGTGGTGGTTACGGCCGACCGCAATGCGCAAACCTTGGATAAAGCCGCGCCGAATGTGTCGGTTGTCGGACGCAAAACCTTGAATCAAGCCTCGGCGCAGAATCTGGACGATATCGTGATGTATGAATCCGGCGTCAGCGTGCCGTCTGACAATAACCGTCGCGGTCATGCGGGTATCAATATTCGAGGCATAGACGGCAACCGCATCCTGATGATGGTGGACGGCGTGCGCATTCCCGAATCCTACGCGGGCGGCGGCTCCAACGGCGCGATTTCGGGACGCGATATGGTCGAAAGCGACACGCTCAAGCAGGTCGATATTGTCAAAGGTCCTTATTCCGCGCTGTACGGCAGCGATGCACTCGGCGGTGTGGTGAATATGGTGACGCTTTCTCCGAGTGATTTCGTCGATAAGGGCAAACGCGGTTATTTTGGGCTGAAATACGGCTACCGTAGCCGCGACCGCAGCCACGGCGTGACGGCAACAGCCGCCGGTTTCCATGAAAACGCCGAAGGTCTGCTGATGCTGACGCGCCGCCAAGGCCACGAAACGGAAAACATGGGCGGCGACAAAAGCTACTCGACTTCGCGCACCGCCACCAACCCTCAGAAAAACAATGCCTACAATATCTTGGCGAAAGGCAATATCGGCAACGAACGCCACCGCTTTGAAACTTTGTACGAACAGTATTACCACGCCAACGATACCGTATTGGCAAACGGCTTGGGTTCGCAATCGCGCGGGCCGGTAACGGTGACGACTTCGGAAAGCAACGCCCGCGACCGCATCCGCCGCCAACGCATTGAAGCGGGCTACCGCTACACCGGCGAGGGTCGTCTGAAAGAAGCGAACCTGACCGCCTATCAGCAAAAACTGCGCACGGAAGACGATGCTGTCGATGCGAGCATTACGCGTATGGGCGCGCGCCAATTAGGTAACTCGACCCGTTATTCCGACTACGGTTTCAATCAGACCATACGTGGGCTGAACGAACGTAGCGTGTGGGAATTTGATGGCGCGGTCAAACAAACCGTCGTTGCCGGAGCTGAATACAAACATACCGAGACCGCCCGTCCGCGCGACAGCCTGACCGTGGACAACCTGACCGGCGCCGTCAGCAAAGTCTATGCGGGCAGCACCTATCCGAACAAAACCTTTCCCGACAGCAAACGCAAAACCCTCAGCCTGTACGCGCAAGACAGCCTGACCTTCGGCAACGGCATCGTCCTGACCCCTGCCCTGCGTTACGAAAAAGACAAACTGAACACTGAAACCGACCAAGCCTATCTCAATGCCAACCCCGACGGCACGGCAACCCGCTTCAACGATTCCGCGCTTACGCCCAGCCTGCGCCTGAGCGTTCCGATGGGTGAGCAGTTCACCGGTTTCGCCACTTATTCACAAGGCTTCCGCACGCCGCCGTTTGACAGCGCGACCATGGCGTTTGCCAACACGACCTACGGCTATGCCGTCATCCCGAATGCGGATCTCAAATCCGAACGCTCCAACAGCTTCGAATTGGGGATGAAGTTCAAAAACGAACGCGCCCGTGCGCAAGTCACCGCGTTCTACAACCGTTACCGCAACTTCATCAACCGCACCGAAGTCGGCACTGCCACCATAGGCGGTCGCCCGATTATCCAGTACCAATATCAAAATCTGGATAGGGTCAAAACCTACGGTGCCGAAGCCTCCGCCGCCTACAAATTCCTGCCGGGCTGGCAAGTCTCCGGCAGCATCGCTTGGATGCGCGGTGAGCAGCAGGACGGCAAACCGTTGGATTCCGCTTATCCTCTCAACGGTGTTTTGGGTTTGGACTACACGCAGGAAAAATGGGGTGTCGGCACCAAGCTGCGCTGGTCGAAAAAACACAGCCGCGTCAGCAGCGATACTGTTTTCCAAGCGCCGGGTTATGGCGTATGGGATGTCGGCGCGTGGTACAAACCGTTTAAAAACCTCGAAATCGGCGCAAACATCTACAACGTCGGCAACAAAAAATACTGGCAGCACGCAGACGTTGCCGGTATGAGCCGTACCAGTGTGATGGACTTGTACACCGAAACCGGCCGCAATTTCGCCGCAACCGTACAACTGAAGTTCTAATGTGATTCAACCGTTTTCAGACGGCCTGAGAAAATGAGCAGGCCGTCTGAAAGCATTCGATAAGGAAAAATAATGAAACTCAAACTCCTTCTGCTTTCCGCGTTTATTTCGTTGGCCGGCACTGCACACGCGCAACGCATCGTCGTGTTAACCCCCGATACGGCAGACATTGTTGCCGCACTCGGCGCATTGGACGAAATCGTCGGCCGCGATCAGACCGTTCAAAATCCGGCATTGAAAAACAAGCCCAGTATCGGCATTCATCGCCGCCTGACGGTTGAACCGATTGTGGCCGCCAAACCCGACATCGCCATCGGTTCATGGATGGCGCAGCCTGCCGATATTTTTACCCACCTGCAAAAAGCAGGCATTAAAGCCGTCAATGTTGCGCCTGATGACAGCATCGCCGCCTATCCGCAAAGTATCCGCAACATCGGCCGGCTTATCGGTAAAAGCACGCAGGCGGACAAATTGGCCAGTAAGTGGCAGGCGGATATGAAACAGCAGCCTTCCAGCGGCAAACGCTACCTCTTCAGCTACGATGGGCGCATCGTATCGGGCAAGAATACCGCTGCCGACGAAATCATCCGCCGTGCCGGCGGTATCAATGCCGCAGCCGCCATTGACGGTTTCAAACCGATGACGCGTGAGGCATGGATAGCGGCCAAGCCCGACATCATTATCATTGCCGATCACAACACGGCCATGATAGGCAACGTCAAAACCTTTGCCGCACGCCCCGAAATCGCCGGCTCGCCTGCGGCGAAAAACGGCAAGATTTATTTGTGGAAGGCCAATGATATGTTCCGTTACGGGTTGGATACGCCGCAAGTGGTTCAACGTTTGCACGGTTTGGCGAAATAAATACGCCTGCTTCGAAAAGAGGCTGGATTGATGTTTGCTTTTTCAGACGGCCTCTGTTCAAACGCCCCCGCTTATTCCTTCTCTGTGCAGGCTTGTTCTCAAAATGCCGTCTGAAACCGTTATCCGATCCGCTTGAAACGCATTGCGCCATGAAACCGCATACCCTTACCCTCTGCCTGTTGCTTACTGCCGCCGCCGTTTATTTGTGTTGCGGCATCGGCTTTGGCGCGTGGGAATCGCCGTTGGCGATGGATGAAACCGTCCGCCAAATCCGTCTGCCGCGTATCTATACCGCGCTTTTGGTTGGAGCCGGTTTATCCGCTTCGGGGGCGGCATTGCAGGCTTTATTTGAGAACCCGCTGGCCGATCCGAGTTTGATCGGGACGTCGGGCGGTGCAGCTTTGGGCGTGATTGTTTTATTGGCTTTGGGCGGTGGTACGATTGGCGTACCTGCGGCGGCCTTTTTCGGTGCGCTGGGCGTGTGCCTGCTGATTTTGGCAGTGCACAAACTGCTCGGCGGCGGTACTTTGGGATTGCTGGTGTTGGGGTTTGTGTTGAGCGCGTTTTCAGGCGCGGTGGTCAGCATGATTTTGTTTTTATCTGACGATTTAGTATTGCGCAGTGCGACCACATGGCTGTCGGGCAGCCTTGCCGAAGCCGGTTTCTCATCGCCTGTTGCGGCAATCGCGGTCATGTTGCCCGGTTTTCTGATTTTGTTGTCCGCAGGCAGGCGGCTGGACGTTTTGATGACGGGGGAAGACACGGCTTCCAGTATGGGTGTATCAGTTGGGGCATTGCGTGTGCAAACCGTAATCGGCGCGGCATTGATGACAGGGGCGGCGGTATCGCTTTCGGGCATCATCGGTTTTCTCGGCATGATGATCCCCAATGTGCTGGCGCAAACCGTCGGTGGCAGCCGCCGCAAACTGATCGCTCTGTCGGCTTGGTTAGGCGCAGTGTTTTTGATGGTGGTGGACGGCGCGGCGCGCTGGCTGACATACCCTGTCGATCTGCCGGTCGGTATCGTGATTGCCTTATTGGGCGGACCGTTTTTTATGTATTTGTTTATCAAGCCTTTAAAAAGCCGTTGATGCCTTATTAGGCCGTCTGAAACTTCATTGCCCCATATCTTTTGCCATGCACACCTTATTTCAAATCCGTAATCTTTCCGTCTGCGTCCAAGACAAAACCCTGCTTGAAATTGATCAACTGGATATACCTTCGGGCATGACTGTCATTATCGGCCCGAATGGCGCGGGCAAGTCCACTTTACTGCGTGCCTTAATCGGGCAAACGGGGCAGGGGGAAATCACGCTTTTAGGTGAGGCTGTTGCGCCGCAAATCCGCGCGGGCAGGGTGGCATGGGTCGGGCAGCATGGCCGTTACAACATGCCGATGACCGTACGCGAATACATTGCGTTGGCGTCATTCGTACAAAAAGGCCGTCTGAACCATGAATGGGCGGACGAGTTACTCGATTATTTTGATTTGACGGCGTTGGCGGATAAGCGCATCGGCAAGCTCTCAGGTGGCGAGCAACAACGCGCCAACATCATCCGCGCCCTGTTGCAAAATGCGCCGGTCTTGCTTTTGGACGAACCGTGCAACCATCTCGATATCCGCCACCAACACCGCCTGATGCAGTATTTGGTCGGGCATTCAAACCGTGCCTCATCAATGATGGTATTGCACGATTTAAACCTCGCCGCGCATTATGCGGGAAATATTATTTTGATGAATAAGGGAAAAGTAGTTGCATCAGGCAAGGTGGGCGAAGTGATGCGCCCTGACTTACTTGAATCGGTTTATGGTTGGCAGATACGCCGTTGCGAAGATGAAGCGGGGTTTTATTTCAGAAGCTGAACGCCAAAAGGCCGTCTGAAAAACGATAAAGAAAATTTATTTTATCGTTCAAAAATGAAACGAGATGGGAGGATATTCCCGACTTGAAGAACCAAATTTTGCGCATTTCACAAGTAAAATGCCGATTTTCATCAAATAGAAATACATTTAATTATTTATAGAATACAATATTTTAAAATAATACTAATTTTTAATTACGCAAAAATATTGACAAGAAAACGATGATGGTTATTTAATATATAAATCTTGTTAATAATTTTTATTAATCATTATCATGGTACAGCAGCTTGTTTGGACTCCGAAACAATCCGCACCCAAGGCATTTCCTGAACGTCAGGCATTAATGCCCGTTTGGGGCGGTGTTCCAATGCCGCGTCCCCAGTGGCAGAACATTTGGAAGAAAAGGCTTCCCCATGCCACCGATGTGGATGCGCTTGCTTATCTGCATATTCCATTTTGCGCCAACCATTGCGTTTTTTGCGGCTTCTACCGTAATGCGTGGAAGGACAGCCAAAGCAGCGTGTATACCGACAAAATTATCGAAGAAATGGCAGCTGAAGCCGAAGTCCGTACAGGCAAGGGCAAAATCCGAGCCGTTTATTTCGGGGGCGGTACGCCGACCGCGTTGCTTACGGAAGACCTCGTCCGCCTGATTCGTGCCTGCTACCAATATCTGCCGCTTGCCGAAGATTGCGAGTTCACCATCGAAGGGCGCATGAGCCATTTCGATTTGGAAAAAGCACAGGCCTGCATCGAAGCAGGCGCCAACCGCATTTCCATCGGCGTGCAAACCTTCAATACCGCCATCCGCCGCCGTCTCGGCCGCAAACACAGCGGTGACGAAGCGTTTGAATATTTGGCAAAATTGTGCGAACTCGATGCCGTGATTGTGGCCGATTTGATGTTCGGCCTGCCCAATCAAACCGATGACGTTTGGCAAAACGATATCGCCCGCGCCGCCGAGCTGCCCTTGTCCGGTTTGGATACGTACGCGTTCAACCTTTATCCCATGCTCCCCATCAACCGCATGATTGAAAAAGGTGCATTTCCGACACCGCCGGGTTTCGATATTCAGGCAGACCAATATGCCTACACGGTTGAAACACTGCTGGAAAAAGGCTGGGAACAAGTCAGCAACAGCCACTTCGCCTATCCTGGCCGCGGCGAGCGCAACCGCTACAATACCCTGATCAAATCCGACATTCCCTGTTTGGCGTTCGGATCCGGCGCTGGCGGTAACTTCGGCGGTTTCAGCTATCAGGTGCAGGGCGATTTGGAGAGTTATCTTGCCACGCCGAAAGGCGAGAAAAACATCGCATTTATGAGCGGCCATAGTCCAAATAAAGCACTGCTCAGCAAAGTCCAGCACGATATTGAAACAGGCCGTCTGAATCCATTATTGTTTGACGGCAACAAAGCAGCGCAAAAGCTGATTGCCCAATGGCAGGAAATGCAGCTTTTTAAAGAACCTGATTCAGACGGCCTTATCCGTTTGAATACCAGCGGCCGTTATTGGTCGCCCACCCTTATCCGCAAACTCATGCTCACTCTTCCGACTCAAGAAAAGGATCAAACCATGCAAAAACTTTCAGCCGAACAACAAACCATGTTGCGTCAATCATTGGAAAAAAATCCCGGCCAAGTACTGGAAATGCTGGCAGCGCAAAACCAATGCAGTTTTGAAGACGTTATCCGCTGTCTGCCAGAAGAGAACGTGCGCCAAACCGAAGGCAGCCGCATAGTCGAAATCCTCCAAGCCATTGCCGCATGGGATGAATCCGTTACCTTCATCGCCCACACCCCCGATGCCATCGTCGAAGTCAGCGGCAAACTGCCTAACGGCAAAGTCGGCCGCGGTTTCTACAACTTTGACCATCCTGAAACCGATGGCGGCGTACACGGTCATATCTATTACGAAAACTGCGCCTCCATCTACCTTTTGGAACGCCCGTTCATGGGCAAAGCTACTTGCTCGCTCAACTTTATCAACCGCAACGGCGGCGCCATGTTTAAAATTTTTGTCGGCCGCGATGAGGCAGGCGAGTTGAAACAACACCAAATCGAAGCCATGCGCAAATTGTTTGATGCCGCTTAAACGGCTTCAGACGGCCTGATAATCCGTTCCTTGTTGCATAGAGGAGCGGATTTTCTAACAACAAACATCTACCATACAAAGGAACCCCAAACATGCAACTCATCTTCGGAGCCAACGGCCCGTCCGGCCGCGCCTATATCCGCACATTGACTGACTCAGCCGATACCGTCGCCGTATTGAGAAGGCCGTCTGAAGACAGCTTTTTTGCCGCACACAATATTCAAACCGTCGTCGCCGATGCGCTTGATGCCGACGCGCTCGATAAAGCGTTGGCACAATATCGTCCCGATACTGTGATCAGTTTTGTCGGCGGCAAAAACGAAGAGGGCATCCGCAGCGATGCGCTGGGCAATATCAACATCATTGCCGCTACGAAAGCCGCCAATCCGCAAGCTCGCTTTGTACTGATTACCAGCATGGGCTGCGGTGAACAATGGGACATGATGAGCGAGCCGTTCAAACAGGCACTCGGCGAAGCCGTCCGTGCCAAAACAGAAGCTGAAATCTATCTCAAACAAAGCGGTTTGAATTGGACCATCCTGCGCCCCTGCGGCCTTGCTGATGGCGAAGATAATACCTATACCTTGACACAAAATACCCAAGAAATTCCGCAAAAATACATGACGCGCAACGGCTTGGCCGCTGCCGTTGCTGCCATTGTCGGCCAAGCGGACAGCAAGGGCGAAACGTATAGCGTTGGTGCGGCATAAAACGGATTGAGTAGATTGCCCACTTTCTCTTTATTAAAGTTGGAGTAGGTAATTGATTAGCAGCCGATCAAAACAATAAAGGATTTGCTTAGAAAAGGCTGGAGGATATAAATAAAAAGGCCGTATGAAAATTTCAGACGGCCTTTTATGTTTGAATTCTGTAAGTGATTGTACTACTGAGAGAAACAGGAGTTGGCAGGCTAAAATATTAGACTTATGAATTTAACATAATATAAATTATGCGAATTAACGTTTTCGTCTGAAAAAGTGTTTCCGATCTACCCATGGTGGCGGATAACGCCTAACTTTTTCGTTTGGTCGCCATAATACGATTTTGGCTGCGTCCTTGTTATTTTTGGTCAGTCGCGCCGTATCCAGCATTTTGATAAGTGTCAGCGCGTCAATGCCGGTTTGTTCGGCAATGTCTTCAATAAACCTAATCGGCAGGCGAAGACGGTCTCGTCTGTATTGGCTGATTCGGGTCGGCTCTACCTGCCATCGTTGAGCCAAGGCATAATCTGACAGGATGAAAAGTCTGTCTTTGATTTGGTCGATGAGTTCGGATTGTGTTGCCATGATAAGCCCCCTTTCCGGGGCTTATTTTACTTTAATGAGCAAACGCTCTCTATTTGAGCGTTTGCTCCTTATTTTGTAGGTTTATTTCTTCGAGTTTGTCAAGTTCGATAATTTCTATATTTCCTGAATTAACAATGCAGTCTATTCGGTTTTTATTTTCAGGTCTTAGGCATTCGTATCCTTTGATTGCGCCTTCCGAGTATCCATGAATCCAGCTTATTATCAAACAAACAGCGAAAATTAGGATTTTTAATGCCTTTTTGAGCATTATTTGTCCTTTATATCTATTTCGCCGTCGTCGTTTATGTATGCCCTTTTTAAGGCTTCGTTTAACAGCATATGAGCTAGCTCGCTGTCTCTGAGTGGCTCTCTTCCTAGTTGTATCAGTTTTTTATTTGCTGCTACGGCTAGCTGTCTGATTTTTTCTTCCTGATCGTCTTTGATTCTTAGTGCTTTCATTTTTCATATTCCTTAAATCTTTTATGCAATATAAAACAATGTCTTGTGTGTTAACAAGTAATTTGTTGTTGACTTAATGTGTTAACGCGTTAACATAACGGAAATTTGTTAACGCGTTAACGCGTTAATTTAACGTGTTGTAATAGTGCAAAAGTAATTTTAGGGTGTGTAAATGAATGAAGCTGTTATCTATCCCCCCGCTAGTAACACGGGGGGACTGCCGAAAAGCGAAACTTTTGAATATTTCGTAGTTGTCAAAGGACAGCTCAAAGAAGTCCTTTTGAAACGCGGTAAATCGACTGCTGCATTTATTGACACTTTGACAGTTGTCATGCCTGAAAGCGTTTTTGTACGTCCTGATCAACTTGGAACGGAAGAAGAAGTAGCCGCCAATGCTTCAGCGGTTGCTCAAGAAATTTTCGGCTTTGGTTTTTTGAAACAGAATTCGGGCGGCCGTAATGGCTATAAGATGTCCTATCACATGGGGACGGATGTTGAGAACTACGGCTTTTTTGCCATTGGCGGTAAACGTCAAAATGAAACGGTCTGCTTTAACTTGACGGGTGTAGGTTTGACGGCAGTTTTTGATGGTTGGGAAACGCGCCTTTATGAATTTATTAAAAATGATGCTCCTACCGCAAAAATAACCCGCGTTGACTTGGCGCATGATTTTTTGGAAGGTCAGTATAACCCTGAAATGGCTCTTAAAGATTGGGAAAACGGCGGATATACATCAAGACATACAAAGCCGATTGCGGAATGTGTCGGTGGGGACTGGCTTCATTATTTAGGCACCGGAAAAACTCTGTATATCGGCAGTCGTAAAAATTCCAGCCGTTTTGTTCGGGTGTATGAGAAAGGTAAACAGCTTGGCGATTCTGAAAGTCCTTGGGTTCGTGTTGAGCTTGAGCTGCACAATCGGGATATCGTGATTCCTCATGAAATCCTGATAGATGCGGGTCAGTATTTGACGGGCGCATTTCCAGTTTTTGAAAGACTTTTTTCATCTTATGAAGAAGCTCCGGCTAAAGTTGAGCGGGTAAAAAAGCAGCAAGACGTATCGGCAGAACACTGTGTTAAATATGGCGCGATTCAGGTTTCGGGGGTGGTTAATTTGCTTGAGCGTATGGGCCTTGACGCTGATGCGATTGTGGAAGTTTTGAAAGACGGTAAAAAAAAAATGCCCCGTCGTTTGAATCCTGCGGCGTTTGACTGTGCAACGGAAAGTCTGACTTATATTCACGAATGTCATCGCGTCCCGCGTGATGTTTATTCGGTCATTGATATGATGTTCGGCAGTGAACGAAGTGCTATAAGACATAGAACATATGACGAATATTTGAACGAATGTCAAAAACGTCAGATTAATGAACAGTTTGGAAATTTCGGGCGTGATTTTGAGTCGGAAGACGATTATTTAGCCTATATGTGGCGTAAACACCATACGCCGAATTTTAACTTAAGGAAATGAAATGAAAGCAATTTTAAGAAAAGTAACTTGGAATAAAGGTCAGACGGATAACGGTGTGATTTTTGACTATACGCGAGTTTTTATTGAACGCCCTATTTCTGACAGTTCGGCTAACGAATTCGGTTTTGATTTGATTCAGTGTGAATATGGCGAAGAAGCCAAAAAGGTCGAATTGGAACATTTGCGCGGCAAGCTCCCTGTGGAAGTTGAAATTGAACTTATGCCTGAGATTAAAGGCAAAAAGGTTCTTCAGAAAGTTTATTCTATGAAGGTTGCCGGTGGTCAGAATTCGGCTTCGAAAGCATGATTTTTAGGGCTTTCCGTTTGCCTTTTGAAAACGGTACTCACTTTTTAAAAAAAGGAAATTTTATGAAAATCTTGAATTTTAAAAAAGCGGGCGTTGTTGCCCTGTTGGCTACTGGTTCGGCTGCTGCTTCTGCTGAAGGTATTGCCGATATCGGTACGCAGATTGTAACTCAAGTAAATGCTGTTGCTCCTGTTGTAACTTCTGTCGGTGTCGCGTTGCTCGCCGTCTATGTATTGATGAAGGCGTTCCGCCTCGTCGCGTCATTCGTTGGCGGTCGTTAATTGATTGGGGGCTGTATGGGATATCGAGTTGGTTTTCAGTGCTTTGGCAATATCGAAACTGCAAATGACTATGTATTGTCTCAAACAGCCCCCGTTATAACGGCAGACGGAAAGATTATAGCTCCTGAGAAGGTAGGGAAAGAGTGGTTTTTGAATGGCGAAAAAGTGTTGCTTTCGTTTCCTGAATGTTCGGCTGTTAGTCAGTTTGCCGATGGGGCGTTAATCGGTGGGTCTTTTGTCATGATTTTTGTTTTGATGTTTGCATTTAGATTGGCGGCAAAATTTATAAGTGGTATGGGGGTTTCAGATGTTGGTTGATTTTCCTTTTATGATTGGTTTTTTCGCTGTGGTTTCTTTAATTTATTTGTTTAAGGGGTAGATATGAAAAAAAATAGTCTGGCGGTCGCATTTTTGGCGGTCGCTTTTTTGTTTCCGGTTCAATCTTTTGCTGAAACTGCAAAGGTTGGCGATGTTACTTGGGGTTTTCGTACTGATAAAAGGCTCAACGATATGACTAGTTTATGGGAGCCTAAACAAATAGGCATTTTGGATAAAAAAACCGGAATCACGCATATAACGACAATCACAAAAGTAGCTTGTGTTTTGGATCAATGCCTATATCGCACTGAATATCAAGGGACACAAGGAAAAAAGCAAGAAATGCAAGTTTTTGATATTGAAGATGTTTTGCCTAAAAATTCGGGTAATAAAAAAATAAGTTTGGGCGATAAGGATGTTGATGAAAATGCAAAAAAGCTAGGTGTAGAAAAGGAGAAATTAAAAAAGGCTTTAGACGATGAGAACGAATACCAAAGACTGTTAAGAGAAATTCAAGTTAAAAAAGAACAGCAAAGGCAGAAAGAGGAAGAGGAAAAGGAAAAAAATAAAAATTCAGGAACAGGTAGCTCCGGCGGTGGTGGTAGCTCCGGCGGTGGTGGTAGCTCCGGTGGTGGTGGTAGCTCCGGTGGTGGTGGTAGCTCGGGCGGTGGTGGTAGCTCTGGCGGTGGTGGTAGCTCTGGCGGTGGTGGTAGCTCCGGCGGTGGTGGAAGTTCAGGCGGTGGCGGAAGCAATGGCGGTGGTGATGCCGGTGGTGGAAGCTCAGGCCAATCAAACAAAATAACAGGAGTGTATTTTAATGAGGAAACTGGAGTTTATTCAGATACCATAGAAGGCGCTTGCTCTGGTATTTCTAAAAAAGGAATGCTAATGAGGTATGTACTACATCCCTATGGCTACCATTATTGTCAAATGTACGTTAAAGGAGAATCAGAACATCAAGCTATGGGACGTAGACCTTATATATCTTACGGACCAGTTACACTACAACAGGGGGACTGTGGCCCGGGTTCTAGTAGAAAATTTACTCGTAAAAGTGGAGGCACTTATTCCGTCGTTTGTACTTATAAGCACAAGCCGAAAGAAGAAAGTCCTAATGTTGGTTCTACCGGCTCATCAAGTTCTACTAATAAGCAAGACAGCGATTCATCAAGCCCTAATGGCTCGTCCGCTGGGGGCGGTGGTGGCGGTGGTGGAAGCTCTGCTTCCCACGCCACCACGCCCGAAGGCGGAATGCAAGGGGGCGGAAAGGAAAGCGGAAGCGGTCAAAGTGGGACGACAGGAACGGGAACAGGAACAACGGGAACAGGAACGGGAACAGGTTCAGATAGTTCGGGCGATTTAGGCGATATGCCGTCTGCGCCCGATGGAGGTGGAGAACCTGATTGGGGTGGTCTGAAGTCGGATGGTGGATTTGGCAAGTTTTCGCCCTCCTCTGCTTTCTCTACGGGCGGTTATTGCCCTAAAGATATTCAGTTGGATTTTGGTCAGTTTGGTCACCATAGTTTAACGCTTTCTTTCGTGTGTGAAGCTGCTGAAAAACTCCGATATGTCTTTATAACGTTAGCTTATTTCACGGCGGCAATGATGATTTTTAAAACTGTAAACAGTATGAAAGGATAGGAAATGCCTGCTTTGGCTGCTTTTGGACGTGTACTGCTTCAGTATTTGGGCCGTTTGTTTATAGCTCTTCTTCCGATGCTTAAAAACGCCTTTTTTCAAATTTTGTTGGGTTTGGGCGTTAGTCTTGTCTCTTATGAAGGCTTGTCAATTGCTGTAGATGGGGTTTTAGATTATGTGACACGGAATTATTTCCAAATGCCTGCCGATTTAATAGGTTTGCTTGGTTTAGCGGGAATACCCGAAGCCTTGAATATTATTTTTGGCGGTTTCGCGTTTTCATTGGGTATATGGTCATCTTATCGAACACTTAAATTTTTGAAATAAAGGAAAAAAAATGATTACTTTGATTACAGGCGTTCCAGGATCTGGAAAAACTTTGTCGGTTGTTTCGGATTTGGCAAAAAAAGTAAAAAAGGAATGGGCGAATAGAAAAATTTTTATTGAAGGCATTCCAGAATTGACGATAAAGACGGAAAAAATTCCTGAAGGTCATGATATTAAAGATATGCATGTTTGGCTTAAGTATCCTGAAAATCATGGTTCTGTGGTGATTATTGACGAAGCACAAAACGTTTTTCCGCCCCGCTCTGCTGGTTCAAAAACGCCTGAATTAATTGAATGGCTTCATATCCATAGGCATTCTGGTATTGATATTATTTTGATAACTCAAATGCCGGGTAGGATTGATAAACATGTACGCGATTTGGTTGGAGCTCACTATCATATACATAAAACGCCGCTTGGTGTCCGTATGCGTTATTTTTGGGATTATTGCGCCAATAATCCTAAAGTCGATATGAAAAATGCTCGTGCTGAAGTGTACAAGTTAGATAAAAAGGCATTCTCTTTGTATAAGTCGGCTGAGATTCATACCAAAGTTCAAACGCCGAAAAGTCGTGTTTTGTGGGTCATACCTATATCTATTATAGTATTCGGAATAACGGCGTATTGGGGTTTCAAACTTTTAACAGGTTTGGGCGCACCGTCTGAAGATGTTTCGTCAGTGTCTGAAAAATCTGTTGTAGCTTCCGAAACGGTCAAAAAGACGGCTGAACAGGGGTCGGCGGCGTCTGCTCGTGAAATAGGTCATCAAATATCGCAGAATCAGAATAAAAACCTGACGAAAGAAATGCTTGAGCCAAAAATAGAAGGCATGGTCGAGTCAAAACCGCTTTATGACAATATCAGACAGGTGAAACAGCTTGAATATCCTGTAGCATGTATTTCAGGCGGCGTGTCGGGTTGCTCTTGTTATAGCTATCAAGGAACAGTCATAAAAGAGATAGACAAAAAAACTTGCAATGAATACGTGAAAAATGGCTTGCCCTTTAATCCATACAAGGAACAGCCCCGCGAATACGCCCAAAACCGTCAAATTCAGCCGTCAACAGCCGAAAGCGGTCAGATTGTATCTTTAGGTGGGAAAAGCCCTCAAAATTTGATGTATGATGGATACGTTGAAGCGGGTCAACAGTTTGCAGCGCGTGGCGGTGTGGTTGGCTCTAGTAATTGATTTAAATTGAATGATGTTTTTTTAAATCATTTTCAGTGACTTGAGTTTTTCCAGGCTAAATTTTCGTTAATATAAAAGGTCGTTTGAAATTCAGACGACCTTTGTTTTTAAGGAATTGGGATTTAAAGAGTCAAGGGGGAAGGTTTGTAAAGATTGGGCGTGCTTTTTGCCCAATCTTTATGAATACCCCCTTTACTCTTTAAAGCACAAAATCACGCTTGTGGTAGGTGGGCAGGAAGGGTTTTATTTCCTGCCCCCCTGCCACGTGGCGAACGTCGCCGAAGGCAAAAAAAGAATTTGTAGTTTTAGGAAAATTTGACGAAACGACAAATTATGCGAACTTAGACTAGTGTGATGCAATAGTCTTTTCTACAGATTATGGCCACAACCAAGCCCATGTGCTTCGTCCTTCTCCTTGCAGTAAAACTAAAGTTCGGCAAGCTGAGGCTGTGTTCATGCATTCGAAGCCGATTCCGTAGGCTGATAAGGCTGCAGCAATTTTGGGATGCAGAAATTTTTGTTTTGCTCCTGTACCTATGATAATGACTTCTGGACGGTTTTCTGCTGTTTCAATTGCTGATATAAAAATTTGTTCGTTTAATTCTTCGATGGTTGTTTGAGGAATGATGCTCACTTTGCCATTTTGCCAGCAAATGGGTTCTGAGTATGTTTGTTCACCGATTTGCAATATGCCTTGTGAGGATGAAAAAAATGATGCGGTTTCATCAATATGGTTTTCTGTGATTTTCATGGCAATTCCTGTTTTTATGGTAGAACGATTTTCAGACGGCCTTGGGAAACCTTGCAAAAAAAGGTGCAAAATCAAGCAATATCAGGTAGGATTCAACGTTTGACCTTGTGCATTGATGCTTTGCTCTGAATTTACGATTGCAAGCGATTATAACAAGCCTTGGTTTTTCGTGATTATTTTAAAGTATCGGCTCAAAAGGAGACACAATGAAGCCAGTAAATATCGGTCTTTTAGGTTTGGGTACAGTTGGTGGCGGTACGGCCACTGTATTGCAGGACAACGCTGCGGAAATCAGCCGTCGCTTGGGACGTGAAGTCCGTATTTCTGCTGTTTGTGATTTGAGCGAAGAAAAAGCCAAACAAATTTGCCCGAATGCTGCTTTTATCAAAGATCCGTTTGAGCTAGTTCAACATCAAGATGTTGATGTCGTTGTTGAATTGTTTGGCGGTACCGGTATTGCCAAAGATGCGGTATTAAAAGCGATTGAAAACGGCAAACACATTGTTACTGCCAATAAAAAACTGTTAGCTGAATACGGCAATGAAATTTTCCCTTTGGCAGAAGAAAAAAATGTCATGGTGCAATTTGAAGCTGCTGTTGCCGGCGGTATCCCTATCATCAAGGCTTTGCGTGAAGGATTGGCTGCAAACCAAATTCGCAGTATCGCCGGTATTATTAATGGTACCAGCAACTTTATTCTTACTGAAATGCGTGAAAAAGGCAGCGCGTTTGCAGACGTATTGAAAGAAGCTCAGGCTTTGGGCTATGCAGAAGCTGACCCCACTTTTGATATCGAAGGTCATGATGCCGGCCATAAAATCACCATCATGAGCGCATTGGCATTCGGTACACCGATGAACTTTTCTGCCTGCTATTTGGAAGGCATCAGCAAACTCGATAGTCGCGATATCAAATACGCTGAAGAGTTTGGCTATCGCATCAAATTGTTGGGTATTACCCGTAAAACCGACAAAGGCATCGAGTTGCGTGTACACCCTACTCTGATTCCTGAAAGCCGTCTGCTGGCCAACGTTAATGGCGTGATGAATGCTGTCCGTGTCAATGCCGATATGGTTGGAGAAACCTTGTATTATGGTGCGGGCGCCGGTGCATTGCCGACTGCTTCTGCCGTGGTTGCAGACATTATTGATATCGCCCGCCTGATTGAAGCGGAAACTGACCATCGTGTTCCTCACTTGGCATTCCAGCCTTCACAAGTTCAAGCGCAAAATATTCTGCCTATGGATGAAATTACCAGCAGCTACTATTTGCGCGTTCAAGCAACTGACGAACCGGGCACTTTGGGTCAAATTGCCGCACTCTTGGCCAAAGAAAATGTTTCTATCGAGGCTCTGATTCAAAAAGGCGTGATTAATCAAAGCACTGCTGAAATCGTAATTCTGACCCACACCACAGTGGAACACAATGTCAAACGCGCTATCGCAGCGATTGAAGCGCTGAGCTGCGTGGATGCTCCGATCACCATGATCCGCATGGAAAGCCTGCATGACTGAGCAACAAACGGAAAGGCCGTCTGAAGAGCAACTGGCGGCCAGAAAAAAAGCCAAGGCAAAAATCCGCACCATCCGCATTTGGGCATGGATTATTTTGTCTTTGCTGGCTCTGACCGCCCTGCTCTCACAATGCGCGATGAACAAGCCGCAGATGAAACAAAATGTGGTGGAATCTTGCGTGAAAAACATTCCTTTTGCTGAGAAATGGCAAGCTGATTTGAAAGCAAAAGGTTTGGATGCGCAAAACGAGAAATTGGCTCAAGACTATTGTGTCTGCATGTGGGATCAGCCTTTAAGCAAACTCTCTGACGAGCAAATCCGAAACTTCGGCAAAATCAGCCCTGAGGAGCAGCTCAAGCTCTTGGGTGGCGCGGAAGCTTTTGAGGCACGCGATAAGCAATGCGTGACTGATTTAAAGGCTGAGTAAACCAATATCGATTTAAACTAAATATACAAGGCCGTCTGAAATTCCAGACGGCCTTTCTTATATTAAATAAATAGTAATAAGAATTGATTTCATTATTGTTTAAGTTTAAGATAGCTTGGTTAATTGCTTTTCTATGGTTGTTGCCATGCGCTACCACTTTCCTATTGCCGTTGATATTTATGATTTTTTGTATACCGGCCGATTTGACTATCTGGAAATCGGACAATCGGCAGAGTCCATTTTGCAGATGTTTCCTGCGCCTGATTGCGTCCCTAAAGGCTTGTTGGTGCAAAAAGGCTGGAATATTTGGCTTTATGGCGATATCGAACTGCATTTCTTCGACAATCGTTTAACACAGATTCGTGCTGATTTTCAGCCTGATGCTGCATTAAGCGGCGGCCGTTGGGTAAAGTTGAATCCGTGGTTTTTTGCAAATGGCTGCCTTGATGTATACGCTGTCATTCAGCGCTTGGTACAACGCAATATTGACTTTATTAAAACGGAAACGCATACCAATTTGATTTTACAGCTACAAAGCGGGGTCGAATTGATTTTTGAAAAATGTCGGGGCATGCAACTTGCTTCGTTCCGCAAACAAACAGCCTCCCTACCCCATTGGGCGCGTGAAACGGCTTCTTAAATAAAACAATGCCGTCTGAAAACATCATTTCAGACGGCATTATCAGTTACAAACCATTCAATAATTGTCGGATTTTGGTCATCGTCATAGAAGTCTGTTCATTACAGCCCACAGTCCCTACTCCGCTATCAAAGCAATCAATGCTGCTGACGCTGCAAAAGTGGGCATAGGCCATTTTCAACTCTTTGGCCAAAACGGCTTCGGGCATGCCGGTCATCCCAAGTACATCTACGCCGTCACGCCGATAACGGGCGATTTCTGCACGAGTTGGACGGCGTGGGCCTTGCAGGCAGCCATAAACGGCAGAGTCGTAAATCGGCACATTGTGCGCTTTCGTGATATTCAACAATTCTTGTCGTAATTCATCGCAATAAGGGTTGAAAAAATCGGTATGGACAACCGGACATTCTTGGCCTTCAAAAAAAGTATCTTTACGGCCATAGGTATAGTCGATCAAATCGTCCGGCAACACCAGACTGCCGTTTTCAAAATCGGGATTGATACCGACGACTGAAGAAATGGCAATGATGTTTTCGACGCCTAAAGAGTGTAACGCCCAGATATTGGCTCGGTAGTTGATTTCATGCGGCGCGATGGTATGGCTAAAGCCGTGTCGGGCGAGGAAAACAATATCCAAGCGCCCCAACCTGCCGAACAAAATAGGGCTGCTGGTTAAGCCGTATGGAGTGCGTACGATTTTTCGCTCAGTAATTTCAAGTTCCGGCAGTTTGGTCAAACCGCTGCCGCCGATAATGGCTAACATATAGACTTCCTTTGTTATCAATGGCCGTCTGAAACTTGGATTTCAGACGGCCTTAATATTATTGATTTATTTATGTTTGTAGAAATGGCTGCCGAAATAGGCAGATGCGCCTTCACGCAATAAAACCAATGTTACGGCGGCAAGCGGCAGGCCGGCAAGCATACCGACAAAACCCATCAGCTGTCCGAAAGCCATCAACGAGAAAATCACCCAGAACGGAGACAAACCAATACGGTCGCCGACGATTTTAGGCGTAATGAAAAAGCTTTCCAAGAATTGGCCGACACCGAATACAGCCCAGACCATCAACAAACCCTGCCATGAGCCATATTGCAAAAGCGCGGCAACTGTCGCCAGTAAAAGGCCGGTAAATGCGCCCAAATACGGAATAAATACCAAAATACCGGCAATCATACCGATGGCAAAGCCGGAATCCAAACCGACCAGCATCAAGCCCAAGCCATAAACCAAGCCCATAATCATCATAACCATCAGCTGGCCGCGCAGAAACTCGCCCAAAACTTCATCCATATTGCCGCTGATACGCGTGTAGGTCTCGATAAAACGACGCGGAACCAGTTTGCTGACTCCGGAAGACCAGCGTTTCCAATCCAACAAGAAGTAATACAGCAACAAAGGCAACAACACCAAATTGCTGACGCCGCTGATCACGTTGCCGCTTTGACGCATCAAGGTCGGAATCCATGCTTTGAGCGTATTACTCAATTCATCCGTATGCGACTGCAACCATGCGATGATTGATTCTTGATCGATTTGAATATAATCCCCACTGATGCTGTTGAGCCACGGTAGCAGTTTGTTTTGAACAAAGCCCACGATTTGCGGCAGGCGTTCGGCCAGATTGTTAAACTGGTTCAACAACATAGGTACGATAATCAGTACCAACGACAGCAATACCAGTAAGGCAAACGCCATAATAATCATAGAGGCCGGCGCGCGGCGGATACGCTTCAATTGCAGCCACTCGACCAAGGGATTCAAAACATAGGCCAAAACGGCGGCCACAATAAACGGCGTCAAAACATCGCCCAAAGCATATAAAAGCCAAATAAAGGCTGCGATGACGCAAGCCATAATAATCCACGGTTTTGCGCCGCGCGTTTTCTTTTGATACATAAAAAGGTGTTCCCCAGTTGATGCTTAAGGTTTTCAAAATCAATAAGCAGTATAACAGATTCACAAAGGCCGTCTGAAAGTGAGACGGCTATTAAGATAAAATAAAAATTGTTGACAATAATGCCAAAAAATTCAGCCTGAATCCTCCAATTTAAGATAAAATACGCTCCGACAATCTACCCCCATACCCGAATAAGGAAATCCAATGAGCACTTCTTTGAGCTATCGTGACGCAGGCGTGGATATCGACGCAGGCGATCAACTGGTCGAAAACATCAAACCTTTTGCCAAGCGTACAATGCGCCCTGAAGTGTTGGGTGATTTGGGCGGTTTCGGCGCTTTGGTCGAAATCGGCAAAAAATACAAAAATCCGGTATTGGTTTCCGGTACGGACGGCGTCGGCACCAAGCTGAAACTGGCATTCGACTGGGATAAACACGATACTGTCGGTATCGATTTGGTTGCCATGAGCGTCAACGACATTTTGGTTCAAGGTGCTGAACCTTTGTTCTTCTTGGACTATTTCGCTTGCGGCAAGCTGGATGTTGCCCGCGCGACTGATGTGATTAAAGGCATTGCCCAAGGCTGCGAAGAATCCGGTTGCGCTTTGATTGGCGGTGAAACTGCCGAAATGCCGGGCATGTATCCCGAAGGCGAATACGACTTGGCCGGTTTTGCTGTCGGCGTGGTTGAAAAAGAACGCGTCATCAACGGCCGCAGCATTCAGGCCGGAGACGTTGTTTTGGGCTTGGCTTCCAACGGCGCACACTCCAACGGCTACTCTTTGGTACGCAAAATCATCGAGCGCGACGACCCCGATTTGGATGCGGAATTCGACAACGGCAAAACCTTGCGCGAAGCCATCATCGCCCCTACCCGCCTGTATGTAAAACCTATCCTTGCCGCTTTGGAAAAATTCACCATTAAAGGCATGGCCCATATTACCGGCGGTGGTATTACCGAAAACGTACCTCGCGTTTTGCCTGAAAATACCGTTGCACAAATCGATGCCAAAGCGTGGGAATTGCCTAAACTGTTCCAATGGCTGCAAAAAGCAGGCAATGTGGAAACCCAAGAAATGTACCGTACCTTCAACTGCGGTATCGGCATGGTTGTTATCATTGCCAAAGAAGATGCCGATGCAGTACAGGCATTCTTGAGCGAACAAGGCGAAACCGTTTACCGTTTGGGCGCAGTTCGTGAGCGCAATGGCGACGAACATCAAACCCAAGTGGCTTGATTAAGATGTAATTAAAAAAGTGCGGATAATGAATCCGCACTTTTTTATTGTTTATGGTCTAAGCAAATCTCCGCCCTAGCCTGCTTCTTCCATAAAACCGGCCAACTGAGCCGTATCGTGGGCAATCATCAGCTCTTCATTGGTTGGAACAACCAAAACAGCCGGCATAGAACCTGTCGGGCTGATGATACCGGAGTTGCCGTAGCGTTTGTCCATATTGGCTTTGGTGTCGATGTGCAGACCTAAGAAATCCAAGTAGGAAACGGTTTTGGCACGGATATTACGCGAGTTTTCGCCGATACCGCCGGTAAACACAAGCGCGTCAACGCCGCCACAAGCCACAGCCATCGAAGCAATATATTTGGCAAGGCGGTAAGTCATGACTTCCAAAGCCAAACGTGCGCCTTCATGACCTTCATCCGCGGCGATTTCCAAAGAACGGCAGTCGTTGGAGAGTTCGGAAATACCGAGCAAGCCTGATTTTTTGTTCAGCATTTCATCAACTTGGGCAACATCCAAACCGGCGTGTGAAGTCAGATAGCTGTATACGCCCGGGTCGATGTCGCCGCAGCGCGTACCCATTACCAAACCTTCGATCGGCGTGAAGCCCATACTGGTGTCAACGGATTTGCCGTTTTTGATGGCGGTAATGGATGCGCCGTTGCCTAAGTGGGCAATAATCATGCGGATCTCTTCCAACGGTTTGCCCAAGATGCGTGCGGCTTCAGGGGCAACGTAACGCATACTGGTACCGTGGAAACCGTAGCGGCGGAAGGCGTATTTTTTACGCAATTCGCGCGGAACGGCATAAGTGTAGGCGCGCTCCGGCATGGTTTGGTGGAATGAAGTATCCATCACGCCGACATTAGGCAGACCCGGGAAGTGCTCTTGCGCAGCCAAAATGCCGTTGATATTGGCAGGGTTATGCAGCGGGGCGAGCGGGATGCAGGCTTTCAGTTCGTCAAGGACGTCTTGGTCGATGAGGACAGACTCGTGATATTTTTCGCCGCCGTGGGCGATGCGGTGGCCGATGGCTTTGATGCGGTCGTGCAAGCCGTGTTTTTCCAGTTCGTTCAACAGCATACCCACTGCACCGGCGTGGCAGTTACGGCCGGTCAGGGGAACTTGGCGTTTGTTGCCGTCTTTGTTGAAAGTGATGACGGCTTCGGGCGTGGTCAGGCGTTCGCCAAGGCAACTTAGGACGACGCTGCCGCTTTTGCGGTCGATAACGGCGCCTTTGAGCGAGGAGCTGCCGCAGTTCAGAACGAGGATGAGTTGGTCGGACATGGTGTTTCTCCTTTGAATTTTAATTGTTTTTTTGGCTTCAGGCCGTCTGAAAAGAGCAAAAACATTTGAGAGCTTTCCAGATTGCCTTTGGTTTGGTGTTTAGTCAGGCTTCATGCCCAATCCTAATCTCCATTGCAGGTATCGCTACCCAACTAAAATCTGCTTATTTGGTTTTCAGACGGCCTTGTTTAATGGCGTGGCCGTCTGAAAACTTAAAAGCAATCTTCCGGCACTCGGACTTGTCCTTCCATAATCACGCGTGCGCTACGGCTCATAACTGCTTTGGTAGCCGTCCATTGCCCATCCTGACATTCAGCGGCGGCACCTACACGCAGCGTACCTGATGGATGACCGAAGCGGACTTCTTTACGCGCTCCGCCTCCGGCTGCAAGGTTGACCAGCGTTCCGGGCACGGCGGCGGCGGTAGCGATGGCAACTGAAGCGGTGCCCATCATGGCGTGGTGCAATTTGCCCATGCTCAGCGCGCGTACCAATAAGTCGATGTCGGCAGCTTTGACGTTTTTACCGCTTGAAGCGGTGTAATCGGCCGCAGGGGCGACAAAAGCGACTTTCGGAGTATGGGCGCGGGTGGCGGCTTCGGATACGTCGCTGATCAAACCCATTTTCAGCGCGCCATATGCGCGGATGGTTTCAAATTTTTCCAGGGCTGCGGCATCGTTGTTGATGTCGTCTTGCAACTCTTTGCCTGTATAGCCCAAATCTGCGGCATTCAGGAAAATGGTTGGAATACCGGCATTGATAAGCGTGGCTTTCAGACGGCCTATATTCGGCACATCAATTTCATCGACCAAATTGCCGGTTGGGAACATACTGCCTTCGCCATCGGCCGGATCTAAAAATTCGATTTGTACTTCGGCAGCCGGAAACGTTACGCCGTCAAGCTCGAAATCGCCTGTTTCCAAAACTGCGCCGTTTTGCATCGGTACATGGGCAATAATGGTTTTTCCGATGTTTTTCTGCCAGATTTTGACGGTACACAGGCCGTCTGAAGGGATTTTGGATTTATCGACCAAGCCTTGCTCGATGGCAAATGCGCCCACGGCGGCGGTCAGATTGCCGCAGTTGCCGCTCCAATCGACAAAAGGTTTGTCGATGGAAACTTGTCCGAACAAATAATCGACATCGTGATCGGCGCGTTCGGATTTGTCCAAAATCACGGCTTTGCTGGTGGATGAACTGGCGTTACCCAAACCGTCAATCTGTTTGCCGTAAGGGTCTGGGCTGCCGAGTACGCGCAAGAGGATTTTGTCGCGTGCCTCGTCTGCTTCCTGCGCAGCAGCCGGCAGATCGGTACGTTTGAAGAAAATGCCTTTAGATGTACCGCCGCGGTAGTAAACGGCTGGAATTTTAATTTGCGGCATTTCGAGTTCTCCTTTGTATTTCTAGTATGGTTTTTTCAGACGACCCCTCAAACATTCGAGGCCGTCTGAAAACCTTTTTGAGCGTAGCCCGGGCATTTTGACGATACCCGATTTACCTTACGCTGCATTTCCTTCTAAAAAGTCTTGTGCGAAACGTTGCAACACGCCACCGGCTTCATATACCAATACTTCTTCTGCAGTATCGAGGCGGCAGGTAACCGGAACTTCGACAGTTTCGCCGGTTTTACGGTGAATCACGAGGGTCAGGTCGCAGCGCGGTGTGCGTTCGCCGACAACGTCGTAGGTTTCCGTACCGTCCAGTTGCAGGGTGTGGCGGTTGGTACCCGGTTTGAACTGCAGCGGCAACACGCCCATACCGATCAAGTTGGTGCGGTGGATACGCTCGAAGCCTTCGGCAACAATCGCTTCCACGCCGGCGAGGCGTACGCCTTTTGCAGCCCAGTCGCGGCTTGAGCCTTGACCGTAGTCTGCACCGGCAATAATGATGAGCGGCTGTTTGCGGTTCATATAGGTTTCGATGGCTTCCCACATACGCATCACTTGACCTTCAGGTTCAACGCGTGCCAGCGAACCTTGGCGTACGCTGCCGTCTTCGTTTCTCACCATTTCGTTAAACAGTTTCGGATTGGCGAAGGTTGCGCGTTGGGCGGTCAAGTGGTCGCCGCGGTGGGTTGCGTAAGAGTTGAAGTCTTCTTCAGGCAAACCCATTTTTGCCAAATATTCACCTGCGGCACTGCTGGCCAAAATCGCATTGGACGGTGAGAGATGGTCGGTGGTGATGTTATCGGGCAAAATCGCCAGCGGACGCATACCGCTCAATGTGCGTTCCCCTGCCAGTGCGCCTTCCCAGTAAGGTGGGCGGCGGATATAGGTGGACATTGGACGCCAGTCGTACAGCGGGCTTGGTGCTTTTTGCGCTGTGCCGGTGTCGAACATCGGGATATAAACGTCGCGGAATTGTTGCGGTTTCACATATTCGGCAACGATGGCATCGATTTCTTCATCGGTAGGCCAAATATCTTTCAGGCGGATTTCTTTGCCGTCTGCAACGCCGAGTACGTCGTTTTCAATATCGAAACGGATGCTGCCTGCCAGCGCGTAGGCAACGACCAACGGAGGCGAAGCGAGGAAAGCCTGTTTCGCATACGGATGGATACGGCCGTCGAAGTTTCGGTTGCCTGACAATACGGCGGTAGCGTACAAATCGCGGTCTATGATTTCCTGCTGGATTTTCGGGTCGAGCGCGCCGCTCATGCCGTTGCAGGTGGTGCAGGCAAAGGCGACGATGCCGAAGCCGAGTTTTTCCATTTCGGGCAGCAGGCCTGCTTCTTTCAAATAGATTTCGGCTACTTTTGAGCCCGGGGCAAACGAAGATTTCACCCAAGGTTTGCGTTTCAAACCGAGGCGGTTGGCATTGCGTGCCAACAGTGCGGCGGCGACAACGTTGCGCGGATTGGAAGTATTGGTACACGAAGTAATCGCGGCAATAATCACTGCACCGTCAGGCATGAGGCCATCTGAAGGCTCTTCATAAGGTTTAGCCAAGCCTTTGCTGGCCAAATCGGCAGTCGCAAAACGGGCATGCGGGTTACTTGGGCCTGCCATATTGCGCGTTACGCTGCTCAAATCAAATTTCAATACGCGAGGATAAACGGCGGTTTTCAAGGCATCTGCCCACAAGCCTGCGGTTTTGGCGTAGATTTCTACCAATTTCACTTGCGCGTCGTCACGACCGGTCAGTTTCAAATAATCAATGGTTTGCTCATCAATAGCGAACATCGCGGCAGTCGCACCGAACTCCGGCGTCATGTTGGAAATGGTCGCGCGGTCGCCGATGGACAAACTTCTTGCGCCCTCACCGAAAAATTCGACAAATGCGCCAACCACGCGCTCTTTACGCAAGAATTCGGTCAGTGCCAACACAATGTCGGTGGCAGTAATGCCCGGCTGGCGTTTGCCGGTCAGCTCAACGCCGACAATATCAGGCAGACGCATCATGGATGCACGACCCAACATTACGGTTTCGGCTTCCAAACCGCCCACGCCTACGGAAATCACGCCCAATGAATCGACGTGCGGCGTATGTGAATCTGTACCGACACAGGTATCAGGGAACGCTACACCGTTTTTGACTTGGACAACGGGCGACATTTTTTCCAAGTTGATTTGGTGCATAATGCCGTTGCCTGCAGGAATCACGTCCACATTTTCAAATGCAGTTTTTGTCCAGTTGATGAAGTGGAAACGGTCTTCGTTGCGTCGATCTTCGATTTCACGGTTTTTACGGAAGGCATCAGGATCGTAGCCGCCGCATTCAACGGCCAGAGAGTGGTCGACGATAAGCTGGGTTTGCACCACAGGATTCACTTTGGAAGGATCACCGCCTTTTTCTGCAATCGCATCACGCAGGCCTGCCAAATCTACCAACGCTGTCTGACCCAGAATATCGTGACACACCACGCGTGCCGGATACCAAGGAAAGTCGATTTCCTGTTTTCCCTCAATCAGCTGGCCCAGCCAGCTTTGCAGCGTAGGCAAGTCGACTTTGTCTGCGCGGTTGACCAAGTTCTCCGCCAAGATGCGGCTTGTGTACGGCAGCTTGTCGTAAGAGCCTGGTTTGATGTCTTCACACGCCTGACGCGCGTCGTAATATTCCAAATCCGTACCGGGCAAAGCTTTGCGGTAGCGTTGGTTGGCAGTCATGTCGGTTCTCCTAAATCTATTATTTTTTTGGTTTGAGGTTTCAGACGGCCTGTTGATTCGGACCTTCAGGCCGTCTGAAATCATAAATTCTGTTTTATTGCTTGTTGTCTGAAATCTATTCGCGGTATGAAAAAAAATTGCTGCTCCGCTACCATCATTCCCGTATAGACGGAAATCCAAACTTAAATCTTTCAGTACTCTTTACAGCAGAACATTTCACCTTTTGAATTTCTGCCTGTATGGGAATGACGACAGCAGAGCAGCATGTTTTCCAAACGGCCGGCTCTCTCTCTCGCATACTGCACTAGGCCGTCGAAAAACGAAAACATCATTTATTCATTGTTTTCAAACGGCATTTCGAGATGGGGCGGGCAGGCGGCCCACCCTGCTGTTACGCATATTAGCGGTTTTCAATCTCCACGAATGCCAAATCTTCAGGGCCTGTGTAGTTTGCGCTCGGACGGATGATTTTGCCGTCTTTGCGTTGCTCGAGAACGTGTGCGCTCCAACCGGTTGTACGGGAAATCACGAACAGCGGTGTGAACATAGCGGTCGGTACGCCCAATTTTTGGTAGGAAACGGCAGAGAACCAGTCCAGATTCGGGAACATTTTTTTCTCTTCCCACATCACGCTTTCCAAGCGTTCGGCAATGTCAAAGAGGCGCATATCGCCGGTTTCGTTACTCAAACCGCGTGCCACTTCTTTAATGACAACGTTGCGAGGGTCGGAAATGGTGTACACCGGATGACCGAAACCGATCACGATTTCCTTGCGGCCGATGCGTTCACGGATGTCGGCTTCGGCTTCGTCGGCATTGCGGTAGCGTTTTTGAATATCGTAAGCCACTTCGTTTGCGCCGCCGTGTTTCGGACCTTTGAGCGCGCCGATGGCGCCGGTGATGCAGGAGTACATATCAGAGCCTGTACCGGCAATCACGCGGGCGGTAAAGGTAGAAGCGTTGAACTCGTGTTCTGCATACAGAATCAGTGAAACGTGCATGGCTTTGATGTGTGATTCGCTTGGACGTTTGCCGTGCAACAGGTGCAGGAAATGACCGCCGATGGTCTCTTCGTCGCTTTCAACTTCAATGCGTTTCCCGTTGTGCGAATATTGATACCAGTACAAGAGGATGCTGCCGAGGCTGGCGATCAGTTTGTCGGCGATGTCGCGCGCTTCACTTTCCGGATGGCTTTCACGTTCAGGATGAACGCAGCCCAGCATGGATACGCCGGTACGCATCACGTCCATCGGATGGGTATGTGCAGGCAGGCTTTCCAAAACTTTAATCACACGGATAGGCAGGCCGCGCATGGATTTGAGCTTGGCTTTATAAGCGGCCAGCTCGAATTTGTTGGGCAAATGACCGTGAATCAGCAGGTGGGCGACTTCTTCAAACTCGCATTTTTGTGCCAAGTCCAAAATGTCGTAACCGCGATAGCTCAAATCGTTACCGGTACGGCCAACGGTACACAATTCGGTATTACCGGCCGCAACGCCAGAAAGCGCAACGGATTTTTTAGGTTTGAACGTTGGGGTTTGAGTAGTTTCAGTCATGGTATTTCTCCTTTGTATTTTTATGGGTTTTATTTTTCAGACGGCCGATGCGGATTTGTTGAAAGGCCGTCTGAAAGCGGTTACTTATTTTTGAAACAATTTATCCAGTTTTTGCTCGAAGGCATGATAGTTCAGATGCTCATACAATTCGGCACGAGTTTGCATAGTGTCAACCACTGCGGCTTGAGTGCCATCGCGCATAATCGCTTCATAAACATTCAGAGCGGCTTTGCTTGCTGCGCGGAACGATGACAGCGGATACAGAACCAGCGACACGCCGTTTTCAGCCAGCTCGCTTTGGGTATAAAGCGGAGTAGAACCAAACTCGGTAATGTTGGCCAATACAGGCACTTTCACTGCATCTGCAAATTGGCAGTACATTTTCAAATCGGTCATGGCTTCAGGGAAAATCATGTCCGCACCGGCTTCGACACAAGCCTGAGCGCGTTCGATAGCGGCATCCAAACCTTCTACCGCCAGCGCATCGGTACGCGCCATAATCACGAAGTTCTCATCAACACGCGCATCTACGGCAGCTTTGATACGGTCGACCATTTCATCTTTAGAAACGATGGCTTTGTTCGGACGGTGGCCGCAGCGTTTTTGCGCTACTTGATCTTCGATGTGAACCGCTGCAACACCAGCGCGTTCAAAGTTACGAATAGTACGGGCAATGTTAAATGCACCGCCCCAACCTACATCGATGTCCACCAGTAAAGGCGTATCTACGTTGTCCGTAATGCGTCGCGCATCGATCAGCACGTCTTCCATTGTGGTAATGCCCAAATCAGGGATACCGCAAGAGCAGGCTGCCACGCCGCCGCCAGACAGATAGATTGCTTTGAAACCGCTTTGAGTGGCCAATCGTGCAAAGTAAGCATTGACGCAACCGACCACGGCAAGAGGGTTTGATTCTTTCACGGCTTGGCGGAAACGTGCTCCGGCAGAGTGTTGACTCATCATATTTCTCCTTTATAGACTTTTTTCAGTATTAATCGGACGGCTCAGTTTTTCACAAATTGAAACGAACCGTTTAAAAAGGAACAATCGTTCTAAAAACTGTTTCCAGACGGCCTGTAAAATTTCAATCATCAACCATCTAAAAATTTAAAATCAATAAATACAAATAGTTATCAAAACTAATAAATACAATAAGGCTGAAGCGGAGGTATACGTTTTTTAATTTTTATTAATCAATATATGAATGCTGTTGGGGATACAGATATTTTAAAACCCGAAGCGTTCGTAGGAATGCGGAAACTGGATTCGGGTTGAGAGCCTTCAGACCGTCGGGACTGCCAATAAGCTGGCAGCGACGGGAGCGGCAGAGATGGGAGAAAATCTATAACAAGAGAGAGTGGTTTGATACAGATTCATGATGATGTTCCTTTGTAGTGCGATGTAGTTTTTATTTATGGAAACAAATTTAAAAAATAAAACCGGTCTTGTCAAACACTTTTTTCAAAAAAATTATAAAAAATTCAGTTATTAATAAACGATTTTTTTGCAACAAATATAAAAAACGGACAGGCTATACCACATCAAATCCTTATGTATCCTAGCTTCTGTCCGTTTTGTACTTTTGACTGATAGTCAGAATGATTGTAAACAATCTGTCTAAAAATAATTTATAATTGATTCATTTGTAAGGAACTTTTAAATATGCCGTCTGAAAAAATTAAAAATTTTGCCTTTAAATTTTCAGACGGCCTTTGCATGATGACTACTCTGCACTAAATGCCGTCTGAAAAGTCTGTTTGCCAATGGTAATGTCGGCAGTGTAATCATGGCGGCCTTCTACGCAAAACGGCAAGCGGACTTGCGCAGCCTGCCAACTTTGCGGCGATTGTTGCGTCAGGTTGTAGCGGTTGAAGCCCATGTCCATGTTTTTCATACTGAAACTGATACTGACCGCGCCCGTATTCTTCGGCACATTTTCCACCACAATATCAAACGGATCGTGTGTATTGATGGAGGTCGCTCGCACTTTTGAACCGTCAGGCAGGACGCAGCCTTGTGTCAGACTACATTCGACTACATTCGCTTTTGTCTGTTGCCGCTGCCACCAATCCAGAAGCAGCAGTTTGACCGCCGCAAACACAATCAGTAAAACAGCGGCAATCAGTAGTTTTTGATTTTTACTCATTTCAGACGGCCTCAATGTCATTATCGGTCAAAACGGCATGCACACCCATGCTCTGCCACTGTTCGCGATAAATGGAAACCATACTTTCGGGAGCTGCCACAATCAGCGGTATAGCTACGCCTTGCGCCAAAATATCGACAACTTGCTTGGCTGCCGCTTCATTCGCCACTTTCCAAACGACAGCATCAGCATTTTGTGCCTGCAACCATTGTTCGGCGTTTTCAATGACTGGCCACACGCTGGACGCTTCTATCGGCTTGCCTTGTTGCCAATCGGCAAAATCCAGCAATACGGCAGAGGCGGTTTGATGCTGAGCCGACAGATACGGCGCAACATAATATTCGCCCATGCTGTTTTGACCGCTCAAGCCGCTTTTCAGACGGCCTTGAAGCTGGCGCGGAATAGATAGGGAGCGTAACAATGCGCTATTGGCAGGCAACATCGGCGCAACGGTAAAATCCCCTGCCTTTTGCCATGCCCATTTCTGCCCTTCCCTCGATTGGATTTCGCCTGTCCATTGGTCGGCTTCTACCCATAAAAAATGCAGGCGTACATGTGCGTGTTCGTAGGAATGGACTTTGGTCAGCCACGGCGTAGCGACAAGGATACGGATGCCGAGTTCTTCTTCAAACTCGCGTTGCAAGGCTTGAAAATCGCTTTCGCCTACCTCAACCTTGCCTCCGGCAAATTCCCAATAACCGGCATACGGTTTGCCCTCAGGGCGGGAACTGAGCAGGTAGCGGCCGTTTTGGTCGAGCAAAATTCCGGCAACCACCTGCACCAATGGACGTGTGTCTTCAGTCATCATGAGATTATTCTTATATGCGGTAGGCAGTGACACCTGCCAATTTATACGTACAAAAACGATGTCGGGCCTATACGCCCGACCTTCAACAAATACCTAACCCTTCAGGCCGTCTGAAAAGGATTTTCTATTTCAAACTACTTAAATCCAGCCTTATTTTTCCGCAATGACAAAAGCCATGACGGTATCCTCTTCATCGCTCATACTGAGATGGCAGCTTCGGATACCCTGTTCTTCCAGCCATTTAGTCAAAGCCGGTGCAAAAAATAATTCAGGTTTGCCCAATGCGTCATGTCCGACACCGATATTGCGGAAAGACACCACGCCGCGTATGCCTGTACCGACGGCTTTGGCAAAAGCCTCTTTGGCAGCAAAGCGTTTGGCAAGATAGTTGACCGGTTTGCCTGCCTGTGGAAACTCCAACAGCTCTTCCGGGCTGAGAATGCGTTGCGCAAATGCCAGTCCGAATTTTTTGTTCAGGCGGATAATGCGTTTGAGGGAAACAATGTCTGTACCAATTCCGTAAATCATGGGTCTGCTCCTTGTTTAAATAGTCAGGCCGTCTGAAAGTGTGGATACCGGCCAAAGCCAATTGCCTTAGCCGGTATGGCTGATGCCGTTAAGGCAGCATTCTGGCTCTGAACATGACTTCCTTCATTTGGCGGACAGCTTCAGGCAGGCCGAGGAAGAGTGCTTGGGAAATCAGCGAATGGCCGATGTTCAGTTCGCGGATGGCGAGAATTTGAGCGATCGGCGTAACGTTGTGAATGGTCAGGCCGTGTCCGGCGTTGACGACCAAACCCAAATCGCTGGCGTAATGCGCGCCGTTTTGAATCCGCTCGAATTGTTTCATTTGCTCGGCATGGCTGTGCGCATCGGCATATGCACCGGTGTGCAACTCGATAACGGGCGCACCGACATCATAAGCGGCTTGGATTTGCGCGTTGTCGGCATCGATAAACAAGGACACGCGGATGCCTGCGTCGGTCAGGATTTTAGTAAACTCTGCCACTTTATCCTGTTGCGCCAATACGTCCAAACCGCCTTCAGTGGTCACTTCCTGACGTTTTTCAGGCACGAGGCACACATCTTCAGGCATGACGTTGAGCGCGTTTTCCAGCATTTCTTCCGTCAGCGCCATTTCCAAATTCAGGCGCGTGCGGATGGCGTTTTTAACGGCGAACACATCCGCATCTTTAATATGGCGGCGGTCTTCACGCAAGTGCATGGTAATCAAATCTGCGCCGTGGGTTTCCGCAATCAGTGCCGCTTCGACAGGGCTGGGATAAATCGTACCGCGCACATTGCGGACGGTGGCAATATGGTCGATGTTTACGCCTAATAACATAATAATGTCCTTTCTTTAAGGTTTCAGACGGCCTGAGTCATTACCTATCAAAGGCCGTCTGAAAAAATTCAACTGCCCAAACCAAACTGCTGCAACTGCTGCAAAACCTGTCTTGATTTGATGCCCTCGGGTAGAAGGTTGTCAATCAAAAGCCGCGTTACTTTCAAAGCCTGCCCCAGACTTTCCTGATGAACGAAACTACCTTCCCTCAAATCGATTAAGGTCGCACCCAATACAGCAACGCCCTTATTGAGCGCATGGAAACGGTCGGCCTCGGCCAGGGAAACCACAGCTTCTTCAGCCGTGAGCCAATATGTTTCTTCTCCATTGATTTCATTGCCGTTGCCGTCATGAAACAAATCAGGGGCAAATCCCAAGCGTGTCAACAACGTCCACTCAAAACGGCGTAAAGCGGCAATATGGTTGGCCTCGCAACAAATGGTTTTCATGGTTTCCGCCAAAACATCGTAAAGCTCGGGCAACGGATCTTCGCGGACGGTCAACTTCAGCATCAACTCGTTCACATACAATCCGCTGAACAAAGCCCTGCCCTGCGGCTGCGGCCACCCGCCTATCCATTCGGCGCGATGCAGGGTCTTCAACTCTTGCGAACCATACCAAGACGCGTTCACCGGCACAAACGGCACCAACACGCCGCGCAATTCACTCTGCCGTTTGCGCGCGCTTCTGGCCAACAAAGCCACCCGCCCATAACGGCGGCTGTAAGCCTCCACCCACAAGCTGCTCTCGCGCCACGGGGCGGAAGCAAGCAGAAAGATAGGTTCGTGGTTGATGCGGTTTGGTTGCGCCATAAGGGTTTGGAAAGATAAAGATTGTGTCGATTATAACGGAAAATCGACGCAAAAAGGCCGTCTGAAAGTCCGCCTTCTATAAAGGCCGTCTGAAAACCTTTATAATCCGTTTTGAATGAACAACCGACTTTCCTATGTTTATGCCGAAATTCCCTTTTAAATCCGCCCTTTCCCTGCTCTCCGCAGCCCTATTGTCCGCCTGCTCGCTGGTGAAATATCAGCCTGTTGCCGGTATTGATACGGTCGACCTACAACGCGGCTATCGTTTTGAGACCAGCCGGCTTCAGCACAACGACGAAGACGATACGCTTATTGTGTTGATGTTCTCAGGTGGCGGTACGCGCGCGGCAGCCTTGGGTTATGGCGTGTTGGAGCAGCTTCATAAGCAGCAGATTACCATAGGCGGCAAAAAACAGTCTTTGATGTCGAATGTCGATGTGGTGGTCGGCGTATCCGGCGGTTCGGTTTTGGCGGCTTATTTTGCACTCAAGGGTGAAGAAACCATTCCGCTGTTTTATAAACGTTTCCTACACCAAAACTTCCAACGCCAAGTCGTCAAACAAGCATTTTCCATGTCCAACCTGCCCCGACTGGCCTCGCCTGAATACGGACGCGGCGATCTGTTACAGGAGCAGTTTGAAAACTACCTTTTCGGCAAAACCACTTTCCGCGATTTGGAAAAAAATGCCAAAGGCCCGTTTGCCATCATTTCCGCCACCGATATGGGCATAGGCGAGCGTTTTAATTTCACGCAGGAATATTTCGACCCGATGTGTATCGACTTGGCCGACTTGCGACTTGCCCGCGCCGTTGCCGCTTCAAGCTCCGTGCCTATGGTGTTTGCACCGATTACGCTCAATAACAACGGCGGCCATTGCCAATACACGCCGCCGCTGCAAATTGTCTCCGACAGCGAAGCCGGTAAAAAACAACTGCAAACCCGAAAAGAATTTCTCGAGCGTTTCCAAAAATACAGCGACAGCAAAAACCGTCCCTACATCCACCTTATCGACGGCGGCTTGACCGACAATCTGGGTATGCGCAGCCTTTTGGACATGACGGAAATGTATCCGGAAAAACTCCTGACGCATAAAATCAAACAAAACAAAATCCGCCATATTGTCGTCATCAACGTCAATGCCCAAAACGAAGTCAGCAGCGATTTGGATAAAAGCGCGGCCGTACCCGGTTTCCGCGATGTTGTTTCCGCCATCGTGAATATCCCGATCGACCAACATTCGCAAGAATCTTTGCGTCGCTTCAGGGCTTTTGTCGACCAATGGAACAAAGACAAACAGAACGAAGACATCTATTTCTCTTTCGTCAGCCTGAATCTCAAAGACCTTCCGCCATCCCAGCTGAGGGACAAGGTGTTGAATATTCCGACCAGTTTCTATCTGCCGCCGGAAGATGTGGACAATCTGCGCACCGCCGCCGAACTGATGAAGCAGTCGCTGGACTATCGCAACCTGCTGGCAGAATTTGCGGCACACCCCAATCCAGACACCATCTTCGCAGCCCCGCCTCTAGATGCGCAAGAGTTCAAGCCATTGAACGAAAAAGAAAAGCAGTAGCAAACTGTTCCATAAAGTGTAGCTCTGTTAAAATATATGCTTCATCTTATATTTCAGACGGCCTCAATACCCAAGGCCGTCTGAAACACTTAACAATAAATAGAATCCAACCATGACCGAATTAAACACTCCCATCGTTACCGATATTGACCGCCCTGTCCTCGTTCCACCGGGAGGCCATAAAAAAGTCCTACTGCATTCCTGCTGCGCCCCATGTTCCGGCGAAGTGATGGAAGCCATGCTTGCCAGCGGTATCGACTACACCATTTATTTTTACAACCCCAATATCCATCCGCACAAAGAATATATGTTGCGCAAAGAAGAAAATATGCGCTTTGCGGACAAATTCGGCATCCCCTTTGTCGATAAAGACGACGACTACGAAAACGACCGTAAAGAATGGTTCGCCAAAGCCAAAGGCATGGAATTCGAACCCGAACGCGGTATCCGCTGCACCATGTGTTTCGACATGCGTTTTGAAAAAGCGGCCCAATACGCCCATGAAAATGGCTTCCATGTCTTCACCAGCTCACTGGGCATTTCACGCTGGAAAGACATGAAACAGATCAACGGCTGCGGCCATCGCGCCGCCGAACCGTACGATGACTTGGTTTATTGGGATTTTAACTGGCGCAAAGGCGGCGGCAGCGCACGCATGATTGAAATCAGCAAGCGCGAGCATTTCTACCAACAAGAATACTGCGGTTGCGCCTACTCACTGCGCGATTCCAATGCCCACCGCAAATCGCAAGGCCGCATCCCCATCAAGCTGGGCGTGTTGTATTACGGTGATGAATCCACCCAATACGAGCCTCAAGCCGAAAACAAAATCATTGTTGAGAAATAAATATCAAAGGCCGTCTGAATGTTTCAGACGGCCTTTGTTTAAATCAGATGATTAACGGCGGCGGAATTTACCGTGATCAAAATCATCAAATGCCTGATAAGCAGCTTGGCATTGAATTTTTTGCTCGGCATAAGGTAAACTGCGGAACGCTTTTGCCGCTTTTCGGTTTTCCCTCAACTCGGCCTTATTGCCTTTGTAACGATACCAAGCGGCACGGCGCTCAAGGTATCTCTTGCAAGCAGGATGCAATTTGTATTTCTTCACCTGCTGGTGTTTGCTCACATGATGGCCATGCGGTTTGGCCGCCGCTTCGGCAGAATAAGTACCCAAGCTCAATACGGCAACCGCCGCCAGTGCAGAACCTAAATTTTTCAACATTAACATGATTCGCCTCCTAAATAGTTTTTCCATTATATGTTTCGCCAGGGCTCCGGCAAAACGCCCATTTTTTACATGACAAAAATGTGGTTAATTACTACATCATACTACTTGCTTTGCAAAATTTAACACACCTTCCATTTAGACGAAACCTGAATATAAATCTCTTTATTTCATAAGCCTCTAGCCAATGTCTGGCCAAATGTGATGCAAACTCAAAATAATGCCAAATCGCCACAAAGCCACATAAAATCTAGTTTAAGCCTCCCATCCCCTAATCCACACCCCGAAAAAAGCACATTGTCAAGTCTAGTTAAACAAAGAAAAATACATTATATTGTGCCATTCAAAGCAATCACATACCGTATCTTGTGTTTTTTTAATGGGAAGACTGAATAATGAATGCAGCAACGAATATTAAAGTAACCAAACGCGACGGACGCTTGGAAGATATCAATTTAGACAAAATCCACCGCGTTGTTACTTGGGCGGCGGAAGGCTTACAAAACGTCTCCGTATCGCAAGTCGAGCTCAAATCACATATTCAGTTTTACAACGGTATCCGTACCGACGACATCCACGAAACCATTATCAAGGCGGCTGCCGACCTGATTTCGCAGGATACGCCCGACTATCAATATCTCGCCGCGCGTCTGGCGATTTTCCACCTGCGCAAAATCGCTTACGGCGAGTTCGAACCGCCGCATCTCTTCGATCACGTTAAAAAACTCACCGATGCGGGCAAATACGACCGCCACATCATCAAAGATTACAGCCGTGAAGAGTTTGACGAGCTGAATGCCTATATCGACCACAGCCGCGACATGACCTTCTCGTATGCCGCCGTGAAGCAGCTCGAAGGCAAATATCTGGTGCAGAACCGCGTGACCCGCCAGATTTATGAAACGCCGCAGTTTTTATACATCTTGGTGGCGATGTGTCTCTTCAGCAAATACCCGAAAGAGACGCGCTTGGATTACGTCAAACGTTTTTACGACGCCGTTTCTACGTTTAAAGTATCACTGCCAACCCCGATTATGAGCGGCGTGCGCACGCCTACACGCCAGTTCTCAAGCTGTGTATTGATTGAATGCGACGACAGTCTGGATTCCATCAATGCTACCACCAGCGCGATTGTGAAATACGTTTCCCAACGTGCGGGTATCGGCATCAACGCCGGACGCATCCGTGGTTTGGGCAGCGAAATCCGCGGCGGCGAAGCGCAACACACCGGCTGCATTCCGTTTTTCAAAATGTTCCAAGCGGCGGTTAAATCCTGCTCGCAAGGCGGCGTGCGCGGCGGTGCGGCAACTTTGTTCTACCCCTTGTGGCACATCGAAGCCGAAAGCCTGTTGGTGTTGAAAAACAACCGCGGCGTGGAAGATAACCGCATCCGCCAGCTTGATTACGGCGTGCAAATCAACCGCCTGCTGTACACCCGCCTGATTAAAGGTGGCAACATCACGCTGTTCTCGCCTAACGAAGTTCCCGGCCTGTATGACACATTTTTTGCTGACCAAGACGAATTCGAGCGTCTCTACACGAAATACGAACAAGACCCGAACATCCGCAAGCGCACCTTGTCGGCTACCGATTTGTTCTCCACGCTGATGCAGGAACGCGCCGGAACGGGACGCATCTACATCCAAAACGTTGACCACTGCAACACGCACAGCCCGTTTGACCCGCGCGTCGCCCCCGTTCACCAGTCCAACCTGTGCATGGAAATTGCCCTGCCGACCAAACCGTTGGATAACATCAACGATCCGAACGGTGAAATCGCCCTGTGTACCCTGTCTGCCTTCAACTTGGGCGCATTAAACAGCTTGGATGAGCTGGAAGGGCTTGCCGATTTGACCGTGCGCGCACTCGATGCTTTGCTGGATTATCAAGACTATCCGGTCGAAGCCGCCCGCACCGCGACCATGAACCGCCGCACACTCGGCATCGGCGTCATCAACTACGCCTACTATTTGGCGAAAAACGGCGTACGTTACAGCGACGACTCCGCCCTCGGCCTGACCCACCGTACCTTTGAAGCCATGCAGTATTACCTGCTCAAAGCATCGGTAAACCTTGCCAAAGAATACGGCGCATGCCCGCTGTTTAATCAAACTGTTTATTCGCAAGGCAAACTACCTATCGACACCTATAAAAAAGACTTGGACGCCGTGTGCAGCGAGCCTTTGCACTACGACTGGGAAAGCCTGCGCGCCAACATCGTCAAATACGGCCTGCGCAACTCTACCCTGACCGCACTCATGCCGTCTGAAACCAGCTCGCAAATTGCCAACGCCACCAACGGCATTGAGCCGCCGCGCGGATTGGTAACGGTCAAAGCATCGAAAGACGGTATTTTGAAACAAGTCGTACCGGAGTTTGAAACCCTGAAAGATGCCTACGAAACCCTGTGGCAGCTTCCGGGCAACGAAGGCTACCTGAAACTCGTTGGCGTAATGCAGAAATTCGTCGATCAATCGATTTCCGCCAATACCGCCTACGACCCGAATAAATTTGAAGGCAGCAAAGTTTCCATGAAACAAATGCTGAAAGACCTGCTAACCGCCTATAAATACGGCGTCAAAACCCTGTACTACCACAACACCCGAGACGGCGCGGACGATACGCAGACCGATATTCAGGATGACGGCTGCGCAGGCGGGGCTTGTAAGATTTGATAATGGGAGATTTCAGACGACCTTTTTGCATATTTAAATGGTCGTCTGAAAATAAAGAAGTTCTCTAAAAAATGAAAATAGCTTGATACATTGGCGTGTATCAAGCTATTGAAAGATTTTTAACGTATTGGCGTACGTTAAAAATTTCTTTAGGTCATTCATGAGAACCTAAAGACCTAACTCAATCGTATGATTTCATTAGGTTTATTGCTAGAATTCGAATGATACTGCGATTTTAAGGTTAGTACAAGCTAAATCTCATGAGCTCAATATAAGTGTTTATTTTTTGTAGAGTTTAGTTTTCTACATAAAAAATACACTTTGTGCTTTATGAAAGGAGCTTGAATGCGCGGGAAAACTGTTCCTGTAAGAGCTTATCGTCGTTTCCGTAATGGCAACTTCGAACAGGTTCGCAAGCATTTTCGCCGACCACCATTACGGTAATCGGTTATAATAACCAGCTCGCAGTTTTTTTAACTGCGGGCTGGTTTTTTTATATTTAAAGGATTTCTACAATGTCATGCGAACATTTATCTATGTCATATAGTACTTTTTCCAAGACCAAAAACGACGCGCTGAAAGAGCCAATGTTTTTTGGTCAGCCGGTAAATGTTGCTCGTTATGACCAGCAGAAATACGAAGTATTTGAAAAACTGATCGAAAAACAATTGTCTTTCTTCTGGCGTCCGGAAGAAATCGACGTGTCGCGCGACCGTATCGACTACGCCAATCTGCCCGAACATGAAAAACATATTTTCATCAGCAATCTGAAATACCAAACCTTGCTCGATTCCATCCAAGGCCGCAGCCCGAATGTTGCGTTCTTGCCTTTGGTGTCTATTCCCGAGCTGGAAACTTGGATTGAAACGTGGAGCTTCAGCGAAACTATCCACTCGCGCAGCTACACTCATATCATCCGCAATATCGTGAATGATCCGTCAGTCGTGTTCGATGATATTGTGCAAAACAAATACATCATTGCCCGCGCCGAAGACATTGCCTGCTATTACGATGATTTGATTGAATACACTCAGTATTACAATCTGTTGGGCGAAGGTACGCACAATGTCGGCGGCAAGCTCGTTACCGTGTCTTTGCGCGAGTTGAAGAAAAAACTCTATCTCTGCCTGATGTGCGTCAACGTATTGGAAGCCATCCGCTTCTACGTTTCATTCGCCTGCTCTTTCGCCTTTGCCGAGCGCGAATTGATGGAAGGCAACGCCAAAATCATCAAGCTGATTGCCCGTGACGAAGCCCTGCACCTGACCAGCACCCAGCATATGCTCAACCTGATGCGTGCAGGTGCCGATGATCCTGAAATGGCTGAAATTGCGAATGAATTGCAGGACGAATGTTTCAAACTCTTCAAAAAAGCGGCGGAGCAGGAAAAAGAATGGGCGGCCTATCTGTTTAAAGATGGCTCAATGATTGGCCTGAACAAAGAAATTCTGGCTCAATACGTTGAATATATTACCAATCTGCGTATGCAGGCGGTTGGCCTTCCTGCCGGATTTGAAGGTGCAACCCAAAACCCGATTCCTTGGATTAACGCGTGGCTGTCTTCTGATAATGTACAGGTTGCGCCGCAGGAAGTGGAAATTTCCTCTTACCTGATTGGTCAGATTGATTCGGAAGTCAATGCCGACGATTTGGGCGATTTCGAGCTGTAATCGAACATTCGGTTTTATGATCAAGGCCGTCTGAACGGTGTGGCAGAAATCTTTGATTTCGTCTTTACACCGTTTCAGACGGCCTTTCCAATCCAAACGAATCATATGGCACTTATCAGCACACACGACAAAACCTTCCAACTCCAACAAGGCGAAACCTTATTGGAGGGCTTGGAGCGCACTGGACACGAGGTTGAATACCAATGTCGCAGCGGTTATTGCGGTTCATGCCGGGTCAAAATCTTGGATGGAAAAGTCTCTTATGATAATTTTCCGCTCGCTTTTGTCGCGCCCGGAGAAATTTTGCCGTGCTGCTGTCGGGTTACTGAAGACATCAAGCTCGATTGTCGGGAGCGCATCAAAGAGCCGGATTTATTTGATGTCGATTTATTTGAAGACAAATAAAAAATGCCGTCTGAACATTGTGGCCGAAATCTTTGATTTCATTTCCACCGTTCAGACGGTATTTTGTTTAAGCAACCTTATTTACGTTCGCCAACCGGCAAAACCGTCTTGCCGAAAGATTCGTTGATAACCTCTGCCGCTGCCAAGTAGAACGCACCGAGAGCAGTTACCAAGCCTAAGCAACCGCCGATATGGACGATGCTATGATTTTCCATGCTATCGCCAATACCCAGTGCAAAGAAAGTCAGTGTCAAGCAAAAGAAAATACCGCTCAATACTTTAGGCTTGGTCAAGGTGGCCACAAACATCATCAGCGAAAACATACCCCATGCGCAGAGATACCAGCCGATAAATGCCGGAGCTGTTTCACCTTTGAAAAAGATGGTAAACAAAGCCCATGTCCACCAGAATGCACCATAGCTGATAAAAGCGGTAAAGCCAAACGTATTACCTTTCTTGAACTCAAACATACCGGCAATAACTTGGGCGATACCACCAAAAGCGAGAGCCATACCCAAAACTAAGCCGACACCCTCTTGAGCAGTAAAAAAGCCGCCGTTAATCAGACTGAGCAGCCAAGTTGTCAATGCAAAGCCGCACAGGCCTACTGGACCTGGATTCGCAAGGTTTTCTTTAGTAGTAGTCATTTTATTTCTCCTCTAGTTATTAAAATAGGAAGCCTATTGTTACAGGTTTTATTTAAAATTAAAAGAAATAAATTTAAAAAAATCAGGCCATCTGAAAAATATTTTTCAGATGGCCTTAAATGTTAATAATTAAACTATCCTAAAATTGCCAAGATTTTCCTCAATTCATTGGCATCAATTTGACCGGGGGCCGACGTTTTTCCTGCTGCACCAAAGGTAACGGCCGAGCCGAAAGTCGAGCCGGCCAAGCGACTGACGGCCCCGATTTTACCCATAGACATAGTAATAATCGGGCGGTCGATAATTTGTGAAACATTATATGTTGCCTGTAATAAGGTCAATACATCTTGCGGAGATTGCGGCATCACGGCAATTTTGCAGATATCCGCGCCCCACTCGGCCATTGTTTTCAGACGGCCTGTAATATCTGCCAAAGACGGCGTAGCTTGGAAATCGTGATTGCAAAGTAAAGCGGCAGTTTGATACTCATGCGCCAAAGCAATGGCTTGTTTTACGCCGCCTTCCTCGGCAAAAAGCTCGATGTCGATAATATCGGCTTGTTTGGAACAGATGATTTTTTCCAATAATTCAAAATAATAGTCGTCAGAACAAGGCGTATTACCGCCCTCTTGCGCCCTTCTAAACGTAAACAGCAAAGGCTTATCAGGAAAAGCCTGTCGGACAATGCCTAATTGCTCGGCAATAAAATCGGCATCAAGCGCTTCTTGAAAAAAATCCGCACGAAATTCAATAATGTCAAAAGCCGTCTCTTTCAATACGCGCAAAGCCTGCTCCAATTCCTGCGTATTGGCGGCCACCAGCGGCACGGCAATTTTAGGCAGGCCTTTGCCGATCTCGATATTTTTGATGATGACAGGTTTCATATTGATCCTTTTGCTGTTCAAGCCAATCAGTGCAGATGCTCGTAAATGGTTTCCGCCAATGCTTTGCTGATGCCTTCCACTTTTTCCAAGTCCTCGCGGCTGGCCGCAATCACGCCGCGCAGACCGCCGAATCGGGTGAGCAATGCTTGGCGGCGTTTGCTGCCGATACCGGGGATTTCGCTGAGTGAGGAAGTAACGCGTGCTTTGTCGCGTTTTTTGCGGTGGCCTGTTATTGCAAAGCGGTGCGACTCATCGCGTACGGTTTGCAATAAATGCAAGGCCGGGCTGTTGGGCGGCAGGCGGAAGACTTCGCCGGTAAAAGGCAGTATGAGTTCTTCCATACCGGCTTTGCGCTCAGGGCCTTTGGCGATACCGACCAAAGGAATATGCAGCCCGAGCTCTTCCCATACCGATACGGCTACGCCGATTTGCCCTTTGCCGCCGTCAATCAACACGACATCCGGCCATTTGACGCTTTCGCCGTTGGCTTCGGCTTCCTGCATTTTGCCGTAACGGCGCGTCAACACTTCGCGCATGGCGGCGTAGTCGTCGCCGGGTTTGGCGGTGGTGATGTTGTAGCGGCGGTATTGCGAGGGTTGGATGTTTTGTTCGTCGTACACGACGCAGGAGGCGATGGTGGCTTCGCCTTGGGTGTGGCTGATGTCGAAGCATTCGAGGCGGTTGAGGTCGTCTGAATTCATGTTCAGGATTTTTGCCAACTCGTCGATGCGGTGTTGCTGGCTGCTTTGTTGCAGGCGGCGTTGGGCAATCGCCATTTGTGCATTTTGTTCCGCCATTTTCAGCCAGACTTTGCGTTCGCCTATGGTTTTGGTTACGAACTGCATTTGTTTGCCGTGTTCGCCCTCTAAGGCTTCTTTCAATGCGTCGGGCACGGGGAAGTTGCTGATGATGATGTCAGGTTTGCTTTTGCCCAGATAGTGTTGGGCGACGAAGGCTTCTGCGTAGTCTTGTCCGTTTGGTTCGGGGTCGTTTTTGGTGTCGGGGAAGAAGCTTTTGTCGCCGACGTGCCGCCCGCCGCGTATGCTGACCCAGTGTACGCAGACGAGGCCGTCTGAAATGGCGAGTGCAAGCAGGTCGATGTCGTTGGGGGTGTTGGGGTTTTTGCTGTCGATGAACTGGTTGCTCTGCATGATGCCGAGTGCCTGGATTTGGTCGCGGTAGCGGGCGGCTTCTTCAAATTGCAGGTTAGCGGCGGCGGTCTGCATTTTGTGTTGTAGGGTGCGGGTCAGTTCGTCGGTTTTACCGTTGAGGAAGGTGGCGGCTTGGCGCACACTGTCGCGATAGTCTTCTTCGCTGATGTGTCCGACGCAGGGTGCGGTGCAGCGTTTGATTTGGTACAGCAGGCAGGGGCGGTCGCGGTGTTCGAACACACTGTCTTCGCAGGTGCGCAGCATGAAGACTTTTTGCAGGACTTGGATGCTGTCGCGCACGGCGTTGCTGTTGGGATAGGGGCCGAAGTATTGGTTGGGCTTTTTCAGCGTGCCGCGGTAATACGCCATCTGCGGATATTGATGCCCGCTGAGCATGAGGTAGGGATAGCTTTTGTCGTCGCGGAAAAGGATATTGTATTTGGGCGACAGGGCTTTAATGAAGTTGTTTTCGAGAATCAGCGCTTCGGCTTCGGAACGCGTGATGGTGGTTTCGATATAGTGAACCTGTTTTACCATCAATGCGATGCGCGGCGAATGGTCGTTTTTTTGGAAATAGCTAGAAACGCGCCGCTTGAGATTGACCGCTTTGCCGACATACAAAACATTGTTGTCTTCGTCAAAAAAACGGTACACGCCCGGCAGATTGGGCAGATTTTTCAGAAAAAGAGGTAAATCGAACGGTTCGGTTGCGCTCACGGGATTTTCTTTTGGAATAAGCAGGCCGTCTGAAAACTTTTCAGACGGCCTTTTTCATTGACGTTTAAGATTCTTGGGGCGGAGTATCTTCAGCTTCTACCGCTTGGTTTTCAGCTGCATCGCTTTCTAAAGCGGCTTCATCTTCAGCCTCTTCAGCCACGCGCTCCAAGCTGACCAAGGTTTCGCCTTCGTCCAGATTAATCAGGCGGACACCTGCGGCAGCACGGCCGGTCTCGCGGATTTGCTCAACTTTGGTACGAATCAGGACGCCGCCGCTGGTAATCAGCATCAGGTCGTCGGTTTCGCTGACCAAAGTCGCGGCAACCAAATCGCCGTTGCGCTCGCCGGTATTGATGGCGATATTGCCTTGGCCGCCTTTGTTTTTACGGCTGTAATCGGCAATCGGGGTGCGTTTGCCATAGCCGTTGGCGGTAGCGGTCAATACTTGCAAATCGCTTTGCTCGGCTTCAGGGGCGAAGGTAATCAGGCTGACAATCTTGCCATCGGCCGGCAGGCGCATACCGCGCAAACCGCCGCTGCCGCGGCCGGACGGACGGACACCATGTTTGCCGCTTGGCAATGCGTTTTCGGCATTTTCATCATCCAGGCCGTCTGAATCTTCGTTTTCGATTTCGATATCGGCATCTTCTGCTTCATCGTTACCGGATTTTTCCCAATATTCGTTAAAGCGGATGGCTTTGCCCAAGTTGGAGAACAGCATAATGTCGTCCGCACCGCCGGTTTGCGCTGCGCCGACCAAGTAATCGCCTTCTTTAAGCGCAATGGCTTTGATGCCTTGGCTGCGGACGTTTTTAAACGCAGACAGCTGGACTTTTTTCACCATGCCTTGTGCAGTGGCAAAGAAGACGTATTGGTCTTCCGGAAACTCGCGCACGGCCAAGATGGCGCTGACTTTTTCACCTTCTTCCAATTGGATAACGTTGTTGATCGGACGACCGCGGCTGTTGCGGCCGCCTTCCGGCAGTTTATACACTTTAATCCAATGGCACTTGCCCAAATTGGTAAAGCACATCAAATAATCATGCGTGTTGGCAACAAACAGGGTTTCGATAAAGTCTTCGTCTTTGGTTGCCGCTGCCTGTTTGCCGCGGCCGCCGCGACGTTGCGCCTGATAATCGGTCGTCGGCTGGGTTTTGATGTAGCCGCCATGAGTCAGGGTAACGACCATTTCGCGTTGCGGAATCAGGTCTTCATCGGCAATATCGCCGCCAAACGGATTGATTTCGCTGCGACGCTCATCGCCAAAGTTGGCTTTAATGTCTGCCAATTCTTCGCGGATGATTTGGGTAACGCGCTCTGGTTTGGAAAGAATATCCACAAAATCAATGATTTTGCTCATCAGGTTTTTATATTCGCCGACAATTTCTTCCTGATCGAGGCCGGTCAGGTTACGCAGGCTCATGCGCAAAATGGCATCAGCTTGCAATTCGCTCAGATAATAGCCTTGGCTGTGCAGACCCAAATTCTCTGGTAAGCCTTCAGGGCGCATCATTTGCAGATCCAAATCCGTACGGCTGAGCATGTCTTCAACCAAGCTGCTGCGCCATGGGCGGGACAGCAGTTTTTCTTTGGCTTCCGGCGCGTTGGCAGATTCTTTGATCAGACGAATGATTTCGTCGATATTGGACAAGGCAACTGCTTTACCTTCGGCAATATGACCTTCATGACGCGCTTTTTTCAGGCGGAATAAAGTACGACGTGTAACGACTTCACGACGGTGGCGCAGGAATTCGGACAGGATTTGCTTCAGGTTCAGCAAGCGCGGCTGGCCGTCAACCAAGGCCACCATGTTGATACCGAAGCTGTCTTGCAGCTGGGTCAGTTTGTAGAGTTGGTTCAAAACGACTTCGGCATTTTCATTGCGTTTCAATTCGATCACGACACGCATACCGGATTTATCGGACTCGTCGCGCAGGTCGGATACGCCTTCCAACGTTTTTTCGCGTACCAACTCACCGATTTTCTCAACCAGCTTGGCTTTGTTGACTTGATATGGGATTTCATCGATAACGATGGCTTCGCGTTCACCGTTTTTGCCGATAGGCTCAATATGGGTTTTACCGCGCATCACCACGCGGCCGCGGCCGGTTTTATAGCCTTCGCGCACACCGCTCAAGCCGTAAATAGTTGCGCCTGTTGGGAAATCGGGCGCTTGGATGATATTGATCAGCTCGTCGATTTCAGTTTCAGGCTCGTCCAACAAACGCAGGCAGGCATTGATGGTATCACCCAAATTGTGCGGCGGGATATTGGTTGCCATACCGACGGCAATACCGGACGAACCGTTTACCAACAATGCAGGGAAACGGGTCGGCAACACCAGCGGCTCATGTTCGCTGCCGTCATAGTTGGGACCAAAATTAACGGTTTCTTCTTCAATATCCGCCAGCATTTCATGGGAAATTTTTTCCATGCGGATTTCGGTATAACGCATGGCTGCTGCGGCCAAGCCGTCGACAGAACCGAAGTTGCCCTGACCGTCGATCAACACATAACGCATGGAGAAGTCTTGCGCCATGCGGACGATGGTGTCGTAAACGGCTGTATCGCCGTGGGGGTGGTATTTACCGATAACGTCGCCGACGATACGCGCCGATTTTTTATAGGCGGAATTCCAGTTGTTTTTCAACTCGTGCATCGCGTACAACACGCGGCGGTGTACCGGCTTGAGACCGTCGCGGACATCCGGCAGGGCTCGTCCCACAATCACGCTCATTGCGTAATCGAGGTAGCTCTTGCGCATTTCGTCTTCAAGGCTAACAGGCAGGGTTTCAAGTGCAAATTTATGGTCGTTGCGGATGGTTGCGTCGGTCATGATTATCTGTAATTTCGTATGGCAAAAATCTTGTTGATTCTACCACAAAACAAGCGGTTTATGGCTTTTGCGTGAAGGCCGTCTGAAACAGGATTTCAGACGGCCTTCGTTATTTAATAAATTGAATTTAGTTGCAGCCAGAATCTTTGTCCGCAGCCTGCAAACTCAATTCTTTGCGTTTTTTAGCCCTTTCATAACGGCAGCGTTGGCGCGGTGTATTGATTTCCAAAGGCGGTACAGGAACCGGCTTACCGTCTTCAACGGCAACCATGGTGAAGTAGCAGCTGTTGGTATGACGCACTTCGCCGGTGTGGATGTTTTGCGCCTCTACACGGATGCCGACTTCCATAGAAGTACGGCCTGTGTAGTTGATGCTGGCGTAAAAGGTTACCAGTTCGCCGACATGAATGGGCTCTTTAAACAATACTTTATCAACAGACAGAGTAACGCAATAGGTACCGCTGTAACGGCAGGCGCAGGAATATGCCACTTGGTCAAGCAGGCGCAGAAGATCGCCACCGTGAACATTGCCGCTGAAGTTTGCCGTATAAGGCATCATCAGCTCGGACATGATGAGTTCATGGGAAGGTAGCTGGCGTTCCGGTTTCATAGTTTCTTCTCCTTTTGATATTTATTTTTAAATTGTCTGAAAACTTCAGACTGCACGTGTGCCAAATCATTCTACCGTTTTTAAACGTTGACTTTCAACTCCTTGCCTACCCGTTTACAGCCATTTTCTACGCGAAAAGAAAATCAGCAGTCCGATGATGATGCACAGCATCACACCCAAAACCATGAAATAGCCGTAATGCCAATGCAGTTCGGGCATATTGTCGAAGTTCATGCCGTAGATGCCGGTGATGACGGTCAGCGGCATAAAGATGATGGTGATAACCGTCAACACGCGCATTTGCTGGTTCATGCGGTTGGATTGGAAGGAAAGATAAATGTCCATCATGCTCAACACCATATCACGCGAGGCATCAAGCGATTCGATAAGCTGCATATTGTGGTCGTACACGTCGCGCAGATAGACGGTCGATTCGCCTTTGAAAATAGCAAAATCACCGCGCACGGCCAGTTGATAGAACACATCGCGCAATGGCAAAAGCGTGCGTCGCAGACGGACGGCATCGCGCTTGAGGCGGTGAATCTTACTGAGAATATCGCTGTTTTCATTTTTAAACAGGGACTTGTCTATTGCTTCAACACGGTTGTTGTACGACTCCAAAACGATGAAATAGTCGTCCACAATGCGGTCAAGCAGGCAATAAGCAAGAAACGCCGTATTTTTGTTCAAAATATTGTGCGGATTTTCGTGCATCTGCCGGCGGAGATGGCTGAACAAGCCCAATGGTTTTTGTTGGAAAGACAACACAAAATCTTTGCCGATAATCACATACACTTGGTCGGAATGAAGCTTGCCTGTGGAGGTATAGTGGTAAACCTGTGCGGCAGTAAAAACATAGCTGCCGTAGTCTTCGATTTTCGGACGCTGTTTGCGGCTAAGAATATCTTCAATAACCAGCTCATGGATACCATAAGGCTCAAGCGCGTGTTTAAGCAAGGCAACATCATTGATGCCGACAAAATGCAGCCAGTTGATTTGGCCTTCTTGCGGACGGGTAATATCAGGCAAGTTTTTTCCGGCAAGATAATCATGCTGAACAAAGGTATCGGCAGAATACAAGGTTTGATGAATGGCAGAGCGCGGCGCATTGTCGGTATTGCTGCGCTGCATGGCTTGGTCTTGCAGAGTGTCGGTTGTCTCAACTGGATTGGCTGGTTTGCTCATAAAAATAAATCATGTTCTTTTAGTTAGAATGAATTGTACAGACAGAAAAGGCCGTCTGAAAACTGATTTTCAGACGGCCTGACAATATCGATCAACGCTTTATTAGGCTTGAGGAACGGTTTTCTCCAACTCCAATGCAGCGGCAAGCAAGGACAGACGCGCCATTACGCCGTAAACGTAGAGGCGGTTGTGTTCGTTGTCCACGTCGCAGTCTTTTTCAGAGCGCGGCATACCGAGCGAATCCCATTGTTCAAATACACGTTTGCAGGCTTCGGGGGCTTCTTGAGAATTGTCGCCGCTGCCGGTGGGGATGCTGTTGGACAGCGGAACAAACACCATACCGCCTGCATTGAGGTTTTCGTCTGCACCACGGCCTTCGTGTACACGGAAGAAGCCGCCGATAACGAAACGGTCCATCATATAAACGACGGGTTCGCACACGGCGCCGTTCATGGTTTCATAGGTATAAATACCTTCTTGGACAATCACTTCGCTAACTTCCAAACCTTCTTTGACTTTCGCCATTTTATTGCGGTTTTTACGGTTCAATCCGCGCACTTCATCTGCAGATTTAACGCTCATCACGCCCATACCGTAAGTGCCTGCATCGGCTTTCACAATAACGAAAGGCTGATCGGTAATACCCAATTCGTCGTATTTGGCTTGAATTTTCGCCAATACGCGCTCTACCGCGCCTGCCAATGCATCCTCGCCTTCACGCTCTTGGAAATCCAGACCGCTGATTTTTTCAAAATAAGGATTGATTTGCCATTCGTCGATGTCAATCAACTTGGCAAAGTCGGCTGCAACTTGATTGTACGCGCCGAAATGTTCGGTTTTACGGCGAGTCGTCCAGCCGCCGTGCAATGGAGGCAAAACGGTTTGACTGATGTCTTTAAGGATTTCAGGAATACCCGCAGACAAGTCGTTATTCAACAAAACAACGCAAGGCGAGAAGCCGTCTGCAAGATGGACGCGCTCTCGGGTACGCAATAAAGGCTCAAGCAAAATTTTATCGCCCAACGCAGTCTCAAACTCAGTTGGCTCAGTCACTTCAGGATTCAGACTACCCAAACGCACTTCATACCCTGCCGAACGCAAAATCTCGCTGAGTGCGTAAACGTTTTGCAGATAGAATGTGTTGCGTGTGTGGTTTTCAGGAATAATCAATACGGATTTTGCCGTTTCACAGGCGCGCTGTACCGCATCTTGCGCGGCAACCGCCGCCAGCGGGATAAAGTTGGGATTCAAATTATTGAAGCCGCCCGGAAACAGGTTCATATCGATAGATGAAATTTTGTAACCGGCATTACGGATGTCAACCGAACCATAAAACGGCGGACGGTGTTCGTTCCATTGCGAACGGAACCATGCTTCGATTTTGGCGTGGTTGCACAAGATTTTCGCTTCAAACGCCTGAAGTTGCGACAGATGTTCGGCAGCCATTACCGGTAATTTCATTCTCTATACCTCTTGGTAAGTGTGGATGTTGAGTGAGAATAATAGAACTTTTTAGTGCATTTCGACAAGTATTCTTTCAGATAAGATGCATCTTTTTGTCAACAATTCTACAATTTGTCTAATTTCTGATTAGGATTTTTGAAACTTTGCGACAAATTTTAAAAATTGGACAAATTTCTATTGCACAGCCCCTATAAAAAGCCTAAAATCCGCCCATAAACGCAAACCATCATTCATACCTAACAATAGCAAAGATAACCCATCATGAGCGCACAAACCCTCTACGACAAACTCTGGAACAGCCACGTCGTCCGCGAAGAAGAAGACGGCACTGTCCTGCTTTACATCGACCGCCACCTGGTTCACGAAGTAACCAGCCCGCAAGCATTTGAAGGCTTGAAAATGGCCGGCCGCAAACTCTGGCGTATCGACAGCGTGGTCTCCACAGCCGACCACAACACCCCGACCGGCGACTGGGACAAAGGTATCCAAGACCCGATTTCCAAACTGCAAGTCGATACTTTGGACAAAAATATTAAAGAGTTTGGCGCACTCGCCTACTTCCCGTTCATGGATAAAGGTCAGGGCATCGTTCATGTTATGGGGCCGGAACAAGGCGCAACCCTGCCCGGCATGACCGTTGTCTGCGGCGACTCGCACACCTCTACCCACGGCGCGTTCGGCGCGCTGGCACACGGTATCGGCACTTCCGAAGTCGAACACACCATGGCGACCCAGTGCATTACCGCGAAAAAATCCAAATCCATGCTGATTGCCGTTGAAGGTCGTCTGAAACCGGGCGTTACCGCCAAAGACGTCGCCCTCTATATCATCGGACAAATCGGCACGGCAGGCGGCACGGGCTACGCCATCGAGTTCGGCGGCGAAGCCATTCGCAGCCTTTCTATGGAAGGCCGTATGACCTTGTGTAATATGGCGATTGAAGCCGGTGCGCGTTCAGGCATGGTTGCCGTTGACCAAACCACCATCGACTATGTAAAAGGCAAACCTTTCGCACCTAAAGGCGAAGCATGGGACAAAGCCGTCGAATACTGGCGCACGCTGGTGTCTGACGAAGGCGCCGTATTCGATAAAGAATACCACTTCAAAGCCGAAGACATCGAGCCTCAAGTAACTTGGGGTACCTCACCTGAAATGGTTTTGGACATCAGCGGCAAAGTGCCTAATCCTGCAGAAGAAGTCGATCCGGTCAAACGCAGCGGCATGGAACGCGCCCTTGAATACATGGGCTTGGAAGCCGGTACGCCATTAAACGAAATCCCTGTCGATATCGTCTTTATCGGTTCTTGCACCAACAGCCGTATCGAAGACTTGCGCGAAGCCGCCGCTATCGCCAAAGGCCGTAAAAAAGCGGACAATGTACAACGCGTGTTGATTGTTCCCGGCTCCGGTTTGGTTAAAGAACAGGCCGAAAAAGAAGGCTTGCACGAAGTATTTATCGAAGCCGGTTTTGAATGGCGCGAGCCGGGTTGCTCTATGTGCCTCGCCATGAATGCCGACCGCCTGACCCCGGGACAACGTTGCGCCTCTACTTCCAACCGTAACTTTGAAGGCCGTCAAGGCAACGGCGGACGCACCCACCTCGTCAGCCCTGCCATGGCAGCCGCAGCCGCGGTTACCGGCCACTTTACCGACATCCGCACTATGGCTTAAAGTATTTTCAGACGGCCTTTATTGATCAGGCCGTCTGAAACAATACCTTGCTCAAGTAAGTTTTCCTATTGCGCAAGACGTCCGAAAACCTTCTAAATCATTGATAACTCGAAAGGAATCTAGTATGAAAAAACTGTTTGCATTGGCTGCCGCAGCCCTCATCCTGTCAGCTTGTTCCAGCACTTGGTCCGGCGCAAAAAACGATGCCAACCGCAATTGGGACAAAACCAAAGAGACTGCCGAGCGCGTAGCCGATAAAACCAAAGAAACTGCTGAAAACATTGCCGAAAAAACCGGCGAAGCCGTTAAAAAAGGCGGCAATGCAGTGGGCCGCGGCATGAGCCATGTTGGAGAAAAAATCGAAGCCGCTACCGAATAATTCGGTAAATCAGGCCGTCTGAATCTCCTGACTCCGTTTCAGACGGCCTGATACTTTATTATTTGTTCAGACATTTTCACGATTCCAAGCAAAAGGAAGAAACAATGAGTAATCCGTCAAGCTGGTTTGGTATTCACGCTCACGATTTTGATCGCGCCAAAGCCTTTTACGAATCCGTATTCAGCAAACCCCTGCAAGACATTGGCGGCAACGGATTCCGTTTCATCATTTTTCCAGCCGATTACACCCAACACGGTACGGCCGGCATGATTTGGCATGACAGCAACGCCCAGCCCGGCCACGGCGGTACAACCATTTTCTTCAATTGCCCGGATTGTGCCGAAACAGCAGAAAAAGCCGTTGCAGCAGGCGGCAAACTGTTACAAGAGAAATTCCGAATTGCCAACGGCTTTGCAGCATTTATCGAAGACACAGAAGGCAACCGAATCGGTTTGCACAGCACACGCTAACCCGAATAGCCATAAAATTTCCCATTATTACTATAAGAATCTGACATGAAAGCCTTTACCAAAATTACCGCCATCGTTGCCCCGCTCGACCGCAGCAACGTCGACACCGATGCCATCATCCCCAAACAATTTCTGAAATCCATCAAACGCAGCGGCTTCGGCCCCAATGCCTTTGATGAATGGCGTTACCTCGAACACGGCGAACCGGGCATGGACAACAGCAAACGCCCGTTGAATCCGGATTTCTCCCTGAATCAGCCACGCTATCAAGGCGCACAAATCCTGTTGACGCGTAAAAACTTCGGTTGCGGCTCTTCACGCGAACACGCCCCTTGGGCATTGGACGACTACGGCTTCCGCGCCGTCATCGCCCCCAGCTTTGCCGACATCTTCTTCAACAACTGCTACAAAAACGGCCTCCTGCCCATCGTGTTGACTGAAGAACAGGTGGACCAGCTTTTCAAAGAAGTTGAAGCCAACGAAGGCTATCAGCTCTCCATCGACCTTGCCGAACAAACCCTGACTACCCCTAGCGGCGAAACATTCACATTCGATATTACCGAACACCGCAAACACTGCCTCTTGAACGGCTTAGACGAAATCGGCCTGACTCTGCAACACGCTGACGAAATTCACGCCTTTGAAGAAAAACGCCGCCAAAGCCAGCCTTGGCTGTTTAACGGTTGATATACAAAAGGCCGTCTGAAAAATTTAAGTGTTTCAGACGGCCTTTAATCTACACAAATATATTATGATTACCGACACCATAAGCAATGCCACCCGCTACGCTGCCTTGCATCCCGACTTTGCCGAAGCCTTCCATCTGTTGCAGACCTTGGATTTTGCCAATCTGCCGGACGGCCAAGTGCCATGCGAGAATCCCAATATCCGTATTTTTATCGGCAGCGAGCCGATGAGGACGCAGAGAGAAGCCCAGCCTGAAGCGCACTTAAAACACATTGATATTCAAACGCCGATTGATGGCAGCGAAACGTATGGCTGGATAGACAGAGGCCGTCTGAAAAACGGTTTAGGCTACAACGAAAAGCGCGATATCGAATTTTTCGACTGCGAGCCGGAAACCTGGTTGACCTTGGAGCCCGGCGAATTTGCGCTATTTTTCCCGAATGATGCGCATGCCCCATTGGTCGGTGTCAGGGCGAACATACGCAAAGTTGTTTTTAAAATCCGTGTTGAAACCGAACGTCTATAATATTTCAGACGGCCTTATCCCCTTATTCAGAACAAAATATGTCTTTTTTCAGCAGGTTGTTCCGCTCTAAACCTAAATTAATGACTTGGCAGGAATTTGTCGAATACTTTGCCCATCGCATCCAAGAAGAATTGCATCTTGAGGCAAAAATCGACTGGGGCGAAATTATTGCTTCCTCGCCTATCATCGTCCATTTTTCCGAAGACGATGAAGCGTCATTCAGCACATATTTGAGCAACCATTACACAAGTTATCTGCAAAATCCTGAGGCCTTGGAGGCTATTGTTGCTGCCAATTTAGCGGTTATCTATAAGATTCAAGACACTGATGCCAGTGTTTCAGCACAACAAATTCTTCCTACGATTAAAAATACGATTTATCTGGAAAACACCAGACTGATTACAAATACGGACGAAGCCGAACCTGCCGATTATCTGGTATATAAACCGATTGCGGGCGATATCATGTTGCTTTATATGGTGGATACGGACGAATCCATGCATACGCTCAATCATGAGCATATGAAAGAGGCCGGTATTGAAGATGAAGACACCTTGTATCGTACCGTTATGGATAATTTGCGCCAACGGATGAATGGACGTGTCCAAATTCATCATGCCGAAGGTTGGTCATTGGCTCAAATCCATTTGGATAACGACTATGATGCTTCCCTGATTTTGCTTTTAGACGAAGTACTTAAAGACGATCCTATGCTGCCTGCCAATCCTGTTTTTGCAGTCCCGGCACGCAACGCCCTGCTCGTTTGCAGCCCGTCCGATGAAGAGGCTTTGCAGGCGATGGCGAATATTGTCCTGCAGGCATTTGAAGACTCTGCCTATGCGATTTCTACCCAACTTTACCAGTACCATAATGGTACAATCAGCGTTTTCAGAGCAAATTGATTTAAGGCCGTCTGAAAAACTGACGACCTGCCCTTTACCTAAAACCTTCCCATAAGGAAACACGAAATGACCAAACATATCGCTATCTTGCGCGGCGACGGCATCGGCCCTGAAATCGTTGCAGAAACCGTCCGCGTACTCGACAAACTTATCGAACAAGGTTTGGATGTCAGCTACGAATACGCGCCTTTGGGCGGTGAAGCCTATGACGAATACGGCCATCCTTATCCAGAATTCACGCAAAACCTTTGCCGTAAAGCCGATGCGGTCTTGCTTGGTGCAGTCGGTTCTCCTCAATACGACAATCTCGACCGTCCGCTGCGCCCTGAGCGCGGCTTGTTGGCCATCCGTAAAGACTTGAATCTGTTTGCCAATTTGCGCCCTGCCATTTTGTATAAAGAGCTGGCCAATGCTTCCACTCTGAAACCGGAAATCGTAGCCGGCCTTGACATCCTTATCGTACGCGAACTGACCGGCGATATTTACTTTGGCGAACCGCGCGGCATCCGTGTTTTAGAAAACGGCGAACGCGAAGGCTACAACACCATGAAATACAGCGAAAGCGAAATCCGCCGTATTGCCCACGTTGCCTTCCAATCCGCCCAAAAACGCAGCAAAAAAGTTTGCTCCGTAGGCAAAGCCAACGTTTTGGAAACCACCGAACTGTGGCGCGAAATCTTTGAAGAAGTCGGCAAAGAATACTCTGATGTCGAGCTTTCCCATATGTACGTCGACAATGCTGCCATGCAATTGGTACGCGCCCCCAAACAATTTGACGTGATTGCCACCGGCAACATCTTCGGCGACATTCTGTCTGACGAAGCGTCTATGCTGACCGGCTCTATCGGTATGTTGCCTTCCGCTTCTTTAGATGAAAACGGCAAAGGCCTGTACGAACCATCCCACGGCTCAGCTCCCGACATTGCCGGTCAAAACAAAGCCAATCCGCTGGCAACCGTTTTGTCCCTCGCCATGCTGCTGCGTTACAGCCTAAATGACGAGGCACGCGCGCAACAAGTTGAAAACGCTGTACAAAAAGTACTGCAACAAGGCTTGCGTACCGGTGACATTTACGAAGAAGGCACCAAACTGGTTTCCTGCTCGGAAATGGGCGATGCCGTATTGGCCGCTTTGTAAGAAGGCCGTCTGAAAAAAAGCGTGGGACCAATCCCACGCTTTTTTATATGCGAAAACTTGAAATCATCAAAAAGGGCGTGTCTTCACACGCCCTTATGCCTTTTTCAGACGGCCTTAAGATTGAAAAAATCAACCTCTTTTGTGTTTGCCGCCAAAGTTGTCGTTAGACTTACGCTTGCCTTTAAAGCCTTCACCGCCTTTTTTGAAACCGTCAGCTTTTTTGAAACCATCTTTCTTAAAGCCATCTTTCTTGAAACCGTCTTTTTTATGACCTTCGCCGCGAGCTTTACCGCCGAAGCCCTCTTTTGCCGGTTTCTTATCGCCGCGCCAGCCGCCGGATTTGCGATCGCCCCAGCCGCCTTTGCCTTTCGGTTTGCCGCCGGCAGATTTGCGTTTGCGTGTCGGTTCCATGCCTTCGATGGTCAGCTCAGGCAATTTACGGCCGATGTATTTTTCGATTTTGTGTACTTTGACGTATTCGTTCACTTCGGCAAAAGTAATCGCGATACCGGTACGGCCTGCGCGGCCGGTACGGCCGATGCGGTGAACGTAGTCTTCTGCCTGTTTCGGCAAGTCATAGTTGATAACGTGGGTAATGGTCGGTACGTCGATACCGCGTGCGGCTACATCGGTAGCAACCAAAATTTTGCAGCGGCCTTTGCGCAAGTCCATCAGCGTACGGTTACGCCAGCCTTGCGGCATATCGCCGTGCAGGCAGTTGGCGGCAAAACCTTTTTCGTACAGTTCATCCGCGATGACTTCGGTCATGGCTTTAGTGGATGTAAAGATCACGCATTGGTCAATATTGGCATCGCGCAAGATGTGGTCAAGCAGGCGGTTTTTATGGCGCATATCGTCGCAATACAACAGCTGCTCTTCGATTTTGCCTTGATCGTCCACACGCTCGACTTCGACGACTTCAGGGTCTTTGGTCAGTTTGCGCGCCAGTTTGCCCACCGCACCGTCCCAAGTGGCGGAGAACAACAAAGTCTGACGATCGCTCGGCGTCGCTTCCACGATGGTTTCGATGTCGTCGATAAAGCCCATGTCCAGCATACGGTCGGCTTCGTCCAGAATCAGCACTTCCAAACGTTCAAAATCAACTTTGCCGCTCTGCATCAAGTCCATCAGACGACCCGGAGTGGCGACAATCAGGTCAACCGGTTTGCTCAAAGCACGGGTTTGGTAGCCGAACGATGCGCCGCCGACGATGCTGACGGTGCGGAACCAGCGCATATTTTTGGCATACGCCAGCGCGTTTTTCTCGACTTGCGCCGCCAATTCGCGGGTCGGCGTCAACACCAACGCGCGCGGGCCTTTGCCCGGTTTTTCGCTGCGTTTGGTCAGTTTTTGCAAAGTCGGCAGCAGGAATGCTGCGGTTTTGCCTGAACCGGTTTGTGCCGAAGCCATAATGTCGCGGCCATCCAAAGCAAACGGAATCGCTTGCGCCTGAATCGGGGTCGGGCTTTCATAACCCTCGCTGCTTACGGCAGACAAAATGTTTTTATCAAGGTTCAAATCGGCAAATTTAATAGACATATCTATCCTAAGAGACAACAACGCGCACGCCTGAACAATTTCAGACGACCTGAAGCAAAGGAAAGTAACGATACGGGAAATGTGAAGTTACAGGGTTGTCGCAAGCATCTTGCTTGTGGTTAACATCGACGACAACCTGCACAGAAAAGGCTTTGCAAATATGCAAGCAATAAAAGAAACGCGCCCGAAACGGCGGTTTAGGTTGGATGACGATGGCTTCGTATCAAAAGACGAACGGCGGATAATATAGATTTTATGGATAACAGTCAAGCAAAAAGACATCAAGTGCGTTAAAATCCAAACCCTTCCCAATACTTATTCAGGCCGTCTGAAACCATGACCGACATTACCCCCTTTGCCAACCGCTTGGGCAAAAACATCAAACATCTTATGAAATGGGCAAAACGCAACAATATCGAAGCCTGGCGCATTTACGACCGCGATATTCCCCAATTTCCCTTTGCCATCGATGTTTACGGCGACCAAATCCATCTTCAGGAATACGATACCGGCTGGCTGATGCAGCCCGAAGAATACGAAGCATGGCTTTCGGATGTATTGGAAGCCATTGGTTTTGTGACCGGTTTTGCGCCCGAACAAATCCACCTCAAACGCCGCGAACGTCAAAAAGGTTTGCAGCAATACGAGAAAACCGGCAAAACCGGTGATGATTTCGTCATCACTGAAAACGGCCGCAAGTTTTGGGTCAACCTCGACAAATACCTCGATACCGGCCTTTTCCTCGACCACCGCAACACGCGCAAAAAAGTCGGCGAAACCGCAACAGGCAAACGCTTCCTCAACCTGTTTTCCTACACCGGCAGCTTCACCGTCTATGCAGCCACCGGCGGCGCGGCATCCAGCGAAACCGTCGATTTATCCAACACTTATCTCGATTGGGCAAAACGCAATTTCGAACTCAACAGCATCGACACCGAACAACACAAAATCGTCCGCGCCGACGTGTTCCAATACCTGCAAAACGCCGCCGCCGAAGGTAAACAGTTCGACCTTATCGTCATGGATCCGCCCAGCTTTTCCAACAGCAAAAAGATGCTCGACATCCTCGACATCCAGCGCGACCACCAAAAACTCATAGCCGGCGCGATGAACCTACTCGCTTCAGACGGCATTTTGTACTTCTCCAACAACTTGCGCAGCTTCGTCTTGGACGATTCGGTATCGGAGCAATACGCCGTCAAAGACATTTCCAAACAATCCGTTCCCGACGATTTCCGCAACAAAAAAATCCATCAATGCTGGGAAATCAAGCATAAATAAGCATCAGGCCGTCTGAAAGCCAGTTTTCAGACGGCCTGATTACCATATTGAATCTCTCAATCAATAGGCGCATAATTTAAGAGATTGTTGACAATATCAAAAGGAAAAGAACATGCAAAACTACCTGACACCCAATTTCTCATTCGCCCCCATGATTCCGGAACGCGCGCTCGGCAGCCGGGTTTGGGATACCGAAGGACGAGAATACATTGACCTGTCAGGCGGTATTGCTGTGAACGCGCTAGGCCATTGTCATCCCGATTTGGTCGCTGCCTTGGCCGAGCAGTCGCAAAAACTCTGGCACATTTCTAATATCTATACCACCCAACCGGCGCAAGAATTGGCCAAAAAATTGGTCGAAAACACCTTTGCCGACAAAGTGTTTTTCTGCAACTCCGGTGCAGAGGCCAATGAAGCCGCGCTGAAACTGGCGCGCAAATATGGCCGCGATCATTTTGGCGAACACAAAACCGAAATCATCTCCTGCCTCAACAGCTTCCACGGCCGCACCCTGTTTACCGTATCCGTCGGCGGCCAGCCCAAATACAGCAAAGACTACGCGCCGCTACCGGCCGGCATTACCCACGTTCCCTTCAATGATGTTGCCGCATTGGAAGCAACCATCAGCGACAAAACCTGCGCCGTGATTATCGAGCCGATTCAAGGCGAAAGCGGCATCCTGCCTGCCACCCAAGAATATCTTCAAGCCGCACGCCGTTTGTGCGACAAACACGGCGCTTTGCTGATTTTGGACGAAGTGCAAACCGGCATGGGGCATACGGGCAAACTGTTTGCCTACGAGCATTACGGCGTAACACCCGATATCCTCAGCTCCGCCAAAGCCTTGGGGGGCGGCTTCCCGATTGGCGCAATTCTGACAACCGATAAAATCGCCCCAACCTTCGGCCCTGGAACACATGGCTCGACCTTTGGCGGCAACCCAATGGCGTGCGCGGTCGGCAGCCGTGCATTCGACATCATCAATGCGCCCGAAACATTGGCACACGTTGAACAACAAGGCCAAAAACTTCAGACGGCATTGCGTGAAATAGGCGAAAAGACCGGCGTATTTAAAGAAGTCCGCGGCATGGGCTTGCTGCTCGGCTGTGTATTGGCAGACGAATACGAAGGCAAGGCATCGAAAATCACCGCCGCCACTTTGAAACACGGCCTGATGGTACTGGTTGCCGGCGCCAATGTGGTGCGTTTCGCCCCCAGCCTGCTGCTGAACGATGAAGACATGGCCGAAGGCTTGAAACGTTTTGAAGCGGCTTTGGCCGAATGGTTGGCCTGATTTCAAAACCCAATATCCAAATCAACCGACAGCTTTTGGTTCTATTAATGCCATATAGTGAAGGCCGTCTGAAAGACTATTTTGAGTTTTTCAGACGGCCTTTTTTCAATATTGAAAACAACATCCACCTACATGCTTTGTCATTTGATGTTTGTTAAAAATCGTACTGCCTCTTCGTGTTACGCTTGGCAAACAATTTGATTTTTCAAAGAAAAGGAGCAGGAGATGGTATCGTTGAAAACACAAATCGCCGGTTTTTCTTTTGACAACTGCCTGATGAATGCCGCTGGGGTGTCATGTATGACTGTTGAGGAATTGGAAGAGGTCAGACAGTCTGCTGCCGGCACTTTCATTACCAAGACAGCAACGCTTACCCCTCGTCAAGGTAACCCCGAGCCGCGTTATCGGGACGTCCCTCTCGGCAGCATCAATTCGATGGGCTTGCCGAATCAAGGTATTGATTACTATCTGGATTACCTGCTTACCCTTCAAGAGTCTCAGCCGGAACGGACATTTTTTCTCTCACTGGTCGGCCTGTCGCCCGGCGAAACACATATCCTGTTGGAAAAGGTGCAAAACAGCGGGTTTAACGGCATTACCGAACTCAACCTATCCTGCCCAAACGTCGCCGGCAAACCGCAAATCGCCTACGACTTTGAAACCACCGAGCAAATTTTGGGCGAAGCCTTTGCCTACTTCGACAAGCCCTTAGGCATCAAATTGCCGCCGTATTTCGATATTGCCCATTTTGATCAGGCGGCGGAAGTGTTCAACCGCTATCCCTTAAAATTCGTCAACTGTGTCAACTCCATCGGCAACGGCATGTATATCGAAGACGAATCCGTCGTCATTCGACCGAAAAACGGCTTCGGCGGCATAGGTGGCCAATACATCAAACCGACCGCGCTCGCCAATGTCCACGCGTTCTATCAAAGATTAGATCCGTCTATCCAAGTCATCGGAACAGGCGGCGTTTACAGCGGCCGTGATGCGTTTGAACACATCTTGTGCGGCGCAAGTATGGTGCAGATCGGCACGGCGCTACACCAGCAAGGCGTGGACATTTTTGAACGGGTTTCCCTTGAATTTAAAGCCATCATGGCGCAAAAAGGCTACGAAAAACTGGAAGACTTCAAAGGCAAATTGAAATATTTTGCATAGGGTTTACTCTAAAAAAACGCCCAAGGCCGTCTGAAAATTTCAGACGGCCTTGTTGTATAATTGCTCCCCACATTACCCGTCTTCCCCCTTCAATGAAACTCAACCCCCAACAGCAAGCTGCAGTCAAATATCTAGGCGGCCCCCTGCTCGTCCTTGCCGGCGCAGGCAGCGGCAAAACCGGCGTGATTACGCAAAAAATCAAGCATTTGATCGTCAATGTCGGCTATCTGCCGCATACCGTCGCCGCGATTACCTTTACCAATAAAGCCGCCACGGAAATGCAGGAGCGCGTCTCCAAAATGCTGCCCAAGTCGCAAACGCGCGGGCTGACGATTTGCACCTTCCACTCTTTAGGCATGAAGATTCTGCGCGAAGAAGCCAATCAAATCGGTTACAAAAAAAACTTTTCCATTCTCGACTCTACCGACAGCGCCAAAATCATCGGCGAGCTCTTGGGCGGTACGGGCAAAGAAGCCATATTCAAAGCGCAGCATCAAATTTCCCTTTGGAAAAATGATTTAAAAACGCCTGAAGATGTCGTTCAGACGGCCTCTAATGTGTGGGAAGAGCAAACAGCACGCGTCTATGCAAGTTATCAGGAAACCCTGCAAAGCTATCAGGCAGTAGATTTTGACGACTTAATCCGCCTGCCTGCCGTGCTGTTGCAGCAAAACAGCGAAGTGCGTAACAAATGGCAGCGGCGGCTGCGTTATCTGTTGGTTGACGAATGCCAGGACACCAACACCTGCCAATTTACCCTGATGAAGCTCTTGACCGGCGCGGAAGGCATGTTTACCGCCGTCGGCGATGACGACCAGTCCATCTACGCATGGCGCGGCGCAAACATGGAAAACCTGCGCAAAATGCAGGAAGACTATCCGCAGATGAAAGTCATCAAACTGGAGCAAAACTACCGCTCCACCGCGCGAATTCTCAAAATCGCCAACAAAGTGATTGAAAACAATCCCAAATTGTTCACCAAAAAACTTTGGTCGCAGTTCGGCGAAGGCGAAATCGTCAAAGTCGTCGCCTGCCAAAACGAGCAACACGAGGCCGACTGGGTCGTCAGCCAAATCGTCAAGCAGAAGCTGGTCGGCGGCGACAAAACCCAATACGCCGATTTCGCCGTGTTATACCGCGGCAACCATCAGGCGCGGATTTTTGAAGAAGCCTTGCGCAGCGCGCGCGTTCCCTACCAACTCTCCGGCGGACAGAGTTTTTTTGACAAAGCCGAAATCAAAGACGTTTTGTCCTACTTGCGCCTGCTTGCCAATCCCAACGACGATCCCGCCTTCCTGCGCGCCGTTACCACGCCCAAACGCGGCATCGGCGATGTAACGCTCGGCAAACTCAACACCTACGCACACGAACACGAATGCAGCCTGTATGAAGCCGCGCAAACCGAAGAAGCTCTAGCATTACTGAACAACACCAACCGCCAACACCTGCAAACCTTTATGGATATGTTCGGCAGTTACCGTGCTAAAGCCGAAACCAGCGAAGCGGGCGAACTCATCAACAGCCTGCTCAAAGAAATCGACTACGAAAACCACCTGCTAGCCAATGAGGAAGGCAAAGCAGGCGAGATCAAATGGCGTAACGTTACCGACCTGACCGGCTGGCTGGAACGCAAAGGTGAGCAAGATGGTAAAAACATCATCGAGCTTGCCCAAACCATCGCCCTGATGACGCTTTTGGAGGGTAAAAGTGAAGAAGAAGTCGATGCCGTCAAACTCTCCACTCTGCACGCCTCCAAAGGTTTGGAATACCCTTACGTTTTCCTTGTCGGTTGCGAAGAAGGCATCTTACCTCACAACGACAGCATCGAAGAAGACAATGTCGAAGAAGAGCGCCGTCTGATGTACGTCGGCATTACCCGCGCCAAACGCCAACTTACACTGACCCACTGCCTCAAACGCAAAAAACAAGGCACATGGCAATTCCCCGAGCCGAGCCGTTTCATAGACGAAATGCCGCAGGAAGACATCAAAATCCTTGGCCGCAAAGGCGGCGAGCCGATTGTGAGCAAGGAAGAAGGAAAAAGCAATCTGGCAGGATTGCTGGATATGTTGGGAAACAAAAGAAAAGGATAAAGCAAGGCCGTCTGAAAGTAAGGTTTCAGACGGCCTTATTGTCAGCAAAATGTCAAAGTCAACAATTAAATAATTTTCACTTTATACCTTTACACCTATCCGTCCCCATTCCTCCCGATTCTTCAAAAATAAACAAAAATAATCCAATAATCAGGTACAAAATAAAAAACTGGGCGGCACGATTGCCTTATTCCCCTTCAATTTACAAGCAAAAATTGTCAACACTTGAAGTATAAATTCACAAGCAAAATTGCATTTTTCAGGTATAATAATGGATTCCCCAACTGCATTTTGTGAGCTGAATCCATGTCTGTTGTTCTGCCCTTGCGCGGTGTAACCGCCCTTTCCGATTTCCGTGTTGAAAAATTCTTGCAAAAAGCAGCCGCACTCGGTCTGCCCGAAGTGAAACTGAAAAGCGAATTTTGGTATTTTGTCGGCAGCGAGAAAGCATTGGATGCCGCGACTGTCGAAAAACTGCAAGCCTTGTTGGCGGCGCAAAGCGTTAAAGAAACGCCCGAAGCGCGCGAGGGCTTGCATTTATTTTTGGTAACGCCCCGTTTGGGTACGATTTCGCCGTGGGCTTCCAAGGCGACCAATATCGCGGAAAACTGCGGTTTGGAAGGCATAGAGCGCATCGAGCGCGGCATGGCGGTGTGTCTGGAAGGTCGTCTGAATGATGAGCAGAAACAGCAATGGGCGGCTTTGCTGCACGACCGCATGACCGAATCCGTACTGCCCGATTTTCAGACGGCCTCCAAATTATTCCACCATCTCGAATCCGAAACCTTCTCCACCGTTGATGTTTTGGGCGGCGGTAAAGAGGCTTTGGTCAAAGCCAATACCGAAATGGGTTTGGCACTCTCCGCCGACGAAATCGATTATCTGGTTGAAAACTATCAGGCTTTGCAGCGCAATCCGTCCGATGTTGAATTGATGATGTTCGCACAGGCAAACAGCGAACACTGCCGCCACAAAATCTTCAACGCCGATTTCATCCTCAACGGCGAAAAGCAGCCCAAATCCCTCTTCGGTATGATTCGCGACACGCACAACGCGCATCCCGAAGGCACGGTCGTCGCCTATAAAGACAATTCGTCCGTGATCGAAGGCGCAAAAGTCGAGCGTTTCTATCCGGATGCGGCGGAAAACCAAGGCTACCGTTTCCACGAGGAAGACACGCATATCATCATGAAAGTGGAAACGCACAACCATCCGACCGCCATCGCGCCGTTTGCGGGCGCGGCAACAGGCGCGGGCGGCGAAATCCGTGACGAAGGCGCGACGGGCAAAGGTTCGCGTCCAAAAGCGGGCTTGACCGGCTTTACCGTGTCCAACCTCAACATCCCCGACCTCAAACAGCCGTGGGAACAAGATTACGGCAAGCCGGAACATATTTCCTCGCCGCTGGACATCATGATTGAAGGCCCCATCGGTGGCGCGGCGTTCAACAACGAATTCGGCCGCCCGAACCTCTTGGGTTACTTCCGCACTTTTGAAGAGAAGTTCGACGGTCAGGTTCGCGGCTACCACAAACCGATTATGATTGCAGGCGGCTTGGGCAGCATTCAGGCGCAGCAGACGCATAAAGACGAAATCCCCGAAGGCGCATTGCTGATCCAACTGGGCGGCCCGGGTATGCTTATCGGCTTGGGCGGCGGCGCAGCTTCTTCCATGAATACCGGTACGAACGACGCCTCTTTGGACTTCAACTCCGTGCAACGCGGCAACCCCGAAATCGAACGCCGCGCGCAAGAAGTCATCGACCGCTGCTGGCAGCTTGGCGACAAAAACCCGATTATCTCCATCCACGACGTCGGCGCAGGCGGCCTCTCCAACGCCTTCCCCGAACTCGTCAACGATGCCGGACGCGGTGCGGTATTTAAACTGCGCGAAGTGCCGCTGGAAGAACACGGCCTCAACCCGCTGCAAATCTGGTGCAACGAATCACAAGAGCGTTATGTATTGTCGATTTTGGAAAAAGATTTGGACACCTTCCGCGCCATCTGCGAACGCGAACGCTGCCCGTTTGCCGTGGTCGGCACGGCGACTGACGACGGCCATTTGAAAGTGCGCGACGATTTGTTCTCCAACAATCCCGTCGATTTGCCGCTGAACGTCTTGCTCGGCAAACCGCCCAAAACCACGCGCAGCGACAAAACAGTTACGCCGTCTGAAAAACCGTTTAACGCGGGCGATATCGACATCACCGAAGCCGCCTACCGCGTTCTGCGCCTGCCTACCGTAGCCGCTAAAAACTTCCTGATTACCATCGGCGACCGCAGCGTCGGCGGCATGACCCACCGCGACCAAATGGTCGGCAAATACCAAACCCCCGTAGCCGACTGCGCCGTGACCATGATGGGCTTCAACACTTATCGCGGCGAAGCAATGTCTATGGGCGAAAAACCGACCGTCGCCCTGTTTGACGCGCCCGCTTCAGGCAGAATGTGCGTCGGCGAAGCCATCACCAACATCGCGGCGGTCAACATCGGCGACATCGGCAATATCAAACTTTCCGCCAACTGGATGGCGGCGTGCGGCAACGAGGGCGAAGACGAAAAACTCTACCGCACCGTCGAAGCCGTCTCCCAAGCCTGTCAGGCATTGGATTTGAGCATTCCCGTGGGCAAAGACAGCCTGTCGATGAAAACCGTTTGGCAGGACGGCGAAGAGAAAAAATCCGTCGTCTCGCCATTGAGCCTGATTATCTCCGCGTTCGCGCCTGTCAAAGACGTGCGCAAAACCGTTACGCCTGAGTTGAAAAACGTCGAAGACAGCGTATTACTGTTTGTCGATTTGGGCTTCGGCAAAGCACGCATGGGCGGCTCTGCATTCGGTCAGGTGTACAACAACATGAGCGGTGACGCGCCCGATTTGGACGATACAGGCCGTCTGAAAGCGTTTTACAACGTAATTCAGCAGCTTGTCGCCGAAGACAAACTTTTGGCGTATCACGACCGCAGCGACGGCGGTTTGTTTGCGACGCTGGCGGAAATGGCGTTTGCGGCACGGTGCGGCTTGAATGTGGATTTGACCTCACTGGTTGCCAACCAAGCCGATGTCAACGAAGCCAGCATACGCGCATTGTTCAATGAAGAGCTGGGCGCAGTGATTCAAATCGCCAAACAAGATGTCTCGGCAGCAGAAGCCTTGTTCAAAGCGGCAGCGTTGCCCTTACATACCGTTGCCACCATCGGTTCTGACGAAAAAATCGTTATCCGCAATCAGGCAGGCATCGTGTTGGAACAAACCCGCGCCGACCTGCAACGTGCATGGCAGGAAACCAGCCACGCCATTCAGAAACTGCGCGACAACCCTGCCTGCGCCGACAGCGAGTTCGCCCTGATTGGCGACAACGACCGCAGCGCATTGTTTGCCGACGTGAAGTTTGATGTAAAAGAAGACATCGCCGCGCCGTTCGTCAACAGCGGCGCAAAACCCAAAATCGCCATCCTGCGCGAACAGGGCGTGAACGGGCAAATCGAAATGGCCGCCGCCTTTACCCGCACCGGATTCGATGCCTACGACGTGCATATGTCCGACCTGATGGCAGGCCGCGTCCACCTTGCCGACTTCAAAATGCTGGCGGCGTGCGGCGGCTTCAGCTACGGCGACGTACTCGGTGCGGGCGAAGGCTGGGCGAAATCCATCCTGTTTCACCCCGCCTTGCGCGACCAGTTCGCCGCCTTCTTCGCCGACCCGAACACGCTGACATTGGGCGTGTGCAACGGCTGCCAGATGGTCAGCAACCTCGCCGAAATCATCCCCGGCACGGCAGGCTGGCCGAAGTTCAAACGCAACCTGAGCGAACAGTTCGAAGCGCGCCTGAGCATGGTTCACGTTCCCAAATCAACCTCCCTGATCCTGAACGAAATGCAGGGCTCCAGCCTGCCCGTCGTCGTCAGCCACGGCGAAGGCCGCGCCGACTTCGCGCTTCACGGCGGCAAAATTTCAGACGACCTCGGCATCGCGCTGCAATACGTCGACGGACAAAACCAAGTTACCCAAACCTATCCGCTCAACCCCAACGGCTCGCCGCAAGGCATCGCCGGCGTCACCAACGCCGACGGCCGCGTTACCATCATGATGCCCCACCCCGAACGCGTGTACCGCGCCGCACAAATGAGCTGGAAACCGGAAGACTGGACGGAACTGTCCGGCTGGTACCGCCTCTTCGCCGGCGCACGAAAAGCTTTGGGTTAACCGGCAGGCTGATTTGATTCGGCTTTAAAGAGAAAGGTCGTCTGAAAACGATTTAGCGGATTCTGTTAAATCTGTTTTCAGACGACCTTTATATGTTCTTTTGCGTATGAAGACCGAACCAACCGCTGTCATTCCCGCGCAGGCGGGAATGACGGTCATAGGAAAATCAATGCATTACCCAAAATAATTAAATTAGAAAACTTAACTTTGATAGGAAGACTTAAATGGCAAAAACAAAATATTCCGCACGGATCAATGGGGAACATATTGATGGGACAATAGAAATTATAAAAAGAATCGTCTTACATCTGCATGATATGGGCAAAACACAATTTAAGGTAAAAGATGTAGATGAACAGATTGAAGAACTAAAAAACCAATGGCAGATTACTCCTGACTATAATGATGATACACGTGCTTCTTTGTATGTACTTAGTGTTAATTCAAACTCAAGGAAGCATTATCACGAATCAATGCACCAAGACTTTTTATGGTGGAAAAAAGGAGGAATATTTGAATTATACAAACCAACAAATTTTCAAATAAACTCAACCCAATCTTTGGAACAAGATCTCGGTAAACTCAAAGAACAATTAGTATCCGAAATTGAACCAGAAAAGCGAACCGAAATCGAAACCTTAATAAAAGCCCGTCAAGGGCAAGGCAGATTCCGGCAAAAACTACTCGAACTGTATCCGAACTGCCCGCTAACAGGTTTAGATGTTCGGTCTTTACTTATTGCCAGCCATATCAAACCTTGGAGCAAATGCAATAATGAAGAGAGGTTAGATCCCTTCAATGGACTGATGCTCGCACCCAATATTGACGCATTATTCGATAGCGGACTGATTACGTTTGATGCCGACGGTACGATAAAAATCAGTCCGAAAATCGATCCGGAAAATCAAAAGCGGCTTGGGATTTTTCCCGATATGCAATTAAAAATCGAACCTGAAAGCGAAAAATATTTCGAGTATCACCGCAACCATGTCTTCCAAAAAGAAGAATAGATGGGTTGAACAGTCCGTTGATTTAAGGTCGTCTGAAAACGATTTAGCGAACCTCGCTATATCCGTTTTCAGACGACCTTTTTGCGTCCTTTTGAGTATAAAGACCAAACCCGTCGCCGTCATTCTGTATAATTCCCACTTTTAAACTATAATCGACATATTCAGACGGCCTTTCCCGACATTATGACTCGACAAGCCTTTATCCTCAGCGATTGCGAATTTCCTGAATGCGGAGAAAAGCCTTACGCCCTGTTGACCGCGAATCCGACGAAGGAACACCACTTTATCGCCCAGACCGAGCAACGGCAGCACGCGCATAATCCGCAGGTCAGCCCGCAAAACCAAAACGTTTACCGCCTGCCTCTGTCAATGTTCCATACTGGCAAAAAAGCCCGTGGCAAAGAACAAAACCGCAGCGAAGCGATAAGTGTCAACATCATCGGCAACTTGGCGGCGAAAAACCTCTATACGCTGACCTTTGTCGAAGACTCCGCCAACCAATACAATCTGGAAAGCTGGTTCAACCGTCATGAAAGCGGCTACGAAGAGGCCTGCAACCATCTGCGCACCTTACCTGCAGGCCGTCTGAAAACAACTACGGCAAATGCCGATACCGTCAAAGTACCGGATGCCTTGTGGCGGATATTGCGGCTGAAATTCCTCGGCATTCTGCGCAATCCGTACAACCATAAAAACCTGTTTGCCCACCGCCTGCATCAAACACTTCGGGCGCGGCTGCCGGAAGTCGGTTTTGAATTTGTCCGCTTGATCAGCAAACGCGACCCCAAGCGCATCGAAGCCATTATGCAGGACTACCGTTTCACTTTTCTCGGCTATGTCGATTGGCTAGGTGGGCTTTACGGTATGTTGAGCGAAGGCGTGGCGCAGCCGTCGTTGTTTGAACGGCTGTTTTGCAACATCTTTGCCGAACCCGAAGCAGTGAAAATCGAATTGTTCCGCTATCCGGAAAACACGGGGCTGTGCCTATTTGGTGACAGCAGTTTCTGCCTGCAAGCCTCGCCCAAGCTATTCAGCGTCGGCGTTAATATTTCGCACGATATGTTTGCCGTCATCCATCTGCAAACCAACCGTTGGCACGCGTTTAAGAATACCTTTCATCACGACGCGCCCAAACTGCAAGGCCAAGTGCGGATTATCGATGGCGACCAAACCCAAAGATTGCTGTTCAACCGACTGTGCATCCATCAGGCCCATGAAGCCGTATTCGGTCAAAGCCCGAATATCAAAGATTATTTAGAGGCCGTCTGAAACCCCTAACCAGAAGAAAGCATATGAAAATCACGCCAATCCAAGCCCTAAACGACAACTACATCTGGATGATTCAAGAAGGCAACCATGCCGCCTGCGTCGATCCGTCCGATGCCACACCCGTTTTGAAATTCCTCGTCCACAATCGCCTGATGCTGGCGCAAACATGGATTACCCATCCGCACCCCGACCATACCGGCGGCGCAAAAAGCCTGTTCCACGGCTTTTTGGAATCCCCAATCTATGGCGAAAGCGACATCGACGTAGCGACGCATACCGTTACCGCAGGTACGCAGTTCCCGTTTGGCGAAGGCTTGATCACCGTTTGGGCAACCCCCGGCCATACCGACCGCCATATCAGCTATCTGCTGGAAAATTCAGACGGCCTGCACGTTTTCTGCGGCGATACCTTGTTCTCCGCCGGTTGCGGCCGCGTATTTACCGGCACAATCGAGCAACTTTACGACAGCTTCCACCGATTCAACCAGCTGCCCGAGGAAACGCTGTTTTATCCGGCGCACGAATATACAGCCTCCAATCTGCGCTTTGCCCAGCATATCGAGCCGGACAACGCCGACATTCAGACGGCCTTGGCCGCTGCCGAACACACGCCGACACTGCCTGTCAGCCTGGTGCACGAACGCAAAGTCAATCCGTTTTTCCGAGTACACCTGCCCCAAGTTCAGGCACGCGCCGAAGAATTGAGCGGACGAAAATTAAACAGCGAACTCGAAGTCTTCGCTGCCCTGCGTGAATTAAAAAATCAATTTTAATTGGGCTTGGTTCCTAAAGAATAAGGCCGTCTGAACAATATCTGTTCAGACGGCCTTTATTATTCAGGGATTATTCCCATTCAATCGTGGCAGGCGGTTTACCGCTGACATCGTAAACCACGCGGTTGATGCCTTTGACTTCGTTGATAATGCGGTTGGAGACGCGGCCGAGCAGCGAGTACGGCAGCTCTGCCCAGTGTGCGGTCATGAAGTCGCTGGTGATGACTGCACGCAGTGCGACGACGTAGTCGTAAGTGCGTCCGTCGCCCATTACGCCGACGGATTTGACGGGCAGGAACACGGCGAAGGCTTGGCTGGTCAGGTCATACCAAGATGTACCGTTTTCGTCGGTAGTGTTGCGCAATTCTTGGATGAAAATGTCATCCGCTTGACGCAGCAAGTCGGCGTATTCTTTTTTCACTTCACCCAAGATGCGCACGCCCAAACCCGGACCCGGGAACGGATGACGGTACACCATTTCGCGCGGCAGACCCAAAGCGACGCCCAATTCGCGTACTTCGTCTTTGAACAAATCGCGCAACGGCTCAAGTAATTTGAGCTTCATGTTTTCAGGCAGACCGCCGACGTTGTGGTGCGATTTGATGGCGTGGGCTTTTTTAGTTTTCGCGCCTGCGGATTCGATTACGTCAGGGTAAATTGTACCTTGCGCCAACCATTTGGCGTTGGTGAGTTTTTTCTCTTCAGCGTCAAATACTTCGATAAATTCCGCACCGATGATTTTGCGTTTTTTCTCCGGATCGGTCACGCCGGCCAGTTTCGCCAAAAACTGCTCTTCGGCGTCAACGTGAATCACGCGTACGCCCAAGTTGCGGGCAAACATATCCATTACCATTTTGCCCTCATTCAAACGCAACAAACCGTGGTCAACAAACACGCAGGTCAGTTGGTCGCCGATGGCGCGGTGAATCAGCGCGGCCGCTACGGAAGAGTCCACGCCGCCGGACAAACCTAAAATCACTTCGTCGCTGCCGACTTGTTCGCGGATTTTGGCAACGGCTTCTTCGATGTAGTTCGGCATGGTCCAGCTTGGTTGTGCGCCACAAATATCCAAGACAAAGCGGTTCAATAACGCGCGGCCTTGTTTGGTGTGGGTCACTTCAGGGTGGAATTGGATGCCGTAGAATTGTTTCTCAGCGTTTTCCATCATGGCAATCGGGCAAGACGGCGTGTCGCCGATGACAGAGAAGCCGGTAGGCAGTTTGGAAACTTTATCGCCATGGCTCATCCATACGTCGAGCGTATTAGGCGCATCGTCTTGAATGCCGCGTGTCAGCTCGCTGTCGATGGTTTTAACTTGTGCATAACCGAATTCGCGTTGGTTGCCCGGGCTAACTTCGCCGCCCAAGTGGTGCGCCATAAATTGCATGCCGTAGCAAATGCCCAAAACCGGAATGCCCAAATCAAAAATACCGGTATCGGCTTGATAGTCGGATTCGTAAACAGAATTAGGGCCGCCGGAGAGGATAATGCCTTTCGGGTTGAAAGCTTTGATTTCTTCCAAAGGCATATCGAAAGAATGCAGTTCGCAGTAAACATGGGCTTCGCGCACGCGGCGGGCGATCAGCTGGGTAACTTGCGAGCCGAAGTCGAGAATAAGGATTTTGTCTTGGGTCATGGCGGAAACTTTGCAAAATGTAAGAAAACGGTGCGGCCGTGAGGGTAAATTTCAAATTTAAACCATAATAAAACAGGCCGTCTGAAACGGCGGATTATACCATTGTTCAGACGGCCTTTATAGGGCAAAACCCAAATCTCTCATCTTTCTATTTTGTGTGTTTCTCAGGAATCATATCGCTGCGCGAGAGCAACAGCAGGCAACCCAACACGACCATGCCGATGGCCAGCAACGGCGAGAGATAAATCCAGTAGCTCATGTGCAGATAAATGGCTGTACCGATATAAACCAGCATCGGGCCGGAAACAATGGACTGTTTGTTGATGCCGTCCATAATCAATACGGCAAAGCCCAAAATAATTAATGCGCCGGCAATCATTGTCGATGTCGCAGGCAAAATATCCGTAGCGCGTAAAAACCAAATCGCGCCAAAGATAATCAAAAACAAAGGCAGAAAAAGTGAGGGGCGGGACATAACAACGCTCCGTAAAGGTTTCAGACGGCCTGTATTATTGGGTGCGCCGGCCATGCAGGCAAGATATAAAAATGCAATCTTGTGTGTAATTATGCAAAGGTTGCCTCAATAAAAAGGCCGTCTGAACCGCGGCAAACCGAAATCAAATATTTCAATTTATCCTCTTACAGACGGCCTTTCAAATCATCAGGCTTTTCCGGTGCTGCCGAATCCGCCTTCACCGCGCTCGCTGGCGGCAAACTCGTCCACAACCTTAAACGCAGCTTGGACAACCGGCACAATCACCATTTGCGCGATACGTTCCATCGGCTCGATGGTAAACGCTTCTTTACCACGGTTCCACAAAGAAACCTTCAATTCGCCTTGATAATCCGAGTCAATCAAACCGACCAAGTTACCCAAAACAATACCGTGTTTATGACCCAGGCCGGAACGCGGCAACAAAACGGCTGCATACGCAGGGTTGGCCAAATGCACCGCCAAACCAGTCGGAACGAGATACACATCGCCCGGCTGCAACACAACAGCTTCATCCAAGCAGGCGCGCAAGTCCAAACCGGCAGAACCGGGCGTTGCATAAGCAGGCAGAGAATCGGCCATTTTCGGATTTAAGATTTTCAGTTCGACTTCGGTTTGCATGACAGGACTCCGTATTGTTCTATATTGGAAAGGGCTACGATTATACACAAATGCCCTTGAGGCCGTCTGAAAAAACGGAGTATGATTCAGTCAGACCTAAGGAGGAAAATCATGGATCTGCACAATATCCGCGAAGATTACAACAAACGCGAGCTGTCGGAAGCCGAATGCCACGCCGACCCGATTGTCCAATTCGAGCAATGGCTGAACGAAGCGATTCACGCCGAAGTCAACGAACCGACCGCGGTCAACGTTGCCGCCGTGGGCGAAGACGGCAGGCCCAACAGCCGCATGGTATTGCTGAAAGAAGTCAACCCCAAAGGCTTTGTTTTCTTTACCAATTACCACAGCCGAAAAGGCCGTTCCTATACGGCTCACCCTTTTGCCGCCATGACTTTTTTCTGGCCGGAACTCGAACGCCAAGTGCGCGTTGAAGGACGCATTGAAAAACTTGACGCCGCCGCTTCGGACGAATATTTTGAAAGCCGCCCGTATACCAGCCGTATCGGTGCATGGGCAAGCGCGCAAAGCGAAGTAATTTCCAGCAAAGCCGTATTGGTAGCTAAAGCCGCGGCCGTCGGTGTCAAACATCCCCTGCATGTTCCCCGTCCTCCACATTGGGGAGGATATCTCGTTATTCCCGACCGCATCGAATTCTGGCAAGGCCGCCCCAGCCGCCTGCACGACCGCATCCAATACCGCCTGGTTGACGGCAACTGGATACGCGAACGCCTTTCGCCATAATTTTCGGATTTTCAAACAAAAATTTACTGGTTGAGTTACAATACAGCCTTTCATCGGCAGGCCGTCTGAATCTGATTTTCAGACGGCCTTTTCCCCCAATCCAACCCCTGCCGCAAATGCCGCAGAAGAACCGCTTTTTCAAGCGAGTTAGGAAAAATCATGTCCAAACAGCCTTCCAGCAAACGCCAATGGCGCGACGGCGTATCATCTACCGCCAAAAAACCTTCTAAACCGGCCAAATCCTTTGCCAATAAAAAACGTCCCGACGACGAGCGAAAAACATCAGGCAAAACTTACGGCCAAAAAGTTTCAGACGGCCCCAAAGCTCAAAATACCGCCCCAAAACAACGAGCCGCCAAAGCCAAAAAACTGGTGGTCCGCAATCCCAACCAAAAAATCATGGAGCACGCCCGCGATTTGAAAGAACGCCGCAGCGACCTTTCACGCTTTGAACCCGAGCGCCTGCAAAAAGTCCTGGCCGCTTCCGGCGTCGGCTCACGTCGCGAAATGGAAGAATGGATCAGCAACGGCTGGGTAACGGTCAACGGCCGCGTAGCCCAACTGGGCGAAAAAATTACGCCCGACGACCACGTTACCGTCAAAGGCAGCATCATCAAACTCAAATGGGCCGACCGCCTGCCACGTATCATCCTGTATTACAAACAAGAAGGCGAAATCGTTTCCCGCGACGACCCGCAAGGCCGCGTCAGCATTTTCGACCGCCTGCCACAAGCAGCCAGTAGCCGCTGGGTGGCCATCGGCCGTTTGGACATCAATACCAGCGGCCTTTTGATTCTAACCACTTCAGGCGAACTGGTTCAACGCTTTGCCCACCCCAGCTTTGAAGTCGAACGCGAATACGCCGTGCGCGTATTGGGCGAGTTGACCACCGAACAAATGCGCGTCCTGACCGAAGAAGGCGTCATGCTCGAAGATGGTTTGGCAAAAGTAGAACGCATCTACGAACAAGGCGGAGAAGGCGCAAACAAATGGTATAACGTCGTCATCAAAGAAGGCCGCAACCGCGAAGTACGCCGTATTTTTGAAAGCCAAGGCCTGACCGTCAGCCGTCTCGTCCGCGTAGGCTTCGGCCCCATCGGCCTGCCAAACCGCCTCAAACGCGGCCAGTTCTACGAACTTAATCCGGCAGAAGTCGCCAACATTATCAAATGGGCAGATATGCTGCTGCCGGGCGAACGTCGCCGGAAGAAAAGTTAATGTAAGATAAATCGGAGCTGAGACTTTTGCAAAATCGTCTCAGCCCGACAAAATCTTGCCTAAGTTATAAAAATAGTGGGTATTGAAAGGATTTTCCTTATCCAACACATTCATCGGACTGCCATGTCCGACAAATAATACAGGCATTTTTTCATCGTTGCCTCCTTAATATCTGATGAGGCGGATTGTACGGATAAATGATTAAGCAATAAATCTCAATTTATGAACAATATATTTTCCAAATAGGAAATGATGAAATATTCTTTGGCTTTGCTGCAAAGTTAAAAAGAGGTCGTCTGAAAATGGTTTCAGACGACCTTAGTTCACTTCTTGAAAGTGCTGAAGCTAAACCCATTGAGCTGTATTTTTAATCATAAGGAAAATCTTTTTTATATCCTTCCCCAAATCACTGAAAGTTTAGTTTTAACTGCTTGGAAAAGAGCTTTTTTCCAATGATTGGCTTTTCTTTCTTTTGTAATAACAGAATCTATACTGCATTTTTCAAAGTCTTCCATAAATGCACCATTCATTTTATGACTTTTCATTTGTACTAAAATATCAGACAAATTTCCTGATGAAAATTCAGAAAATCTATCTGCCAAATGAAATTTCTCAAAGTGAAATTTGATTTTATTCTTTTTATCATCAGACCATCCACTTGGAGGAACAAGATAATAACTAACTGTTCCAAATTCAGTTCCATCATCAATATATTCCGCATACAACCACTGTTCATTAAAAAAACAATCCTCATCCAAGTAAGGATGAATTAATTGTTCATTTTTTTCTATAGGGAAAAATTCTTTTTTAAATTCTGTATTACAATCTTTGCATATAGGAATTAAGTTATAAGGAAATACTGAAAAATGTCCATATCTTGATTTTGGTAAAAAATGATCTATTTGTGATGGATTGCTAATTCCTCCACAAAATGGACATCTTATTTCAGGATTTTTGGCAAAGGCAAGGATCTTATCATATACATCTCCACTACGGGTATTACGTAAACAATAATTATATAATTCAACCATATGAGAATTACTCAATGTATTATGAATTAGTCCATTTGGTTCAATAGTAAGAATTGTATCAAAACTGTATAAATTATTTAATCGTGCATATTCTTCGTAATCATTCCCTATATCCAATAGATATTGTTTATTAGATAATACATCACTTCTGTATTGGGTATTTCGACTGCAGCACACGTCAATTATCTCTGAATAACTTAGGAGATCAGCAGGTAATCTTATGCGAATCACTGGCGATTCCCTCCATCTCTATCATCTCTAATTCGTACTAAGGTTTTTAATAAAATCTTTGCTTCAGTTCCTAATTGTTCATTAAAATTAAATAAAATTTCTTCATAGGACTTTCCTGTTGATACTTCTTTGGTTAATAATTTATGAAATCCTGATTTAATTACTTCTAAACCAAAAACTTCTCTTGTTAAAACACCAACATTTTCCCCAAATGTTTCAATATTAGGTCTATAAGGATTTGTAACTTTTCCCGTCCGCTCAATTTTCCAAACACAAGATCTTGGTACTTCCTGTAATACAACGGGAGAATGTGTAGCAATAATGGCTACTCCATTTCGGTTATCCAATAAATCGGATAAAGCACGAACAAAAGCTGATAATAATGGTGGATGAAGATGGCTTTCGGGTTCATCAAGCAGAACCAATGTTTTCTCTTGAACTTTAGCTACTAGCTGAGTAATAATTAGCAATACTGATGCATGTCCAGAGCTCATCCTTCCAATTATTTTTAGAATTTCATCTTGAGTTAATCTATCTTCTATTAATCTACTTAATTGCATTTCTGCAAAATTATCGTCTGATTCAAGATTTTGAATGGCATTAAGCCAACGTTCTTTTTTAGCAGTAAAACTCTTACATTCTTGAAAAGTCAACAAAAAATCTTTTTCAAAATATTCTTTTGATGATTTCAATTGTGTATCCGACTTCTTTAAACCAACATAAGAATAATATTTCAAATCTTCATGATTAGGTATAAACGGATCAAAAATACTAAAGGATACTGCTACTAAATAGCTAAAATAATCATTATTAATTTTATATTTTTGACCAGACCAGTCAATGGTATAAAATCCCCCATCTTCATATATTTGATGAGTGAATGATTTAATCATTCCGTTTAATAGTGTTGTTTTTCCTACGCCATTTCTACCAATAATTGCATGAATGTTGGTACTTGGCGTTGAATTGGCAATTACATTGAAATCTAATTGTATATTTCCCATATTCTCTTTTTCTGTTCGAATGAAAGAAAACTTAAAGTTAGTTAGAGGTGGTTTATCGTCTAAAACTCTTCTAAATTGCTCTTTAATAGTTCCATCTCTTATTGATCTCATTAGTGATGTCTTAAAAACATCTTCATCTTTAAACCTATCAAATAATTCTGGTTTGTAGACTACGTCGTTTAAATTTCCTAATATATATTCTCTTGATTCTTTTGGAAGTTTCATAATTGATTTGTAGAACTCAACATCCTCAGCTAAAGAGAAAAAATTTTCAGGTAGAGATTCGAAAGTTTTCCCATGGCATATTTCTATAATTTTCTTACAAGTAGAAGTTTCAGGTGTTTGTCCTTTAAATCCAATTTTAATATTACCAATAGGATGAACACTTCCATATTCATCGATATAATTCATAAAAAACATAGTAATATAAGAATAGTCATTCCAATTATCGTAAGTTAAACAGACTAAATTTCTAGCATTAGAAGGAAGTCTTTCATTTCTATCTAATAATAAAAAATTCATCATTATTCCTTGATTAATTATATTGAATTCATAACATATAATGGATATTTACCATCCAATCCTAATCACGACAATCCGCCATTGAAAGCGTAATGCCTCTTTGATTGCAAACTGTTTGCTCTACATAAACTTTCAAGCTCTTTGTTTTCAAATTCTCATCTACTTTCCACTTCAATTGGCACAACATTTTGCCCATATTGCAGCACAAAATCCAATTCTACCGTGTCTTTTCCGATTTCTCAGTATAGGACTGTATTGTCTTTAGTATCGTATCAATCAGTTTTTGCAAGACACATTGTTCAGTCGGTGCACCTTGGAATTCGGTGAGAATGCGATTTCTTTTGAATAGGATCTCTGCATCCCAAAAGCTTGGTGTAGCAAGTAGCCCAATATCTAAACTGAAGAATTTGAAGGTATTATCTTAATAGTTGAATAGGTGTAAGATTTGGCTTTTGCTGCATAGCTCGATGTGCACCAAACCGCTGTCTTCTGGATGAGGTCGGTTTGCACGGTTTGGCAAGTGTCGTTTTGCACGCCGTTTTCCGCCTATTTTTTGAGCATTTCAAGACCTCGGTCGTCTGAAATTTGACGCCACTCTGTCCAAGTGTTATTAATAATTCCTATTCACAAACAAACAGGAATAAATATGAAAAAAGTTGGTAACAAAGTGGTCGTTGTGGGCTTGGGCGCGGTCGGTGTCAGCTACGCCTATTCCATGCTCAACCAAGCCTTGTGCGACGACATGGTTTTAATCGACATCAACCGCACGCGCGCGGAAGGCGAAGCGCGCGACTTCCGCCACGGAATGCCTTATGCCGCCTCGCCTGCGCGCATTTACGTCGGCGATTACGATGATTGCTCGGATGCAGACATCGTGTGTATTTGTGCGGGCGCGGCGCAGGCTCCCGGCGAAACCCGTTTGGACTTAATCGACAAAAACCTGCGCATCTTCCACGACATCGTTTCGAAAGTCATGGCTTCGGGCTTTGACGGCATCTTCTTGGTTGCCTCCAATCCTGTGGACGTACTGTCTTATGCCGTTCTGCGCTTTTCAGGGCTGCCCAAAGAGCGCGTTATCGGCTCAGGCACCATCCTTGACTCCGCCCGTTTCCGCGTTTGTCTGGGCAACGAATTCGACGTCGCGCCTTGGAGCGTCGATGCCATGATGATCGGCGAACACGGCGACAGCATCATTGCGCTTTGGAGTACCGCCAACATCGCTGGTATGTCGGTTCAGAAGATGTTGGAACAATCAGAAGACGGGCAGGCGCGTATGGACAAAATCTATAACACCGTGCGCAATGCCGCCTACGAAGTCATCGCCGCCAAAGGTTCGACCAGCCACGGCATCGGTATGGGCTTGAGCCGTATCTCCAACGCCATCCTGCACAATCAAGGCGTCGTGTTGCCCGTTTCCACCCTGCTTGAAGGCGAGTTCGGACAAAACGGTGTGTATATCGGCGTACCGACCGTCGTCAACCGCCAAGGCGCGGTCCGCATCATCGACCTGCAACTTTCCGACGATGAAACCGAACGCTTTGCCCGCTCGGCGGAGCTGTTGAAAAGCTATCAACGCAAAGTCGATGAAATGGTCGGATAAACAGAATCGCCTCTAAGTAAAACGTCGTCTGAAAACTGGAAATCTGGTTTTCAGACGACGTTTGCTATGTATGGGGAAGTTAATCCGTCAATATTCTAAATTCAAATAAAAAATACCTATATCTAAGTTACTTTATTTTCGATACACAATTTACCGGTTGTCGTCATTCCCGCCCCCGCCTACGCGAGGACAGGCTACGGTGGGAATCCATTTTTGAAATTCGGAAACTGTTTTTCAAATAAAGGTTTCTCAAGTTTTACGATGGATTCCTGCCTGCGCAGGAATGACGGTACTAATCCGCCTATAACAAACGTCTCTGAAAACCAAATTTCCAGTTTTCAGACGACGTTAACCTAAGCGTTATTTCTCTGCTTTCAACACCCGCTGACGGCGCGTTTCGCTCAACACCATGCCCGCGCTGACGGAGACGTTCATGCTTTCGACCGTGCCGAACATGGGTATCGACACCAGCATGTCGCAATGTTCGCGCGTCAGGCGGCGCATGCCTTCGCCTTCGTTGCCCATTACCCAGGCCACGCTGTCGGGCAAGTCGCAGTGGTAAAGGTCGGAGTCGCCGCCCATGTCCGTGCCGACAATCCAAATGCCGTATTCTTTCAGCTCACGCAAAGTACGGGCAAGATTGGTTACGGTAATATACGGCACAGTTTCCGCCGCGCCACAGGCAACTTTGCTGACAGTCGCATTCAGGCCGGCGCTTTTGTCTTTGGGCGCAATCACGGCATGCACGCCCATCGCATCGGCAGTACGCAGGCACGCGCCGAGATTGTGCGGATCGGTAATGCCGTCCAATACCAGCAAAAACGGCGGTTCGCTCAGGTTTTCCAACACATCTTCCAAATGAACATGGTTTTTGGAAGCGTCGATAAACCCGACCACGCCCTGATGGCGCGCCCCTTTGCTGATGGCATTCAGGCGGTCGGCATCGGCAAAATGTACGCGCACGTTTTCAGAGGCCGCTTTATCCAATACATCGCGGGTGCGCGCATCAGATTTGCCCTCTTGGATATAGAGTTCGGTAATCGATTTCGGGTTTTGCCACAAACGGGCATTGACGGCGTGAAAGCCATAGATGAGTCGTTGGTTTGCCATGTTTTTGCTTTATCAAAAAATTCAGACGGCCATTATAACAAGTAAGGCCGTCTGAAAATTTTTTATTTCATCAAATAACCGAGTATGCCCGAAGTGCCAACGCCGATTAATACCGTTACCAACATCGCAAACCGGCTGGCGGCCAATACCGTCAAAGCAATAGCAATCAACTCATGCAGTTTATCCGATACAAAATAAGGCGCAATCACAGAAATCAACACACAACCCAGCGCAGCCTCCATCACCACTTGCGCACGACGGCTCAATGTACGGTTGCGCAATGCAAAAAAGCCGATTAATCGGGTTGAATAGGTAACAGCCAACATGCTTAAAAACAGCAAAAACGATTGCAGCGACAACAAATCCTTCATTTTTGCTCTCCCCACACATACGCCGCCAACAAGCCCGACAACGTCCCGGCCGGAACATACCATGCGCCATCCACGGTCAAATAAGTTGCGCACGCCACAATCAGGCTGACAAACCAAGGGCGTGAAGCCGCAAAGCTCTTCCACATACCGCGCAGCAACACTAAAAACACCGCAGGAAACGCCATGCCGAAGCCCCAAGCCGCCACATCGCCGAACATCGGGCCGACTGCCGCGCCAAACGCCGCAAAACCAATCCAAGTTACATACAAAATAAAACACACGCCGGCATAAAACGGCATATTGAATGCAGGCAAACCTGCCGCCTTACGCTTTTGAATTTCAGCAAACGCCATTGCCCAGCTTTCATCACACATAAAAAACAGCGCAGGCATCGCCTTTTTCAGCGGCATATCCCTCATATACGGCGCAATCGCCGCACCCATCAGTATATGGCGCGAATTGATCATAAACGTAACCGTTGCAATCAGCAGTATCGGCAAGGGATTTGCCCACAAATTGACTGCGGCAAATTCCGAACCTCCGGCAAAATTCATGCCCGTCATCAGCAGCATTTCCAGCCAACTTATGCCTTTCTGCCCGCCCTGCATGCCCAAAATCAGCGCCCACGGCAACAAGCCGATCAGCATGGGCGATGTTTCTTTGATACCGCGCAGAAATTCTGAGCGAGGAGAAGCAGTGTGATTCATTTTGATTGGAATGGTTTATTAAAAAGAAGCGACGTATTATAAAGCAGGCCGTCTGAACAAGGTATAATATGGAAAAATTAGATTTATTTACGGAAACCGATATGACCCACACCGTCCATTTGCAGTTTGAAGAAATTGACAATACCGTGTTGCAACGCCTGTGCGGCGCGCTCGACAGCAATCTCGAAGCCTTAGGCAAAGCCCTTGATATCCAAATCAGCCGCCGCTTCGAACATTTCACCTTCATGGGCGAACTGGCACACGCCGGCCGTCGTGCCTTGCTGTCGCTTGCCGAAGCCGCAGAAAAAGGCGACTTGGACGACAACGCCATCAGTCTCGCGGCCGTCGAAGCAAAAACCGCAGATGAAAAACACGAAGAAAAACACCACGACCAACAATACTATTTCCGCACCAAACGCGGCAGCATCGGCGGCCGTACCCCGCGCCAAAACGGCTATATACGCGCCTTGCTCAACCACGATGTCGTGTTCGGCTTAGGCCCTGCCGGTACGGGTAAAACCTATCTTGCCGTTGCCGCCGCAGTCGATGCCATGGAAAAACATCAAATCGAACGCATTGTTTTGGTGCGCCCCGCAGTCGAAGCAGGCGAAAAATTGGGCTTCCTGCCGGGCGATTTGGCACAAAAAGTCGATCCCTACCTGCGACCTCTTTACGATGCACTGTATGATTTAATGGGCTTCGACCGCGTAACCAAACTGATGGAAAAAGGTTTGATTGAAATTGCGCCGCTGGCCTATATGCGCGGCCGCACCTTAAATGGCGCGTATGTCATTTTGGACGAAGCACAAAACACCACGCCCGAACAAATGAAAATGTTCCTGACCCGTATCGGCTTCGGTGCCAAAGCAGTCATTACCGGCGACATCAGCCAAATCGACCTGCCGCGCAACATCAAATCCGGCTTGAAAGATGCACGCGAAAAACTGCGCGATGTAGAAGGCCTGTATTTCCACACCTTCACCAGCGAAGACGTCGTCCGCCATCCTTTGGTGCAGAAAATCGTCGAAGCCTATGAAGCAGCAGAAGAACAAGCTGAAAAGAAAAACGGCGAATAATCTTTTCAAACACTTCAGGCCGTCTGAAAATCAAATTTCAGACGGCCTTTCTACATCATTCTCCCCATAATACTGCTATAATCCAAAAATCAAGTAAAACAACGACTTCAAAAGGAAAAATATGACCCTCAAGCCACCCGTCCGAATCGCCGTTACCGGCGCGGCAGGCCAAATCGCCTACGCCACCCTCTTCCGTATCGCCGGCGGCATCATGCTCGGACGCGACCAACCCGTTATCCTGCAGTTGCTCGACCTGCCGCAGGCACAACAGGCATTGCGCGGCGTGATTATGGAAATGCAGGATTGCGCCTTCCCGCTCCTTGCCGACATCTTCGCCACAGACGACCCCGAAGTCGCCTTCAAAGATGCCGACATTGCCCTCTTGATTGGTGCGCGCCCGCGTACACAAGGCATGGAGCGCGCCGACTTGCTGCACGCCAATGGCGAAATTTTCAAAGTACAAGGCGCAGCGTTGAACAAAGTTGCCAATCGCAACGTTAAAGTCCTCGTCGTCGGCAATCCGGCCAATACCAACGCCTACATCGCCATGAAATCCGCACCCGACATCCCGCCGGAAAATTTCACCGCCCTGATGCGTCTTGACCACCACCGCGCCGTCAGTCAAATTGCCGAAAAAATCGACCGCCCGATTACTTCCATCGAGCAAATGTGCGTCTGGGGCAACCACAGCCCGACCATGTACGCCGACTACCGCTACGCCACCAGCAACGGCGAGTCCGTCCAAGATATGATTACCGAACCCGACTGGAACACCGAGGTCTTTATGCCGAAAATCGCCGGACGCGGTGCTGCAATTATCGCTGCTCGCGGTTCATCATCTGCAGCCTCCGCCGCCAATGCCGCCATCTACCACCTGCGCGATTGGTTGCTCGGCAGCAGCGGCAAATGGGTGACCATGGGCGTTCCGTCCGACGGCTCTTACGGCATTCCCGAAGGTTTGATTTTCGGCTTCCCCGTCATTTGTGACGAAGGCAGCTACCGTATCGTCCAAGGCTTAGATTTATCGGACGAATTCAGCCAAAAACGTATTGCCGCTACGCTGGCCGAATTAGAAGAAGAGCGTTCAGCCATCCAAGATCTACTCTAAAACAAAGGCCGTCTGAGACCTTTGCAAAAT
>NZ_JAPWBA010000007.1:0-90592 GCF_041433195.1 Neisseria sp. 27098_8_139
TGAGGGATATTGATAAATGGCAAACCAAAAAATCCGTATCCGCCTGAAAGCTTATGATTACAGTCTGATTGACCGTTCCGCACAAGAAATCGTTGAAACTGCCAAACGTACTGGCGCTGTTGTTAAAGGTCCAATTCCTTTGCCAACTAAAATCGAACGTTTCAACATCTTGCGTTCTCCTCACGTGAACAAAACTTCTCGTGAACAATTGGAAATCCGTACCCACTTGCGTCTGATGGACATCGTGGACTGGACTGACAAAACTACTGATGCACTGATGAAACTGGATCTTCCAGCAGGTGTAGATGTAGAAATTAAAGTTCAATAAGAACTGAAAAACCGAACAGCTTAGCTGTTCGGTTTTTTATAGAATTCTTAGGCCGTCTGAAAATTTTCAGATATTTGGCAACACTTCATCCGAAAAAAATGATGGGTTTAAGAAGTTAAATTGAAATTTTTGTTGATATTTCTTTGATTTGTCAATTATAATGGCGGACTTGGTACATCCGTATCAAGTTTAACTTTGTCTGAAAGGCAGGCCAATCGTAGCCCGCCCCTTTACTTAAAAGGAAAATAATCATGACTTTAGGTCTGGTTGGACGCAAAGTTGGTATGACTCGCGTGTTCGATGAACAGGGTGTTTCTGTTCCGGTAACTGTTTTGGATATGTCTGCCAACCGCGTTACACAAGTGAAATCCAAAGATACTGACGGCTACACTGCTGTACAAGTTACCTTTGGTCAGAAAAAAGCTAATCGTGTCAACAAAACTGAAGCTGGTCACTTTGCTAAAGCAGGTGTTGAAGCTGGTCGTGGTTTGGTTGAATTTGCTTTGACTGAAGAAAAACTGGCTGAATTGAAAGCCGGTGATGAAATTACCGTTTCTATGTTTGAAGTTGGTCAATTGGTAGATGTAACCGGCACCTCTAAAGGTAAAGGTTTCTCTGGTACGATCAAACGTCATAACTTCGGTGCTCAACGTACTTCCCACGGTAACTCCCGTTCTCACCGTGTTCCTGGTTCTATCGGTATGGCACAAGACCCTGGTCGCGTGTTCCCTGGTAAACGTATGGCAGGTCAATACGGTAACACTAAAGCAACTGTTCAAAAATTGGAAGTTGTACGTGTTGATGCTGAACGCCAACTCTTGTTGGTTAAAGGTGCTGTTCCGGGTTCGGTTAACAGCAACGTCGTGGTTCGTCCTAGCGTGAAAGTAGGTGCGTAATGGAATTGAAAGTAATTGACGCTAAAGGACAAGTATCTGGCAGCTTGGCTGTTTCTGATGCTTTGTTTGCTCGTGAATACAATGAAGCTCTGGTTCACCAACTGGTTACTGCTTACTTGGCAAATGCCCGTTCTGGTAATCGTGCTCAAAAAACTCGTGCCGAAGTAAACCACTCTACTAAAAAACCATGGCGCCAAAAAGGTACCGGTCGTGCTCGTTCCGGTATGACTTCTTCTCCGCTGTGGCGTAAAGGTGGTCGTGCATTCCCAAACAAACCTGATGAAAACTTCACTCAAAAAGTGAACCGTAAAATGTACCGTGCCGGTATGGCGACTATTTTGTCCCAATTGGCTCGTGATGAACGTTTGTTTGCAATCGAAGCATTGACTGCTGAAACTCCTAAAACTAAAGTTTTTGCTGAACAAGTGAAAAATTTGGGTTTGGAGCAAGTTCTGTTTGTAACTAAACAGCTCGACGAGAATGTTTACTTGGCTTCACGCAACTTGCCTAACGTATTGGTTTTGGAAGCTCAACAAGTTGATCCTTACAGCTTGCTGCGTTACAAAAAAGTCGTTATCACTAAAGATGCAGTTGCACAATTAGAGGAGCAATGGGTATGAATCAACAACGTTTGACTCAAGTAATCTTGGCACCTATCGTTTCTGAGAAAAGCAACGTATTGGCTGAAAAACGTAACCAAATGACGTTTAAAGTTTTGGCAAATGCAACCAAACCTGAAATTAAAGCGGCTGTTGAGCTGCTGTTCGGAGTTCAAGTTGCAGACGTTACTACTGTTACCATTAAAGGTAAAGTTAAACGTTTTGGTCGCACTTTAGGTCGTCGCAGCGATGTTAAAAAGGCTTATGTGAGTCTGGCTGCCGGTCAAGAGTTGGATTTGGAAGCCGCTGCTGCAGCTGCAGATAAGGAATAAACAAAATGGCAATCGTTAAAATGAAGCCGACCTCTGCAGGCCGTCGCGGCATGGTTCGCGTGGTAACAGAAGGTTTGCACAAAGGTGCACCTTATGCACCTCTGCTGGAAAAGAAAAATTCTACTGCCGGTCGTAACAACAATGGTCATATCACTACCCGTCATAAAGGTGGTGGCCATAAACATCATTACCGCATTGTAGATTTTAAACGTAACAAAGATGGTATCCCTGCAAAAGTAGAGCGTATCGAATATGACCCTAACCGTACTGCATTTATCGCACTGTTGTGCTATGCAGATGGCGAGCGTCGCTACATCATTGCTCCACGTGGTATTCAAGCCGGTGCAGTATTGGTTTCCGGTGCTGAAGCTGCTATCAAAGTAGGTAACACTCTGCCGATCCGCAATATTCCTGTTGGTACAACTATTCACTGTATCGAAATGAAACCAGGTAAAGGTGCACAAATTGCACGTTCTGCTGGTGCTTCTGCGGTATTGCTTGCAAAAGAAGGTGCTTACGCACAAGTTCGTTTGCGTTCTGGTGAAGTGCGCAAAATTAGCGTAAATTGCCGTGCAACTATCGGTGAAGTTGGTAACGAAGAACAAAGCCTGAAAAAAATCGGTAAAGCTGGTGCTAACCGCTGGCGTGGTATTCGTCCGACCGTTCGTGGTGTTGTAATGAACCCTGTTGATCACCCACATGGTGGTGGTGAAGGCCGTACTGGTGAGGCTCGCGAACCGGTTAGCCCATGGGGTACTCCTGCTAAGGGCTACCGCACTCGTAATAACAAACGCACGGATAACATGATTGTTCGTCGTCGTTACTCAAATAAAGGTTAATTAGTATGGCTCGTTCATTAAAAAAAGGCCCATATGTAGACCTGCATTTGCTGAAAAAAGTAGATGCTGCTCGTGCAAGCAACGACAAACGCCCAATTAAAACTTGGTCACGTCGTTCTACCATTTTGCCTGATTTCATCGGTCTGACTATCGCTGTTCACAACGGTCGCACTCACGTGCCTGTGTTCATCAGCGACAACATGGTTGGTCATAAATTAGGTGAGTTCTCATTGACCCGTACCTTTAAAGGCCACTTGGCTGATAAAAAGGCTAAAAAGAAATAAGGTGAATCATGAGAGTAAGTGCACAACATAAAAACGCCCGTATTTCAGCTCAAAAAGCTCGTTTGGTAGCTGATTTGATTCGTGGTAAAGACGTTGCCCAAGCTTTGAATATCTTGGCATTCAGCCCTAAAAAAGGTGCTGAGCTGATTAAAAAAGTGTTGGAATCAGCAATCGCCAATGCCGAGCACAATAATGGTGCTGACATTGACGAACTGAAAGTGGTAACTATCTTTGTTGACAAAGGCCCAAGCTTGAAACGTTTCCAAGCTCGTGCCAAAGGTCGCGGTAACCGCATCGAGAAACAAACTTGTCATATTAACGTGACAGTGGGCAACTAAGGAAAAGCTATGGGACAAAAGATTAACCCTACAGGCTTTCGCCTGGCGGTAACTAAAGACTGGGCTTCAAAATGGTTTGCTAAAAGCACCGACTTTTCTACTGTTTTGAAACAAGATATTGATGTTCGTAACTACTTGCGTAAAAAACTGGCCAATGCTTCAGTTGGTCGCGTAGTGATCGAACGTCCTGCTAAATCTGCACGTATTACCATTCACTCTGCTCGTCCAGGTGTGGTTATTGGTAAAAAAGGCGAGGATATCGAAATCTTGAAACGTGACTTGCAAGCCCTGATGGGTGTGCCTGTTCATGTAAATATTGAAGAGATTCGTCGTCCTGAATTGGATGCGCAAATCATTGCTGATGGTATTGCCCAGCAGCTTGAAAAACGTGTTCAATTCCGTCGTGCTATGAAACGTGCAATGCAAAATGCAATGCGTTCTGGTGCTAAAGGCATCAAGATCATGACTTCAGGCCGTCTGAATGGTGCTGATATCGCTCGTAGCGAATGGTACCGTGAAGGTCGTGTACCTTTGCATACTTTGCGTGCGAACGTAGATTATGCAACTAGCGAAGCACACACTACTTATGGTGTACTGGGTCTGAAAGTTTGGGTTTATACAGAAGGTAATATTAAATCTTCTAAACCTGAGCATGAGAAGAAACAAAGAAAGGCAGGTGGACGTAATGCTGCAGCCAACTAGACTGAAATATCGCAAGCAACAAAAAGGCCGTAACACTGGTATTGCTACTCGCGGTAATAAAGTAAGTTTCGGCGAGTTCGGTTTGAAAGCCGTAGGCCGTGGTCGTTTGACTGCCCGCCAAATTGAAGCTGCTCGTCGTACTATGACTCGTCATATTAAACGTGGCGGTCGTATTTGGATTCGTGTATTCCCTGATAAACCAATTACTGAAAAACCTATCCAAGTTCGTATGGGCGGCGGTAAAGGTAATGTGGAATATTACATTGCTGAAGTTAAACCAGGCAAAGTATTGTACGAAATGGACGGTGTTCCTGAGTCTTTGGCTCGTGAAGCATTTGAATTGGCCGCTGCCAAATTGCCTATTCCTACAACCTTTGTAGTAAGACAGGTGGGTCAATAATGAAAGCAAATGAATTGAAAGACAAATCTATTGAGCAATTAAACTCTGATTTGTTGGACTTGTTGAAAGCTCAGTTTGGCTTACGCATGCAAAATGCAACCGGTCAGTTGGGTAAATCAAGCGAGTTGAAACGTGTACGTCGCGATATTGCTCGTATTAAAACCATTTTAACTGAAAAAGGTGCTAAGTAATGAGCGAAGCTAAAAATGTTCGTACTTTGCAAGGCAAAGTGGTAAGCGACAAAATGGACAAAACTGTTACAGTATTGGTTGAGCGTAAAGTTAAACACCCTCTGTACGGTAAAATTATTCGTTTATCAACTAAAATCCATGCTCATGATGAAAACAATCAATATGGCATTGGTGACGTAGTGGTAATCGAGGAATCTCGTCCTTTGTCAAAAACCAAGTCTTGGGTTGTAAAAGAATTGGTTGAGAAAGCGCGTACTGTTTGATTTAAAACACAGTAATGTAGCTTAATAAGAAACGAAGTCTTGCAGCAAAGTTAATTTGCGTGTAAACTTCGTTTCTTATCTTCCAGCTTCTTATGGAAGTTTCTCTCCCTTCGGGATCCAAGACTGGTTTACTAGAACCGTGATGGTTTCATTTAATAAGCAGCTTAAAGTAAGGTGCGAGTTATATGAAAGTGGTAAATTAAGTTGGTTAATTTAAAGGTACTAATATGATTCAAATGCAGACCATCTTAGATGTGGCTGATAACTCTGGTGCGCGTCGCGTAATGTGCATCAAAGTATTGGGCGGATCTAAGCGTCGCTACGCTTCTGTTGGCGACATTATTAAAGTTGCAGTTAAAGATGCAGCCCCACGTGGTCGTGTCAAAAAAGGTGATGTATACAATGCGGTAGTTGTTCGTACTGCTAAGGGTGTGCGTCGTCCTGATGGTGCGTTAATTAAATTCGATAACAATGCTGCTGTGTTGTTGAATAATAAACTTGAACCTCTGGGTACCCGTATTTTTGGTCCGGTAACCCGTGAATTGCGTACTGAGCGATTTATGAAAATCGTTTCATTGGCGCCTGAAGTATTATAAGGAATAGCGCGATGAATAAGATCATTAAAGGCGATCAGGTTGTAGTGATTACCGGTAAAGATAAAGGTAAGCAAGGTCAAGTAGTTCGAGTGTTGGGTGATAAAGTTGTTGTTGAGGGTGTTAATGTTGTGAAACGCCATCAAAAACCTAATCCAATGCGTGGTATTGAGGGTGGCATTATTACTAAGGAAATGCCTTTGGATATTTCTAATATTGCAATCCTGAATCCGGAAACTAATAAAGCAGACCGTGTTGGTATTAAGCTGATTGAAAATGAAGGCAAAGTTAAACGCGTTCGTTTCTTCAAATCAAATGGCTCTATCATTGGAGCATAAGGAGATAACATGGCTCGTTTGAGAGAGTTTTATAAAGATACAGTTGTTCCTGAATTGGTTAAACAATTTGGTTACAAATCAGTAATGGAAGTTCCACGTATTGAAAAAATCACCTTGAATATGGGTGTAGGTGAAGCTGTTGCTGATAAAAAAGTTATGGAACACGCTGTTTCTGATTTAGAGAAAATTGCTGGTCAAAAACCAGTTGTTACTGTTGCTCGTAAATCTATCGCAGGTTTTAAAATCCGTGATAACTATCCAGTTGGTTGCAAAGTAACATTGCGTCGTGATCAAATGTTTGAATTCTTGGATCGTTTGATTACTATTGCGTTGCCTCGTGTACGTGACTTCCGTGGTGTAAGCGGTAAATCATTTGATGGTCGTGGCAATTACAATATGGGCGTTCGTGAGCAAATTATTTTCCCGGAAATTGAATACGATAAAATCGATGCTTTGCGTGGTTTGAACATTACTATTACAACTACTGCAAAAACTGATGAAGAAGCGAAAGCTTTGTTGTCACTGTTCAAGTTTCCGTTTAAAGGATAATCATGGCTAAGAAAGCACTTATTAATCGTGAGCTGAAACGTCAAGCATTGGCGAAAAAGTTTGCAGCTAAACGTGAGGCAATTTTCGCTGTTATTAATGATGCTAATGCGACTGAAGAAGAACGTTTTGAAGCACGTTTGAAATTTCAATCCATTCCTCGTAATGCAGCACCTGTACGTCAACGTCGTCGTTGTGCTTTAACAGGTCGTCCTCGTGGCACTTTCCGTAAATTTGGTTTGGGCCGTATTAAAATCCGTGAAATCGCTATGCGTGGCGAGATCCCTGGTGTTGTTAAAGCTAGCTGGTAATAGGAGTATAAATAATGAGTATGCATGATCCTATTTCCGATATGTTGACTCGTATTCGCAATGCGCAACGTGCTAATAAAGCAGCAGTTGCCATGCCTTCTTCTAAACTGAAATGTGCAATTGCAAAAGTTTTGAAAGAAGAAGGTTATATCGAGGATTTTGCGGTTTCTGCTGATGCAAAACCGGTATTGGAAATTCAATTGAAATACTATGCAGGTCGTCCTGTGATTGAGCAAATTAAACGTGTTTCACGTCCAGGTTTGCGTATTTACAAAGCATCAAGTGAGATCCCTAGCGTAATGAATGGCCTGGGTGTCGCTATTGTTAGTACTTCTAAAGGTGTAATGACTGATCGCAAAGCCCGTTCTGAGGGTGTCGGTGGTGAGTTGTTGTGCATCGTAGCCTAGTGGAGAAAAGTAAATGTCACGCGTCGCAAAAAACCCAGTGACTGTTCCTGCTGGTGTAGAAGTAAAATTCGGAACAGATGCATTGGTTATCAAAGGTAAAAACGGCGAATTGTCTTTTCCTTTGCATTCCGATGTTGCTATTGAACTGAACGATGGTAAATTGACTTTTGCTGCAAAAAATGACAGTAAACAGGCTAATGCTATGTCTGGTACTGCTCGTGCATTGGTTAATAACATGGTTAAGGGTGTTTCTGAAGGTTTTGAGAAAAAACTTCAATTGATTGGTGTGGGTTATCGTGCCCAAGCTCAAGGTAAAGTTTTGAACTTGTCTTTGGGTTTCTCTCATCCAATCGTATATGAAATGCCTGAAGGTGTTTCTGTTCAAACTCCTAGCCAAACAGAAATCGTTTTGACTGGTGCAGATAAACAAGTGGTTGGCCAAGTCGCTGCTGAAATTCGCGCATTCCGTTCTCCTGAGCCTTATAAAGGTAAAGGTGTTCGTTATGTAGGTGAAGTAGTAGTGATGAAAGAAGCCAAGAAAAAATAATTGAGGTTCACTAATGGATAAACATACAACCCGACTCCGTCGTGCACGCAAAACCCGTGCGCGTATTGCGGACTTGAAAATGGTAAGATTATGTGTGTTCCGCAGCAATAATCATATTTATGCTCAAGTAATTAGTGCTGAAGGTGATAAAGTATTGGCTCAAGCCTCTACATTGGAAGCTGAAGTACGTAGTAGCCTGAAATCAGGTAGCAACGTTGAAGCAGCGGCTGTAGTTGGTAAGCGTATTGCTGAAAAAGCTAAAGCAGTGGGTGTTGAAAAAGTTGCTTTTGACCGTTCAGGTTTCCAATATCACGGTCGTGTGAAAGCTTTGGCTGAAGCTGCACGTGAAAATGGTTTAAGCTTCTAATATTTGGAGACTTTCAGATGGCAAAACATGAAATTGAAGAACGCGGTGACGGACTGATTGAAAAGATGGTCGCAGTTAATCGTGTGACTAAAGTAGTTAAAGGTGGCCGTATCATGGCTTTCTCTGCACTGACTGTTGTTGGTGATGGTGATGGTCGCATCGGTATGGGCAAAGGTAAATCAAAAGAAGTACCAGTTGCTGTTCAAAAAGCAATGGATCAAGCTCGACGCTCTATGATTAAAGTACCTTTGAAAAATGGTACTATTCATCATGAGGTTATTGGTCGTCATGGTGCTACTAAGGTATTTATGCAACCTGCTAAAGAAGGTAGTGGTGTAAAAGCTGGTGGTCCAATGCGTTTAGTATTTGATGCTATGGGGATCCATAACATCTCAGCTAAAGTACATGGTTCTACTAATCCTTACAATATTGTACGCGCTACATTAGACGGTTTGTCTAAACTGTATACCCCTGCTGATATTGCTGCTAAACGTGGCTTGACAGTAGAAGATATTTTGGGAGCTAACCATGACTGAGCAAAAAAAGATTAAAGTTACATTGGTTAAGAGCCTGATCGGTACAATTGAATCTCATCGTGCATGTGCTCGTGGTTTAGGTTTGCGCCGCCGTGAACATACTGTAGAGGTTTTGGATACCCCTGAAAACCGTGGCATGATCAATAAAATCAGCTACTTGTTGAAAGTGGAGTCTTAATATGTTTTTGAATACTATTCAACCTGCTGAGGGTGCTACTCACGCTAGTCGTCGTGTAGGCCGCGGTATTGGTAGCGGCTTGGGTAAAACAGGTGGTCGTGGTCATAAAGGTCAAAAAAGCCGTTCTGGTGGCTTCCACAAGGTAGGTTTTGAAGGCGGTCAAATGCCTTTGCAACGCCGTCTGCCGAAACGTGGTTTCAAATCTTTGACTGCTGCCGCTAATGCTGAAGTTCGTTTGAGTGAATTAAATCTGATTGCTGTGAACGAGATTGATGTCTTGGTTCTTAAACAAGCTGGTCTGATTCCTGTAACTGCTTCTAGTGTAAAAGTTATTGCTTCTGGTGAAATCTCAAAAGCAGTTACCTTGAAAGGTGTAAAAGCTACTAAAGGTGCTAAAGCTGCTATTGAGGCTGCCGGTGGTAAAGTAGAAGAATAAGGCTTGCACTACAGTGGCTAATCAACAATCTTTATCGGGATTATCCAAATTTGGTGATCTGAAAAAACGTCTGGCATTCCTTTTAGGTGCTTTAGTCGTTTTCCGTATTGGTGCTCATATACCGGTACCGGGCGTAGATGCTGTTGCATTAGCTAAGTTATACGAAGGCGCTGCAAACGGCATATTCGGAATGTTAAATATGTTCTCGGGTGGTTCGTTGGAGCGCTTTAGTATATTTGCAATTGGTATCATGCCTTATATTTCGGCATCGATTATTGTTCAGCTTGCTTCTGAAATTGTTCCTTCTTTAAAAGCTTTAAAGAAGGAAGGTGAGGCTGGTAGGAAAATAATTACGAAATATACTAGGTATGGGACGGTATTATTGGCTGTATTGCAAAGCTTTGGTGTTGCAACATTTGTTTATCTGCAAGGTGTTGTTGTAACGAGTTCGCTTGAGTTTCATATTTCTACAGTAGTCTGTTTGGTTACAGGTACTATGTTTCTGATGTGGTTAGGGGAGCAAATTACCGAGCGTGGTATTGGTAATGGTATTTCTTTAATTATTACAGCAGGCATTGTATCGGGTATTCCATCCGGTATTGTTCGGATGTTAACTTTGACTGAACAAGGCTCTATGAGTATGTTGATGGCGGTATCAATTGTGATTGGTATTTTGCTGTTGATCTATGCTGTAGTTTATTTTGAGAGTGCTCAGCGTAAAGTTCCTGTGCATTATGCTAAAAGACAGTTTGGCTCTGGAATGATGCCGGGACAAAGCATTCATATGCCGTTCAAGCTAAATATGGCAGGTGTTATTCCTCCTATTTTCGCTTCCAGTATCATTTTATTTCCATCTACACTTTTAGGTTGGTTTGGTTCAAATAGTACGAATTCTGTTCTTCATAAGGTTGCTGCAATGCTGCAACACGGACAGCCTTTGTATATTGTATTATTTGCCACAACTATCATCTTCTTCTGCTATTTCTATACTGCTTTAGTATTTAGCCCTAAAGAGATGGCTGAAAATTTGAAGAAGAGTGGTGCATTTGTACCGGGTATTCGCCCAGGTGAGCAAACCTCTAGATATTTGGAAAAAGTTGTACTGAGACTGACATTATTTGGTGCTTTGTATATCACTACAATCTGTCTGATACCTGAATTTTTAACGACGGCATTGAAAGTTCCTTTCTATTTAGGTGGAACATCTCTGCTTATTTTGGTTGTCGTTACAATTGATTTTAGGACACAAATCAATTCATATAGAATGAGTAGTCAGTATGAAGACTTGATAAGTCGTCCAGATATGAAATCTTTGTCACGTAAGTAGGCTTATGGCTAAAGAAGATACCATACAGATGCAGGGCGAAATCCTTGAGACTTTGCCCAATGCAACATTTAAAGTAAAACTGGAAAATGATCATGTAGTACTTGGTCATATATCTGGCAAAATGCGGATGCACTATATTCGTATTTCTCCAGGTGATAAGGTAACAGTTGAATTAACTCCTTATGATTTAACCCGTGCTCGGATTGTTTTCCGAGCAAGATAAACGATAAAAGGAAATAAAATGCGTGTACAACCTTCTGTAAAGAAAATTTGTCGCAATTGCAAGATTATTCGTCGTAATCGTGTAGTTCGCGTAATTTGTACTGACCCACGTCACAAACAACGTCAAGGTTAAGAAGCTAGTTTTCTTAACTATTGATTTTGTGGTATAGTGACATACTTTGCCCTAAAAAGGAAAAAATATGGCTCGTATTGCAGGGGTAAATATCCCTAATAATGCCCATATCGTAATTGGCCTTCAGGCTATTTATGGTATTGGTGCGACTCGTGCTAAATTGATTTGTGAGGCAGCAAATATTGCTCCTACTACTAAAGCAAAAGATTTGGACGAGGCTCAATTAGACGCTTTGCGTGAGCAAGTTGCTAAATATGAAGTTGAAGGCGATTTGCGTCGTGAAGTAACGATGAGCATTAAACGACTGATGGATATGGGTTGCTATCGCGGCTTCCGTCATCGTCGTGGCTTGCCTTGTCGTGGTCAACGCACTCGCACAAATGCTCGTACCCGTAAAGGTCCGCGCAAAGCGATTGCCGGTAAGAAATAAATTTTAAGGAATTTGATTAATGGCTAAAGCAAACACAGCTTCGCGTGTACGTAAAAAAGTACGTAAAACCGTAAGCGAAGGTATTGTGCACGTTCATGCATCTTTCAACAATACCATCATTACAATCACTGACCGTCAAGGCAATGCATTGTCTTGGGCTACCTCTGGCGGCGCTGGTTTTAAAGGTTCTCGTAAAAGTACACCATTTGCAGCACAAGTTGCAGCAGAAGCAGCTGGTAAAGTTGCCCAAGAGTATGGCGTTAAAAATTTAGAAGTCCGCATTAAAGGCCCTGGCCCTGGTCGCGAATCTTCTGTACGTGCTTTAAACGCTCTTGGTTTCAAGATTACCAGCATTACTGACGTTACCCCGTTGCCTCATAACGGTTGCCGTCCGCCTAAAAAACGTCGTATTTAATATTGGAGTGATTTAAAACATGGCACGTTATATTGGCCCTAAATGTAAATTAGCACGTCGCGAAGGTACGGATCTGTTTTTGAAGAGTGCACGTCGCTCTTTAGATTCCAAATGTAAAATGGATTCTGCACCTGGTCAACACGGTGCGAAAAAACCACGTTTGTCAGACTACGGTTTGCAATTACGTGAAAAACAAAAAATTCGTCGTATTTATGGCGTATTAGAGCGTCAATTCCGTCGTTACTTCGCGGAAGCAGCTCGTCGTAAAGGCTCTACCGGTGAATTGCTGTTGCAATTGCTGGAGTCTCGTTTGGACAATGTCGTTTACCGTATGGGTTTTGGCTCTACTCGCGCCGAAGCACGTCAATTGGTTTCTCACAAAGCTATCGTCGTAAACGGTCAAGTTGTTAATATCCCTTCTTTCCAAGTTAAAGCAGGTGATGTTGTAGCTGTTCGTGAAAAAGCTAAGAAACAAGTACGTATCCAAGAAGCATTGAGCCTGGCTACTCAAATTGGCTTGCCAAGCTGGGTATCTGTTGATGCCGACAAATTGGAAGGTGTATTCAAAAATATGCCGGATCGCTCAGAATTGTCTGGCGATATTAATGAACAGCTGGTGGTAGAGTTCTACTCTAAATAATGCTAGCTCAATGAGGGACAGTTAAATGCAAAATAGCACAACCGAATTTTTGAAACCTCGTCAAATCGATGTAGATACTTTGTCTTCCACACGGGCCAAGGTGTCTATGCAGCCATTTGAACGTGGTTTTGGTCATACTTTAGGTAATGCTTTGCGTCGTATCTTACTGTCATCCATGAATGGCTTTGCCCCAACTGAAGTAGTTATTTCCGGCGTATTGCACGAATACTCTACTATTGATGGTGTTCAAGAGGATGTTGTTGACGTTCTCTTGAACATTAAAGGTATCGTATTCAAGCTTCACGGTCGTAACCAAGTTCAGTTGACTTTGAAAAAAACAGGTGCTGGTGCTGTTGTAGCCGGTGATATTGATTTGCCACACGATGTGGAAATCATCAATCCTGAACATGTTATTTGCCACTTGTCCGACAATGGTCAAATCGACATGGAAATTAAAGTAGAGCAAGGTCGTGGTTATCAATCTGTTTCAGGCCGTCGCGTATTGCGTGATGAGAACAAACAGATTGGTGCGATTCAGTTGGATGCGAGCTTTTCGCCCATCAGTCGTGTTAGCTTTGAAGTTGAACCTGCACGCGTAGAGCAACGCACGGATTTGGATAAATTGGTTTTGGATATTGAAACCAATGGTTCTATTGATCCAGAAGAAGCTGTACGTAGTGCCGCACGTATCTTAATTGACCAAATGTCTATTTTTGCAGATCTGCAAGGTACTCCGGTTGAAGAGGTTGAAGAAAAAGTGCCTCCTATCGATCCTATCTTGCTGCGTCCTGTAGATGATTTGGAATTAACTGTACGTTCAGCTAATTGTCTGAAAGCTGAAGATATTTACTATATTGGCGATTTGATTCAACGTACTGAAACCGAGCTTCTCAAGACCCCTAATTTGGGTCGTAAATCTTTGAATGAGATCAAAGAAGTGTTGGCCTCTAAAGGTCTGACATTAGGTTCCAAATTAGAAGCTTGGCCGCCTGTAGGCTTAGAAAAGCCGTAAGTTTGAAGATTAAAGGATAATGACATGCGTCATCGTAATGGCAACCGCAAATTAAACCGTACTAGCAGCCACCGTGCTGCGATGCTGCGCAATATGGCGAATTCCTTGTTGACTCACGAAACCATCGTGACAACTTTGCCTAAAGCAAAAGAATTGCGCCGCGTAGTTGAGCCCTTGATTACCTTGGGTAAAAAACCTTCTTTGGCAAACCGTCGTTTGGCTTTTGACCGCACTCGCGATCGTGATGTTGTAGTTAAATTGTTTGACGAATTGGGTCCACGCTTTGCTGCTCGTAACGGCGGCTATGTTCGTGTACTGAAATACGGTTTCCGTAAAGGCGACAATGCTCCTTTGGCATTGGTTGAATTGGTTGATAAAGCAGCTGATTCTGCTGAATAAGCAAATTAATATGAAAGCACTACCTGTTTAGGTGGTGCTTTTTTATTTGGATAGATCCTTTCTCATTTCGCAGTGCTACAATCGAAAATGCAGTCATCAATTTGAGCGGCTATTGGATAGATCCTTTCTCATTTCGCAGTGCTACAATACCTCAACGGGAAATCATTATTCTATAAGGGTTTCCCGTTTTATTTTGTCTAAAAAAATGAGCTTAGAATAATGATAGTTGGTCTGAATTTACTCTTTTTTCTTGGGTTTTCAGCTCTCCCAACAGCAGTTTCATGGTGGCATATTGCTTCTCTGTTACTTCCAAACAGCGGATTGAACCTTCTTGCGGTAGGTTTGCACATAGCCTATTGTGGTGTTTTTGCAACGAATCACGGCCTTTGACAATACGGCTGTATACGGAAAGCTGGAGCATTTGGTATCCATCTTTTAATAGAAACTGGCGGAATTGATTGGCGGCTTTGCGCTTGGCCGCTGTGGTGACTGGTAGGTCGAAGAAGACGATAATCCTCATAAATTTGGCCTCACTCATATTGGTATTCTTTCAATGGCAAGATTTCAGGTAGTTTCAGCTGTTTGGCGTTTTTGTCGGTTACGCTGGCTTGAAATGAAGAAATCATTTTGTCTATGGCAGCCAAGGTGCTGAAGTGTTGCCGTTCGATGCAGATTTGACAGTGAAGGGTCTTGATAAGGTTTTGTTTGAGTTTGGGTGTCAGTTCAGTTTCCAGACGGCCTTGTTCGTACAAATGTATCACGGTCAGGTCGGCCAATGGGCGTAAGGGTTCGATAAAGTCATCGGCGAGATTGAATGGATCCAACTCACTTCTATGAAACAAGCCTAATGTGGGCAACCAACCGTATAAGGTCAGGGCGCGTGCAACTGCTGCACGGAGCACGGCGTAGGTGTAGTTCAATGCGGCATTGACGGCGTTGTTGTCATTACGGGTAAATTTTTCGCCAAAGAGGGCTTGGAAGTAGAGGGCGGCGGCTTGGGCTTCGCGGTTTCCTGTATCGCCCGAACGGACTTCAGATGCCAAAGTGCGTAACCGTTTGGCTGCAAGATCATTGCCTGTTTCGTCTGCGACAAATGCTTGGTTCAGGATTTTTTGGCGGACGATATGTTGCCAGAATTGCTTTTTTAAAGGTTCGCTTATATTCAGCTGTAGTTTGAGGATTTTGAGTTGGCGGTGATATTGGGCATAAGGCAGCCATTGTCCGCAGGGGAGGAACTGCTCGTCACATGTCAGTAGGGTTGCGCCATGTTCGGCTAAGGCTGATAGGAGCGGGGCGGTAATCAGGGTTTCGCGGTTTTCTATGATGATAACGGCGATGTCTTCTAATGGTACGGTATGGGACTCGCCGTTTTGTTGAATCAGCAGTTGTCGGCGTTACAAGGATAGTTTGCCGCCGTTTTGAATGAGCAGGCTACGCCAAGTCATATTTTTCCCCTTATTTTTATATAAAAAATCCCTGCTTCAGGCCGTCTGAAACAGGGATAGATTAATTTAACGGACAGGTGGACGTTGTTTCAGACGGCATGGTCTGATTTCTTTGCCCAATTCGTCAATTTGGTATTTTTGGAATGAAAGGGCGGTTTTGACACCAACACTTTGGAAAATGCCGTTTTTCCCTTTGGTATTATCTGTGTCATGTACACGGATATCAATCGCTCCTGTGGCTCTATTTAGACTAACAAAATAACCAAAGAATACGTTTTTCTTGGCAGTTACTTTTATTAAATCATTTGAATAAAGTACAAATTTAAATCTGAAGCTTTCATCTATTACAGTCCAGTCCTCTTCATCTGCATAAGCAACAACAGCCCTATCCGGCAAAATCCCTTTTGCGACCTGCCAACTGTAAATCGGGACCAGATAATACTTGCCGCCTTTCTCAAACACATCTACGCGCACCATGGTTGCATTGTCGGCAATACCGTTATGGTTGCGCACCCATACGCCGGTTTTCTGTACTTGCTCTACGCGTACGGCTTTTACCTGTTGGGTGCGGTTGCCTGCTTTATCGTATTTGTAAAACGGCTCGGCAAAGGCTTTGGTAGGATCGTCTTTATGTGCTTCCAAACGTGCTTTCAGTCCTTCGCATAGCTTAGGTTCGCGCTCCCGATTGACCATTTTTTCCAAGTCTTTCAGTTTTAATTGTGTCAGCGGTACGCGCAACACGCTGATGCCTTCGTCCAGTCGTTTGGCGGATTTGACGGTCTCCATATGGCCTTGCCCGCTCATCTTCCGATTGGGCGCGCGTGAAACAAACAGTGGCGTAACGTATTCGTGCACGGCTTCGGGGCGAGAAGATAATTTTTCTGCGAGCAGGGTACGCAGTTTTTCGGGGGTATCCGCTTCTTCAAATTCGGATTTGCCGTCCGGTTTGCCGAAGACGCGAATCATGACTTCTTGTGCGAAAAATTCCCAAGGTTGCGGGAAGTGTGCTTTTTGATGCAGCACTTCTCCTGTTTCTTTATCTATGGTTTTGCCGTCAAACGCGTTCATCTCTTTATAGCGTACAAAACGGGTAATTTTCTGCTGCATGGCAACGGTCGAGCAGGCAACGACGACGGCGTCCAAGGCGTGATGGCGGTCGTTTTCCGCACGCACTTTGCGCAATCCCCAAAAGCCGCGCAACAGATTGGTAATTTGTCCGTTGGATGCAAAGACACGTCTTTTCCCTTTACCTGTCAGCAGCATATGGTCGGCAACGAATTGGCACAGGAAACGGTTGACGTAGCGCGTATCGTTCAGATTGCGTTCTTTAAAGCCATCTTCATCGAATTTTTGCAGCAGAATCCGTTGTTTTTTACTGCGTGGGAAACGGCTGGTTTCGACACGCGCTTTAAATTCCTGCCATTCGCGGTTGTTGTCTTTGCCGTTGAAGTATTCGTAAGGGGTTTGGTTGCCTTTGTTCTGGTTTTCGCTGCCCAATACCAGCACTTTATTGTTGAAACTGTCGTCCCATGTGCGTGAGAACGGCAGGGCATGGTCGATTTCGACATAACCTTTTTCGTTCAGACGGCCTAAGTTGATTTCTTTGCCCGAATACAGGCATTTGCCGTGTTGTTGCTCGTACAGGCGCAGTTTCAGAATATCTTTGGATTTGGGTTCGCCGACAAAATTGGGGAAATACTCTCGGAATTTGGCGGCGGCTTTTTCCCGGTCTTTACGGTTTTCTTCTTGGCGTTTTTCGATTTCTTTGCGGTCTTTAAACGATTTTCCTACTTCCCTTGCCGTTTCAATATGGATACGGGCAGGGGGGCCGTAACGCCGAACCACGCCGTTAATGACTTTTCTGGCTTGAGATAAGGCGCGTAAGACGACGGGGTTGCGGATTTCGTCGGCAGGAATCGGTGGTAGAACAGATTCTTTTTTAGTTGACTGCGGAGGATAAACTTTTCTCCAAGCAGTATCGTAGTCATCACCTTGTTCCATAAAAGGAAGGATATTTTTCAATGCTTCTAAAGATAAATTCACAGTGCATGTAAAATCAACATGATTACACAAAATATTAAGAATATCTTGATCTTCTTTTATCTTACCGGACAAGAGGGCTTTTCTTCTCTCATCATTTTTACAGATGGTAAAAACTGTTCCGATTTCATCTAGTAAATTATGATTGCTTGAAAGGCTCTGCCATTCTGTTTTTCTTCCGTTCCCTTCTAAAGTTTCCTTAATTTTGTGCCAGAATTTCATTTCTATGAATTTCGTATCTTTTTCAATTTTATCTGATGATTTTATCTCCCCCTTTTTATCTTTTTGATGATATCTAATATTAAAAAGAGCATTGGGAGAAAGGGTGGTTAAGGCATTCCTTACTTGTTGATAGTTGACGGTCTTTAATTTATATGGAAGATCTATAAGTATTTGACGTTCTATTTCAGTTAATTTCCTAGTGCCAAATTCATCCGTTATCCTCAAATTAGCCAACTTGCTTAACCATATAAAACGTTCTGCGCTCCAACTATGTTTTGCTGCTCTGGATTTATTTTTTCAAAAGTACATTTTCCTTGCATCCGCAGAATAGCACTTTCATCAGGAATAGAATCTCTTTGCGTCATCAGCAGGGTTTCAATACCTTCTTTAAGGCCGTCTGAAATATGCGGATTGCCGAATTCTTTTTGTTTTTCAAACAGTAAATTCAGCTCCGCCTGCAAATCTTTGCGGCTGAACGTATGCGAATAATCGCCGCGCTGGTTGCGGATATGGCCGCTTTCTTTCTCAAATTTATTTAAAGTCAATTCGGCCGGTGTGCGGAATTTGCCTGTCTGTAAGGCATGGGCATTGTCGGCTACGCCTTTAAGCAAAGCACCAAGCTCCTTATCGGCAGTTTCGCCCTCGTTTTTTCTTTGCGACAAATAGCCGCGGTGTTTGATTAAATGTAGTAAGACTGCCGACCACTCTAAAGGCGTCAGTTTGCGGTCTAATGCGGCTGTGCGAAGTTGCCATGGTGTATTCGGTAAGGATTTAATCAAGCCGTTTTCATCAAAATCGGCGGCTTGTAATACGCCTTCGCGTTTCAATAGGCGACGGGCCCGAAGCAGGCGGTGGGCGCGACGGCGGGTCAGGCGGCGGACGCTGCGTGCCAAGCGTCTTGCCGCTGCGAGAGAGTCACCTGTTTTCGGTACTTCTGCACGCTCAAATACACGCACGCCCAAATCAATCAGGCGGATGGGGTTTTCTTCTTCGTCAATTTCTACCATTGCCCAGCCGACGGATGTGATGCCGATATCTAGGCCGAGGATGTAGTTGATTGGATTGGGTTTGAATGCAGCCATCAGTTTCTCCGTAATATGATGTTTAGTAAGTATAAATATATCCTAGGTAAGTATTTCCATGCAAATGAAATGCTTGACTGGGTGTCGATTTGGAATTAGAATCTGTCCATATTGTTGCACTGCGAAATGAGAAACGTTGCTACAATAAGGCCGTCTGAAAAGATGTGCCGCAACGCTCTGCCCCTTAAGGCTTCCGCTTTAAGGGGCATCGTTTTGTCTAAATGGCAGGGATTAAAAAGGCCGTCTGAAATTTCAGACGGCCTTTGGTGTTACCAGATATCGGATTTGATTTTGCGTTTCAAGCCTGGGTGTTCGGAGAGTTTGAACTCTGGGGCTTTGCCCATTTTCAGCTTGGCTGTGTAGTCTTTCAACAGCAGGAAGGCAAGTGGGGACAGGAGCAGGATAGCGACGAGGTTAATCCATGCCATGATGCCCATTGCCATGTCTGCCATATCCCATACCAAGGGTACGTTGGCAACTGCGCCGAAGTAGACCCATGCCAAAACCAGCATACGGAAAACGGCGGTAACCAGCCAATGGCTCTTGATGAATTGGACGTTGGACTCGGCATAGGCATAGTTACCGATAACGGTTGAAAAGGCAAACATAAACAGGATGACGGCAAGGAAGCCCGCGCCCCATTCGCCTACCTGGCTGACGATTGCCGCTTGGGTCAGCGCCGCACCGCTCAGGTCGCCGTAAGGCTGTTGATAGGTCAAGACGATAAAGGCGGTGCATGAGCAGACGATGATGGTATCGACGAAAACGCCCAGCATTTGAATCATGCCTTGGGAGACGGGGTGTTTCACTTCGGCTGCGGCTGCGGTATTTGGCGCAGAACCCATACCTGCCTCATTGGAATACAGACCGCGTTTGATACCCTGTATCATGGTGGTCGAAATCAGACCGCCGAGGAAACCGCCTGCAGCCGAATCGAAGTTGAACGCGTTGGAGAAAATCTGACCGAACACGTCAGGAATCAGGGAAATATTGGTAGCAATGATGAAGAGTGCTATGACGAGATATAAAACTGCCATCAGCGGAACGATGATTTCCGCGGCTTTGGATACGCGGCGGATACCGCCGAAGATAATCGGGGCAGTCAGAATGACTAGGGCGACACCGACATAGTGTTGATCCCAGCCCCATGCCGCTTTGGTGGTATCGGCGATGGTATTGGTCTGTACAGCTTCAAATACAAAGCCGAAACAGAAAATCAGGCTCAGGGCGAACAAAACGCCCAGCCATTTTTGTCCCAGGCCTTGAGTGATGTAGTAGGCGGGGCCGCCGCGGAAGTGGTGGTTGTCGTAGTCCCGGACTTTAAAGAGTTGGGCCAGTGAAGATTCGACAAACGCCGAACTCATGCCGATTAAGGCGGTTACCCACATCCAGAACACCGCGCCCGGTCCGCCGAGTTTGATGGCAATCGCCACGCCGGCGATGTTGCCCACGCCTACGCGGCTGGCCAAGCCGGTAACGAATGCTTGGAACGGTGTGATTCCGTGCGGATCATCACCTTGTTTGCGGCCGCCCAACATTTCTTTAATACTGCGGCCGAAGAGGCGGAATTGTACAAAACCGGTGGTAACGGTGAAAAAGAGGCCTGCGCCTAAAAGCATATATACCAACCCCGACCACATTTGGTCGTTGATGGCGTTTACCAATCCGTGAAGCTGTTCGAAAAATTGATCCATACAAACCTTTCAGAGTTTCTGCATTTTCAGACGGCCTGTGTGTGGAGGCTGTCTGTAACTGGATGTATTCTAGCAGACTGTCAACAAACTGAAAAACGTTTACATATTCTTTTTTATATTATCTTTTTGATTATCATGTAATTTTATTATTATGATGTAAAGGATTTATTGATTTAAACTCTTCCGTTTTACATATTTGAACAAAAAGGCCGTCTGAAAACAGAGTCTTGTTTTCAGACGGCCTTGATTTTATTTCAATGCGTTATTCGGGACGCATTTGCGGGAACAGAATCACGTCGCGGATGGTTTGCGAATCGGTCAGCAACATTACCAAGCGGTCGATGCCGATGCCGCAGCCGCCGGTCGGCGGCAGACCGAATTCCATGGCGCGGATGTAGTCGGCATCGTAGTGCATGGCTTCGTCGTCGCCGGCATCTTTTTGCGCCACTTGCGCTTTGAAGCGTTCGGCTTGGTCTTCTGGATCGTTCAACTCAGAGTAGCCGTTTGCCAATTCGCGGCCAACAACGAAAAGCTCGAAGCGTTCGGTCAAACCCGGTTTGCTGTCGGATGCGCGTGCCAATGGCGATACTTCGACAGGGTAGTCGATGATGAAAGTCGGGTTCCACAGTTTGCTCTCAGCGCAACCTTCAAACAGGGCAAGTTGCAGGCTGCCGATACCCGGAGACGGCGGCAGGCTTTCGCCGTGTTTGACGATTTCTTTTTTCAGCCATTCTTCATCGTTTAACTGCTCATCGGTGTAGTGCGGATTGTATTTTTTGATGGCACCGAGAATGGTCAGGCGCTCAAATGGGCTTTCCAAATCGACTTCTTTGCCGTTGTAGCTGATTTTTGCCGTGCCGTTTACCGCGCGGGAAGCGTTGCGGATGATGTCTTCCGCCATTTGCATCATGCGTTCGTAGTCGGAGAAGGCTTCGTAGAATTCAATCATGGTGAATTCGGGATTGTGGCGAACGGACATGCCTTCGTTACGGAAGCTGCGGTTGATTTCAAACACGCGTTCCAAACCGCCGACAACCAAGCGTTTCAGATACAGCTCGGGCGCAATGCGCAGGTAGAGCGGAATGTCCAAGGCATTGTGGTGGGTAACGAACGGTTTCGCTGTCGCGCCGCCGGGAATTGGGTGCATCATCGGGGTTTCGACTTCGAGATAATGCTCGTTGACCATGAAATTGCGCACGGATTGGATGATTTGGCTGCGTTTGATGAAGGTATTGCGCGATTCTTCGTTGGCAATCAAATCGACGTAGCGTTGACGGTATTTGGTTTCCTGATCGCTCAAGCCTTTATGTTTGTCCGGCAGAGGGCGCAGGGATTTGGACAGCAGGCGGATGTTGGACACGCGCACGGTCAATTCGCCGTGGTTGGTTTTGAACAAAGTACCTTCCGCGCCGACGATGTCGCCCAAGTCCCAGTGGTTGAAGTCGTCCAAAACTTCTTGGCTCACGCCTTTGTTGTTCAGATAAAGCTGGATTTGACCGGTAACGTCTTGAATGGTGGCGAAGCTGGCTTTGCCCATTTGACGTTTGAGCATCATGCGGCCGGCAATTTTGACGGAAATGCCTTGCGGGTCGAGTTCTTCTTTGCTGATTTCACTGTATTGGGTGTGCAGGTCGGCGGCAAAGCTGTCGCGTTTGAAATCGTTAGGGTAGGCGTTGCGTTCTTTGCGGATGTTGTGCAGTTTTTCGCGACGCAGGGCGATGATTTGGTTTTCGTCCAACTGCGGCTCGATTTGCGGATTGTTTTGTTCGCTCATGGTGTTTTCCGGGAAAATGAGTCAGGCTGCTGATATTTTCAGACGGCCTGAATAAAGTGAAAAATTGGCTCTATTTTACGCGATGTCGGTGTTTTTTTCTATAAAGGCAGAAAGGCCGTCTGAAACCTGAAAAATCGGTTTCAGACGGCCTTTTGTTTCATGAAGGGCAGTATCGGCAGTTAGATATCGGTTTCCAAATAAACGACTTGGGTTTGCAGATATTCTTCCAAACCGTGTTTGCCATCGGCGCCGCCGATACCTGATTTTTTCCAACCGGCATGGAAGCCCTGCATGGCTTCAAAGTTTTCGCGGTTGATGTAGGTTTCGCCGAATTGCAGGCGGCGGGTTACATAAAACGCTTCATTCAGATTGGTGGTATAGACGGAGCTGGTCAGGCCGAATTCGCTGTCGTTTGCCAAAGCGATGACTTGATCGAGCGTGTCGAAAGTAGCGACAGGCAGGACGGGTCCGAAGGTTTCTTCCTTCATGATGTCCATGCTGTTGTCGGTATCGGTCAGCAGGGTCGGCTCGAAGAAATAGCCGCGTCCTTCGGCACGTTTGCCGCCGCAAACCAAGGTTGCGCCTTGTCGAACTGCGCGTTCGACTTTTTCGGCAACGGATTTTACGGCGCGTTCTTCAATCAACGGACCCATTTCCAGTGCGCTGGGTTCGGCTTCGGCCGGATTACCGTAGCGCACGCCTTTCATGGCGGCGGTCATTTTTTCAATAAATGCGTCTTTCAGGCTGCTGTGGACATACACGCGTTCGGCGCAGTTACAGATTTGGCCGGTATTGCCCACGCGTGAAGCCAAGATGGATTTGACGGCCAGATCCAAGTTGGCATCTTTCAGGACGATGGCAGGGGCTTTGCCACCCAGTTCCAGTGAGACTTTGGTGATGTTGGTGGCGGCGGCTTCCATCACTTGGCGGCCGGCATCGACAGAACCAGTCAGGCTGACCATATCGACTTGCGGATGTGATGCCAAGGCATTGCCGATTTCTGCGCCCGGGCCGTTGACGACGTTGAATACGCCGGCCGGTAAGCCTGAAGCATGAACGATTTCAGCAAAGATGTGGCAGTTGATCGGGGTAACGCTGCTTGGTTTGACGACGATGGTATTGCCTGTTACCAAAGCCGGGCCCATTTTGCGGGCGATTAGGAAGAATGGGAAGTTCCACGGCAAAATGCCGGCGATCACGCCTAAAGGACGTTTGAACAATAAAATATTTTCACGCGGGCGGTCGCTTTGGATGATTTCGCCTTCATAACGGCGCGCCCATTCGGCTTGGTAATCGAGATAGTCGGCGGTAAACATGACTTCCACGCGCGCCAAGTCTTTGGTTTTGCCGCCTTCGGCAACGATGGTGTCGGTCAGCTTGTCAGCGCGTTCGCGTATGCCTTGGGCGATTTTGCGCAAATACGCGCCGCGTTCGACCGCAGGCAGCCGCTCCCATGCCGGCTGCGCCGCACGCGCCGCCGCTACGGCACGGTCAACGTCAGCCTTGCCGCCTTTGGGTTCGCGGGCGATGGTTTCTTCGGTGGACGGGTTCAATACGTCGCGCCATTCGCCGTTGAAATCATTTTCAAAGCGTCCGTTGATGTACATGGCCAATTGTTTCATTTAGGGTTCTCCTGTCGTTGTAGTCGTGTGTAGTCAGTGTATGCTTAAATTGTCTGGCATACAAGTATATTTGTAGGAGAAGTAGATTATTACGGAGAACATGAAAAAAACCTGCTTTTTTCAAAGCAGGTTTTCATATTTGGTGGGTCGTGAGCGATTCGAACGCTCGACCAACGGATTAAAAGTCCGCTGCTCTACCGACTGAGCTAACGACCCGATAAGCTGTGCATTATAGGTAGCTTGTTTCTTTTCGTCAACTGTTTTTTTGAAATTTTTTTCAAAAAACGTAAACCGGCTGTTATTTGGCGTTAATTCTCCCTTTTTTGAGCATTTATTATGTTATGATTTTTTGGTCTGTCAGTTTTGACAGATATTTTTTAGACCAAAGGATATACAACATGAAAAAATTATTGATTGCTGCAATGATGGTAGCCGGCTTGGCTGCGTGTACACAAGAAGCGAAAAAAGAAACCCAAGAGGCGGCTTCTGCTGTTGCTTCCGATGTAAACGCTGCGGCTGAAAATGCAGCTTCTGCTGTTGATGCTGCTGCTTCTGAAGCCAAAGGTGCGGCTGAGCAAGCTGTTTCTGATGTTAAAGACGCTGCTGCAGATGCTAAAGCGACTGCGGATAAAGCAGTTTCTGACGCTAAAGATGCTGCCGGTAAAGCGGTTGAAGAAGCTAAAGATGCGGTTTCTGATGCTAAAGATGCTGCCAAAGACGCAGCTAAAGATGCTATGGGTAAAGCAGCCGATGCGACTCAAGAAGCTGCCGACAAATTGAAAGACGCTGCTAAATAAGCTGGTGTTTGATATTTGAAAAGGCCGTCTGAAATGTTCAGACGGCCTTTTTATATCGGCAGATTATTTTTTCTCTTGCTGACGCGTATATACCAAAGAAGTCAGGATGGACGCGCCCAGTGCGCCGAAGACGACGGACAGGGAAATGGAAATCGGGATATGCACCCAGTGCATAATCAGCATCTTGATACCGATAAAGCTCAATACGAAAGCCAAGCCGTATTTGAGGAAAATAAAGCGTTCGGCAAAGTCTGCCAGCAAAAAGTACATGGCACGCAGGCCCAAGATGGCAAAAATGTTGGAAGTGAGGACGATGAAAGGGTCGGTGGTTACGGCAAAAATAGCGGGGATGCTGTCTACGGCGAAGATAACGTCGCTCAATTCGATCATAATCAATACCAGCAAAAGCGGCGTAGCGATGCGTTTGCTGTTTTCGATGGTAAAGAATTTTTCACCGTCAAACTGTTGGCTGGTCGGGATGACTTTTTTGAGCAGGGTCAGGATCTTATTTTGGGAAAGGTCTTCTTCAGCTTCGGCTTCCGGCTTCATCATGTGAATGCCGGTGTATAAGAGGAATGCGCCGAAGAGGTACAAAATCCATTCAAATTGTTGTACCAAGGCTGCGCCGATGAAGATCATAATGGCGCGCAGGACGATGGCGCCGAATACGCCATAGAGCAAGACGCGGTGTTGGAATTTGGGTTCGACTTTGAAGTAGCCGAAAATCATCAGGAAAACGAAGATGTTATCGACGGCAAGGGATTTTTCGAGTACATAGCCGGTGAAAAATTCGAGGACTTTTTCTTTGGCGACAACGGCCCCGTAAGCTGGGTTGCCCGCCAGTTCAAAATAGAGCCAGCCTGCAAACGCGCAGGATACGGCCACCCAAATGCCGCTCCAAGCGAGGGCTTCTTTGATGCTGACTTTGTGGGCGCCGTTTTTTTTCAATGATACCATATCGATGGTGATCATGATTAAGACGGCAATAAAGAAGATGCCGTAAAACATCGGCGAGCCGACGGACGGGTATTGGGTCATAAACAATCCTTGTGTGTGGGGTATGGGTAAGGTTTACCAAGACAGGTAGAACATCGCCTTGGCAAAAAAGACGATAAACAGCATATGGCTGAATACGACGGCGTGTATGTATTTCGACCAGCCGACGGTGAGGGTGTGCCGTGCCATTTTGACGACGGCGATGGCAAAATGTACCAAAACGCTTACTGCCAACAGGATTTTGATGCTCAGCATGATGCCGAAAGAGCTGTCGAATGGGTGGTGAAGTATCGGCAGGTAGCGGTTGTACACCATCACGATGCCGCTGATGAACAAGGTAATGACGACAGGTGGCATTACGCGGACGGCACGATGGGACATGGCACGTTCGACTTCGCGGCGCGATTCGCGTGAAACGCGGCCGGTGTGTAAAACGGAGAGAACCAGCATTTCGAAAAATACGCCGCCGACAAAGGCAATCGCGCAATAAACGTGGATGATGTGTGCCAGTGCGTAGGTACTCATGACGGGTGTTTCCGGTAGTTCAGACAAGTCGTCATTGTATCACTACCGAATGCGGTTGATATATGCGCAATTTTATGCCAAATATATTAAATTTTATAAATATTCTATTGGAATTGCCGTTAATTTTTGAAGTTAACCGTTCATCAAAAGTATTATCTTAGTTTAATCTGTCTTTACTTATCAGAAAATATATTAATGAAATGTTGTGCCATACTGTTCTATATACAGCTTAACCCCTGATGGAGAATCAAACCATGAAGAAAACTTTTGCAAAAACTGTGACCTTGATCATGCTGGCCACCTCTTTGGGTGCATGTGCCAATATGACTCAAACCCAACGCAACACTGCTGCTGGTGCGGTATTGGGTGGCGTGGCAGGTAACTTGATTGGTGGCGATACCGGCTCTACCTTGGGTGGTGCGGCTTTAGGTGGCGTTATCGGCAGCCAAGTTCATACCCGCTACTAATCCTTTATTCGGTTAGAAATAAAAAGGCCGTCTGAACATTCAGACGGCCTTTTGTTTTGCGGTTTATTCGTTGACGAAGGTCACACCGGTCAGTTGCGATTGCAAAATAGCAGTGCGCAAAGCAGTCAGTGCTTTCGGACGGACAAAGTTGCGGCGATAGGCCAAAACGACACGGCGGTGCGGCGCATTGCCTTCAAACGGGATAATGCTGAAAAGCATATGGTCGTTTTCGGTCAATGCGGTAGCTGGCATGACGCTGATGGCCAAACCGCTGGCAACCATGTGGCGGATGGTGTTGATGGAGCTGCCTTGCAGGGTATTGGTCAAACCTTGGATTTTCTGTTTGGAAGCCAATTCGGAACAGCTTGCCAACACTTGGTCGCGCATACAGTTACCTTCGGACAGCAGCAACACTTGTTCTTCGCCCAAAAGCTGAGGCGTAACGGCATCGAGTTCTTCAAAGTGATGGCCTTTGGGAACAATGACGAAGAAAGGTTCGTCATACAGAGGCTCGGTCACGATGCCTGGCTCTTGGAACGGTTCGGCAACGACGATTGCATCGACATCGCCACGTTTGAGCGACTCGGTCAGGATGTGGGTATAGTTCTCTTCCAGCATCAGCGGCATTTTCGGTGCGGTTTCACGCAGCGCGGTAATGAGCTTGGGCAGAAGGTAGGGGGCAACGGTAAAAATCAGGCCGAGTTTGAATGCGCCTTCCAATTCGTTTTGTTCTTCATTGGCAAGGTGTTTGATGAGTTCTGCTTCTTCCAGAACCCGGCGGGCTTGGGCGACAATGCGCTCGCCCGCTTCAGTCGTGATGATGTCGTTGCTGCTACGGTCGAACAGGGATACCGACAGCTCTTCCTCCAGCTTTTTGATGGCAATGGAGAGGGTGGGCTGGCTGACAAAGCAGCGTCGTGCGGCACGTCCGAAGTGACGTTCTTGTGCGACGGCTACGATGTAACGCAATTCGGTCAAGGTCATGTGTTAAGCCTTTTTTGTTCCGGCAGGGTGATGTTCAGCTCAAGAACGTCCAAGCCGTCTTGTTTCTCTTGGGAGATGCGGATGTCGTCCAATGATACGTTGACGTATTTGGACAGGACTTCCAACAACTCTTTACGCAAGGTCGGCAGATAGTCTGGAGCTTGGCCTTCTTGTGCGCGTTCTTGTGCGATGATGATTTGCAGGCGGTCGCGCGCGACTGTGGCGGTTTTCGGCTTTCTGCCGAACAGCATATCGAGCAGTGACATGTATTAACCTCCGAACAGTCGTTTTAAGAAGCTTTTCTTCTCAGCTTCGAGGAAACGCATTTCGCGGTTTTCACCCAAGAGGCGGGCGATAACGTCTTTATAGGCTTCTGCTGCTGCGGCATTGTCTTGGTGGATGACAGGTTCGCCGGAATTGGAAGCTTGCAAAACGTTTTGTGATTCAGGAATCACACCGATCAACGGAATACGCAAGATGTCGCAGATGTCTTGTACAGACAGCATTTCGCCTTTGGCTACGCGCTCAGGGGAGTAGCGAGTAATCAGCAGGTGCTCTTTAACAGTGCTGCCTTGTTCTGCTTTGCGGGATTTGCTTTGCAAAATGCCCAAGATACGGTCGGAATCGCGGACGCTGGATACTTCCGGGTTGGTGGTAATGATGGCTTCGTCGGCAAAGTAGAGCGCCATCAGTGCGCCTTGTTCGATACCGGCAGGAGAGTCGCAGATGATGAATTCGAAGCCCATTTTTTCGCTGGCTAACTCTTTCATCACGTTGTCTACACCTTCGCGGGTCAGTGCGTCTTTATCGCGGGTTTGCGATGCAGGCAGGATGTAGAGGTTTTCGCAGTTTTTGTCTTTAATAAGGGCTTGGTTGAGAGTCGCTTCGCCGTGGATAACGTTGATGAGGTCGTATACGACGCGGCGTTCGCAACCCATAATCAGGTCAAGGTTGCGCAAACCGACGTCGAAGTCGATTACGGCAGTTTTGTGGCCGCGCAGGGCCAGGCCGGTTGCGATGCTGGCGCTGGTAGTGGTCTTGCCTACGCCGCCTTTACCTGAAGTTACTACGATGATTTTGGACACGATATTTCCTTTTTAAGTACTGATGTTTATTCGGCGTCGATTGCGCTGATAACCAGTCGGTTGTCTTGCAATGATACTTGTACGGGTTTTTTGTGCAGATGCTCGGGCAGGTCTTGCTCGAAGTTGCGGTAGATACCGGCAACGGAGACTAATTCGGCCTGCATGGAATGAATAAAGATGCGCGCGTTGGTATTGCCTTTTGCACCGGCCAACGCTCTGCCGCGCATGGGGGCATAAATATGGATGTTGCCGTCGGCAATAAGTTCCGCACCTTGGCTGACGATGCCGGTGACGATGAGGTCGCCGTTTTCAGCGTAAACCTGCTGGCCGGTACGCACGGGCGTGCTGACCAATACGGTCGGATTGTTGATAACGGTGGCCTGTACGTCTTGCGGCTGCGGTGCTTGGCGTGAGGCAGGCGCTGCCTGTGTGTCGGCTGCTTGGGTGGAGTTGCCTTGTTTGAATACCAAGTGATAACGCGCCGCCGCTGCCGCCCATGTGTCGCTGGTGTGGTGCAGCCCTAAAATTTGCATGCCGTAACGGGCAAACAGGGAAATCATGCCGCCCAAATCGATGGATTCGGGGTGGTCGAAATCTTGTACGTCTAAAATGAAGGGAACGAATTCGTCTTGGGATTGGCCTGCCAGTTGGCGCAGGAATTCTTCCAATTCGGTTAAATCTGCGGTGTGCAGATGGATGGATAAGACGTCCAAACGTGATGTTTTTATGTCGAATGCGGGTTTCATTGTCATGAAATAATAAAATTTTTTAATGACGTAAGTTTACCGTGTAAATCTTGGCTATTCAATCTGTTTGACCATCTGAAACCAAAATATTTTGTTTGAACGTTTTTCAGCTGTATTTAGTGTGGTTTTTTGGTGTGAATGCAGGTTTCAGACGGCCTTGGGAAAGGGGTAGCCGTGTGTGTCGATGTCATCGGCGGCGGCCCACGGCGTGTGGATGAGGGTGGACGGTAGGTGCGCCAATTCGGGGACGTAACTGCGGATGTAGCTGCCGTCGGGATCGATTTGATGCGAACGGTGGGCATAGCGGACGGTAGCCGTGTCTTGTGCGGCGAGGTGCCAGTTGGCTTGGTTGAGTGCGGGGTCGGTGCCGGTTTGGACGGAGGCTGCCCACGCAATGCCTTGGTTGGGGTCGAAGTTGAGGGCGTGGCAGAAATAGTGGGCGCACAGCTGCTGGAGAACGGGGTGTAAGTGACCAGTGGCTTCGAGGCCGCGGATGGAGGCGTCGATGATGGGTACGCCGGTTTGGCCGAGTCGCCAGTATTCGCGTACCGGAGCGGCATCGGTTGTTTCGGGCAGGCGGCGGTGGTAGGCGAGCTGGTAGCAGTAGTCGCGGAAAATAAGTTTGTCCAGCCATTCGAAATGTCGGTTTGCCAAGCCTTCGGCGGCCAGCAGGCGCGGTGAAATGCAGCCTGCGGACAGGTAGGCATTGAGGAGGCTGGTGTTTTTTCGTGCCGGAAAGTTTTGGGTAATCGGGTAGTGAACCAAATTCTGTTTGAACGCGTGCCATTGCGTTAAGGCTGCGGTTTCGCCGCCCTGTTGATAGGCAGGCAATACCGCGCCGGTATGGGCTGGAAACAGCGGAACGTTTTGTCTGGTTTGAACAGGCAATTCGGTTTCAGACGGCCTTTGTCCTGAATAAGCTTGCAACCATGCTTGTTTATAGGCGGCAAAATCGGTGTAGGGCAGGCCGTTGGCATCCATAAGGGGGAATTTGGCCAAAATGCCGCGGTCGTTGGTGTGTTGCAAGGCAATGCCTGCCCGGTCGAAATTGTGCCAGAGGTGGTTGTCTTGGCGGATTTCGGCTTCGGTGTAGGCTTCGTCTGTGATGACGGTATGGGCATTGAGCGCAGCAGCCAAGGGGAGGAGGTCTTCGTCGGAGGCGACGACATATAAAGGAATATGGTGCGCCGCCAGACGGGTATGCAGTTCTTGCGCGGCTTGATAGTGGAACAGGCTTTGACGCGGATTGTGGTTTTCAGACGGCCTTTGACTGACCCAGACGCAGGCGATGGGCAAACCGCTTGCAACGGCGGCATTAAGCGCGGCATTGTCGTGCAGGCGGAGGTTACGGCGGAACCAGACAAGGACGTGAGCAGATTTCATGAGCATGTTCCGACGAAAAAGGGGAGACCATTTTATCAGAATCGGCCTCATGTATCAGGCCGTCTGAAAAATCTTTTGGTTTGATTTTGCTATATAATTTTGGTTTTAGCAATGAGGTGGCAATCATGACCGAGCAAACTGTTTTGGCACTCATTACCTGCCAAACTTATCCCGAACCATCGGACAACCTGAAAACATTGGCGGCATGCTTAGAAACCATGGGCGTGGGAACCGTATTTGATGCGTGGCAAAACCATCCGTCCGCACCGTTTTTACTGCCTTTGTGCGCATGGGATTATGCCGCCGAACCCGAAGCCTTCCGCCAATGGCTGGAGCAAGCCGAGCAGGCGGGGCAGCGTTTTATCAATCCGCCCGAGCTGATGGCTTGGAATATGGAAAAGACTTATTTGTGCGATTTAGCAGAACGCGGCGCGCGAGTGATTCCCAGCGTGTTCGTTCCGCCGCAAAAAGCCGAGTTGGCGGACATCCTGAACCGACAAGGCTGGACGAAAGCGGTCATCAAGCCGGCATTCGGGCAGAGCGGCAAAGGCGTGGTCAAAGTTTGTGCGGAGGCATTGGACGTGGATATGGCGGATTATCCGCAAGGCATGATTGTTCAACCTTATATCCGCGAAATCGAAACAGCAGGCGAAACCTCGCTGGTGTTTTTCAACGGCACATTCAGCCATGCCGTACGCCGTCAGCCGCCACACGGCGAATGGCGCGCCAACTCGGCCTATGGCGTGTCAGTGTTCGGTATCGAGCCGCCCGAGTTTGCCGTCCGTGCCGCGCAAAACGTACTGGCCACTTTGCCGCAAATGCCGGTTTACGCCCGAGTGGACGGCACATTGGTCGGCGACACCTTCCTGCTCAATGAATTGGAACTCATCGAGCCCGCCCTGTATTTGCACACCAGTGAAGGCGCGACGGAACGCTTTGCCCGAGTGTTGGCGCAGTTGCTTGAGCAACATTCATCAACCTGACTTTATTAATATAAATAGCAAGCCTCAGGCCGTCTGAAAACCATCTTTCAGACGGCCTGAGGCTTTTTTTAAACAAGATTTGCGTGTTTGTATTTTTCAATAATGTGCCATTTGTCGATTGTGTCATTTTAATTGTTGCAGTCTTAATTGATGGTTGGTTAACTTTCATTTGGCATTTTATCTCGGCCGCAGCCTTTATTTTTAGCGGATTGTAAACAATCTGGCCGGTCTAAATAGATATCTTTTTAGGGTAAAACCTCAAAAATCTTTTTAAAAAGAAAGATATTGTCTTATTGAATATTCTGTGCTGAAATTACATGACACTACAAAAAGTAGTGCATAAAAAATAAAACAGACAAAGGAGAAAGCCATGCAATTGTTTTTAGACAATCTCAAAGCCTTTTTCGAAACCATCAGCGGCTGGGTCTGGGGACCTATTATGTTGATGCTGCTGGTCGGTACGGGCATTTTGCTGACCGTTTTGCTGAAAGGCTTGCAGTTCACCATGTTGGGTTATGCGCTGAAGCAGGCGTTTGTGCCGTCAAAGAAGCATGAAGACGGCGAAGACCACGAAGGCGATATTTCCCATTTCGCGGCGTTGATGACCGCGCTATCCGCCACCATCGGCACGGGTAACATCGCCGGTGTGGCGACTGCGGTGGTAACCGGCGGCCCGGGCGCGGTATTTTGGATGTGGATGACCGCCATTTTCGGTATGGCCACCAAATACGGCGAAGGCGTATTGGCGGTGAAATACCGCGTGACCAATTCCAAAGGCGAAATGTCCGGTGGCCCGATGTATTACATCGAAAAAGGTTTGGGCCAAAACTGGAAATGGATGGCCGTCGCGTTTGCGCTGTTTGGCACATTCGCTTCCTTCGGTATCGGCAGCTCGGTGCAGTCCAACTCGGTTGCGCAGGCAGTGCAAACCAGCTTCGGCGTCGAACCTGCCTACACCGGCGTGATATTGACCGTATTAACGGCCATTGTGCTTTTGGGCGGCATTAAGGGCATTGCCAAAGCCGCATCCTTTATCGTACCTGCCATGGCAGTGTTTTATGTAGTAGGCGGTATTGCCATTATCGTGATTAATTCCGATGTGTTGATGCCTGCCGTCAAACTGATTTTCTCCGATGCGTTTAGCGCGCAAGCTGTGGCCGGCGGCGCCATCGGTACGGTCATCCGCTACGGCGTGGCGCGCGGCGTGTTCTCCAACGAAGCGGGTATGGGTTCTGCGCCAATTGCCGCCGCAGCCGCGAAAACTGACCACCCCGTCCGTCAGGCTTTGGTTTCCATGACCGGTACTTTTTTGGACACCATTGTTGTTTGCTCGATTACCGGTATCGTGTTGGTCATGGGTCTGCTCGGCGCAGGTGGCGAGTTTGTGAAACCTGAATTGAGCGGCGCGGCGCTGACAACCGTCACTTTCCAAAAAATGCTGCCCGGCATCGGCGGCTGGATTGTGACCATCGGCCTGATTTTCTTTGCCTACTCAACCATTCTCGGCTGGTGTTATTACGGCGAGAAATGCGCGGTTTACGTCTTCGGCGAGAAGTTTGCCGGTTTGTACCGCGTCGGTTATGTTTCTTCAGTTATGCTGGGAACCGTGTTGAGCCTTGATTTGGTGTGGCTGGCTTCGGACACATTCAACGGCTTGATGGCATTGCCCAACCTGATTGCGCTTTTGTTGATGGCGAAAGTCATCGTCAATGAAACGCGCGACTTCAAACAAAAAATCAAAAACGGCGAATTGCCGCATTAATGTCCAAGGCCGTCTGAACCTGAACATTCAGACGGCCCAGTGTATATTAAGTTTGTTTTGAAAAAAGTCAGAGGAGGAGAAAAATGAAAGTGCTTGTTTTAGGTGCTGGTGTTGCCGGCGTATCTTCCGCGTGGTATCTGGCAGAGGCCGGACATGAAGTAACGGTCATCGACCGCGCCGAGGGCGTGGCGATGGAAACCAGTTTTGCCAACGCAGGCCAGCTCTCTTACGGCTATACCACGCCGTGGGCTGCACCCGGTATCCCGACCAAAGCGCTGAAATGGCTGTTTAAAAGCCATCCGCCTTTGCTGTTTCGCCCTGACGGCAGCCTGTATCAAATCGAATGGCTGTGGCAAATGCTGCAAAACTGCACGGCAGCACGCTATCAAACCAACAAAGAGCGCATGGTCAGGATTTCCGAATACAGCCGTGAAATGTTCCGCCGTTTTGAAGCGCAAACCGGCATGAATTTTGAAGGGCGCAAAAAAGGGACGTTGCAGATTTTCCGCCAAGCCAAAGAAGTCGAAGCAGCAGAACAAGACATTGCCGTTTTGGAACGCTACGGCGTGCCCTACCGCCGTCTGAAACCCGAAGAATGCGCAGAATTTGAGCCTGCGCTGGCGCGCGTTACCGCCAAAATTGCCGGCGGCCTGCACCTGCCTGCGGATGCGACCGGCGACTGCCACCTCTTCACCCAAAACCTGTACCAACTCTGTCTGGAAAAAGGCGTACAGTTCCATTTCAACCAAACCATCCGCCGCATCGAACACAATGGGCAGCGCATCAGCGCAGTCGAAACCGAAAAAGAACGCTTTGAAGCAGATGCCTTCGTCTGCGCGCTCGGCTGCTTCAGCAGGACGGTTTTGGTGCAGTTGGATCTCAATCTGCCGATTTATCCCGTCAAAGGCTATTCCTTGACCCTGCCCGTCACCAATTCAGACGGCGCGCCGGTTTCCACCGTGTTAGATGAGAGCTACAAAGTCGCCATCACGCGCTTTGACAACAGAATCCGCGTCGGCGGCATGGCGGAATTGTCCGGCTACGAAATCAAACTGCCCGAAAAACGCCGCGAAACCTTGGCTTTGGTCGTCAACGATTTGTTTCCTGAAGGCGGCGATTTGAGCCAAGCATTGTTCTGGAGCGGCCTCAGACCGATGACGCCTGACAGCACGCCGTTAATCGGGCGTACCCGCTTTGAAAACTTATTCCTAAATACCGGTCACGGTACTTTGGGCTGGACCATGTCGCTGGGTTCGGCAAAATTAACCGCCGATATCGTGAGCGGCAAAGACACCGAAATCCGCAGCGACGATTTGATCCTGTCGCGTTATCAGGCTTAAGCTGGAAAGCGATAAGGTTTAAAGGCCGTCTGAAAATCATTTTTCAGACGGCCTTTTGTTTCAAAATCCGTGTACCTAATCAATAAAATAAATAATAACTATTATCATACGCATTAAAAAGTGTTAGTCTGAACCTGTCCCAGCTTTGAGTGCAGGTTTTCTCATGCCCGATTTTTCGATGTCCAATTTGGCCGTTGCCTTTTCCATTACGTTGGCTGCCGGTTTGTTTACCGTATTAGGCAGCGGCCTGGTGATGTTTTCCAAAACGCCCAATCCGCGGGTGTTGTCGTTTGGTTTGGCATTTGCCGGCGGTGCGATGGTGTATGTTTCCCTGACGGAGATTTTCAGTAAATCCAGTGAGGCGTTCGCTGAAATTTATGATAAAGACCACGCGTTTGCGGCGGCGACCATGGCATTTTTGGTCGGTATGGGCGGCATTGCGCTGATCGACCGCCTGGTGCCGAACCCGCATGAAACCTTAGACGCGCAAGACCCGTCGTTTCAAGAAAGCAAACGCCGCCATATCGCGCGAGTCGGCATGATGGCGGCGTTTGCGATTACTGCGCACAATTTCCCCGAAGGCTTGGCGACGTTTTTTGCCACCTTGGAGAATCCGGCGGTTGGGATGCCTTTGGCCTTGGCGATTGCCATCCATAATATTCCGGAGGGCATTTCCATTGCCGCGCCGGTTTATTTTGCCACCCGCAGCCGTAAGAAAACGGTATGGGCGTGCCTGCTATCCGGCTTGGCCGAGCCGTTGGGGGCGGCTTTGGGCTATTTGGTTTTGCAGCCGTTTTTGTCGCCTGCCGTGTTTGGTTCGGTATTCGGCGTGATAGCCGGTGTGATGGTGTTTTTGGCGTTGGACGAGCTGCTGCCGGCCGCCAAACGCTATTCAGACGGCCATGAAACCGTTTACGGCCTGACGACGGGTATGGCGGTGATTGCCGTCAGTTTGGTATTATTCCGTTTTTAAAACCCGTATGCCGAAGGCCGTCTGAAATGATTCAGACGGCCTTTTTGCGTTATAATCCGCACATCAAAAATAACCTTAATTTCACAAAGTTCCATCATGTTAGACAAATACAATCCAGCCGAAATTGAATCCGAACATTATCAAAACTGGGAAGAGCAGGGCTATTTCCAGCCCGATATGGATTTGACCAAACCGTCTTTTTCCATCCAACTGCCGCCGCCCAATGTAACCGGCACGCTGCACATGGGTCATGCCTTCAACCAAACCATTATGGACGGCCTGACCCGCTACTACCGCATGAAAGGCTGCAACACCGCCTGGATTCCCGGCACCGACCATGCGGGCATCGCCACGCAGATTGTGGTCGAGCGTCAGCTTGCCGCGCAAAACGTGTCCCGTCATGACTTGGGGCGTGAAAAATTCTTGGAAAAAGTGTGGGAATGGAAAGAAGTGTCCGGCGGCACGATTACGCAGCAGATGCGCCGCGTGGGCTGTTCCGCCGACTGGACGCGCGAGTATTTCACGATGGACGACGTGCGTGCCGAAACCGTGACCGAAGTGTTTGTGCGCCTGTTTGAACAGGGCTTGATTTACCGCGGCAAACGCTTGGTAAACTGGGATCCGGTATTGGGTACGGCAGTGTCTGATTTGGAAGTGGAAAGCGTGGAAGAACAAGGCTCTATGTGGCACATCCGCTATCCGCTGGCCGACAATCCTGCCGAAGCCGTTATCGTGGCGACTACCCGCCCCGAAACGCTGCTGGGCGACGTTGCCGTAGCCGTCAATCCCGAAGACGAACGTTACACCCACTTAATCGGCAAAGAGTTAATCCTGCCGCTGACCGGCCGCACCATCCCCGTGATTGCCGACGAATACGTTGAAAAAGACTTCGGCACAGGCTGCGTGAAAATCACGCCTGCGCACGACTTCAACGACTACGAAGTCGGCAAACGCCACGACACGCGTCTGATTAACGTGTTCGACTTGGAAGCCAAAGTGTTGGCAAACGCCGAAGTGTTCAACTTCAAAGGCGAAGCGCAACAAGGTTTTGCCCTGCCTGAAAAATACGCAGGCTTAGACCGCTTTGCCGCGCGCAAACAAATGGTTGCCGATTTGCAGGAACAAGGCTTCTTGGTCGAAATCAAAGCGCACACGCTGATGACGCCGAAAGGCGACCGCACAGGTTCGGTGATTGAGCCGATGCTGACCAGCCAATGGTTTGTCGCCATGTCCGCTACGCCAAACGGCGGCGAGCCTGACAGCGAATTCAAAGGCTTGAGCCTCGCCGACAAAGCCAAAAAAGCCGTCGACAGCGGCGCGGTACGCTTTATCCCTGAAAACTGGGTCAACACTTACAACCAATGGATGAACAACATCCAAGACTGGTGTATCTCGCGCCAACTGTGGTGGGGCCATCAAATCCCTGCATGGTACGACAATGAAGGCAATGTGTACGTTGCCCGTAATCAGGAAGAAGCCGAAAAACAAGCCGGCAAAACTGGTTTGACCCGCGAAGAAGACGTATTGGATACATGGTTCTCCTCCGCGCTCGTGCCGTTCTCTACACTCGGCTGGCCGTCTGAAACCGACGAACTCAAAGCCTTCCTGCCATCCAATGTCTTGGTAACAGGTTACGAAATCATCTTCTTCTGGGTGGCGCGCATGATTATGATGACCACCCACTTCACCGGCAAAGTACCGTTTAAAGACGTGTATATCCACGGCATCGTGCGCGACCACGAAGGCAAAAAAATGTCCAAATCCGAAGGCAACGTCATCGACCCTGTGGATTTGATCGACGGCATCGACTTGGAAAAACTGCTGGTGAAACGTACCACCGGCCTGCGCAAACCCGAAACCGCGCCGAAAGTGGAAGAAGCCACCAAAAAACTCTTCCCCGAAGGCATTCCGAGCATGGGCGCGGACGCATTGCGCTTCACCATGGCGAGCTACGCCAGCCTCGGCCGCAGCGTCAACTTCGACTTCAAACGCGCCGAAGGCTACCGCAACTTCTGCAATAAATTGTGGAACGCCACCAACTTCGTGTTGATGAACACCGAAGACAAAGACTGCGGTCAAGACGAAATGCAGCCGTTGGCGTTTACCTTTGCCGACCAATGGATTATCGGCAAACTGCAACAAGCCGAAGCCGCCGTTGCCGAAGCCTTTGAAACCTACCGCTTTGACCTTGCCGCGCAAACGCTGTACGAATTTGTGTGGAACGAATATTGCGACTGGTACATCGAGCTGGCAAAAGTGCAAATCCAAACCGGCTGCCCGACAACCCAGCGCACCACACGCCGCACCCTCGTGCGCGTACTCGAAACCATCCTGCGCCTGCTGCACCCAATCATGCCTTTCATTACCGAAGAGCTGTGGCAGGTCGTTGCGCCTCTGGCGAATGCCAAAACCGCCGACAGCATCATGTTGGCCGCCTATCCGCAAGCCGATAAAGAAAAAATCGTTCAGACGGCCTTCGACAAAATGGCTGCATTGAAAGACTTGGTGGAAGAAGTGCGCAAACTGCGCGGCGAAATGGGTATCGCGCCAAACGTCAAAGCGCCGCTCTTCGTCGAAGGCAGTGCAGAACTCGAAGGCCTGCTCAAATACCTGCCGTCGCTGACCCGACTGACTGAAGCCAAGCTGGTGGACAGCCTGCCCGAAGCGGAAGACGCCCCCGTCGCCGTCTGCAACGGCGCGCGCCTGATGTTGAAAGTCGAAATCGACAAAGCCGCCGAAACCGCTCGTTTGAGCAAAGAAGCCGAGAAGCTGCAAAAAGCCTTGGACAAACTCAACGCCAAACTCTCCAAACCCGGCTACACCGAAAAAGCCCCGGCGCATCTGGTGGAAAAAGACAAAGCCGATTTGGCGGAATTGGAAGACAAAATGGCGAAAGTTCAAACTCAGTTGGCGAAGTTGAAAGACTGATTTTGATTGAATAGACAAGGCCGTCTGAAAACCTGAAACCACGGTTTTCAGACGGCCTTATCAAAAGGAAATCAAATTATGGACTTCATCGTGCCTATATTGCTCATCGTCGCCATCGTCGTACTTCATATTCATACCTGCTTTACCGAAGCCGTCCACCTCAACAAATGGCGGCCGTGGCTGATTATTCTACTGTTGATTCTGACCGGCACTTGGTTTATCTACTTCGTCAGCCGTACCGCGCTGATAAAGCTGGGTGTCCAGCTGGTGCTGATTGCCGTCCTCGTGATTTACATCTCTTGAACGTCTGCCTGCGACAGAATACTCGCAAAGGCCGTCTGAAAATGCAGCTTCAATGTCATTGCAACTTTTCAGACGGCCTCTTTTAAGAAAGGAAATAGATGCAACTCTTTATTTTGCCGATACTTTTATCCGCAACAACCGCCCTGGCTTCTCCGATTGTCGGTACATGGCATTGCGTTGGCTCTGATGAAAACATCCACAGTGATACAAAAGTCGAATATCTTCAGGACGGCAGTTTCCGTGGCGACGCTAAGCTCAAAGTGGACGATGACGGCAATGTCTTAGCGTACCATGTTGTCGGTAGGGGTAAATGGCGTTTTGCGAACAAAGCCTTAACTCAAAGCCAAATCAAGTACAGCGAAGTTTCACGACTCCACAGCCCTGAAACATTGGCATGGTTGGAAGAATCAGAAGACGGCCAATTCTTGGAAAGTATGATATACACCGGATTGGTCGCGCAGATGGACAAGCCCGGTGAAGACGAGGTTTATCAAATGGATAAAACAGGCAAATTGGTGTCTGAGGATGGAACTTCCCGTGAGGTATGTACGAAAGTGAAGTAAATAGCGATTGTAGATCAGATGGGTTTGTCTGATTGATGGCTTAGATAACAAAGGCCGTCTGAAACTTAAATTTCAGACGGCCTTTTTCTTTTTTTAATCCATCAAATTCAATCAAACCAAACAATCTGACTTTCATCCACGCTGATGCGGATTTCCTGTCCGGTTTGCGGTTTGTCCGTATCGTGGTCGGCGTGGGGATACCAAATCAAATCGCCGTATTGCGGATGGACGAGGGTAAGGCGTGTGCCTTCGGCGAGGGGGACGGCTTCGTTGATGCGGACGGACGTGCCGTTCGGGTCGAATCGGATGGCGTGTTGGGGAATGTAGCGTGTGTCGCCGGTGTTGGCCAAACCGAGCAGTAAGGCAGCTTGGGCATTGACGGGGCGGCGGATAAGGGTTTCCGGTGTGCCGTGTTGGAGGATGCGGCCTTCGTGCATGATGGCGATGGTGTCGGCCATGGTGCAGGCTTCCTCGGCAGAGTGGGTCACGAGGATGGCGGGGATGTTTTGACTGCGGATGCGTTCGGCGGTCAGGGTGCGCAGGTGGTGGCGCAGGTGGGTGTCGAGGCTGGAGAAGGCTTCGTCCAAGAGCAACAGCGACGGGCGCGTGATGAGGGCGCGTGCGAGAGCGAGGCGTTGCTGTTCACCGCCGGAGAGGCTTTCGGGTTTGCGTTGCGCTTCGTGTTCCAAACCGATGTCGCGCAAGGCCTGCATGGATTGTTCTTCGATGTCGGCTTTGGGCAGGCGGCGCATTTTGAGGCCGAAGCCGACGTTGTCGAGGGCGGTTAAATGCGGCAAAAGGGCGTAGTCTTGAAACATCAGCGAGATATTGCGTTTTTCAGACGGCATGTCGGTGATGTTGTCGCCGTTGAGCCAGACTTCGCCGCTGTCTGGATGCACCAGGCCGACGATGGTTTTGAGCAGGGTGGATTTGCCGCAGCCGGAGCGGCCGAGTACGGCGAGGATTTCGCCTGCTTCGACGTTTAGGTTGATGTCTTGGGCAACGGTTTTGCTGCCGAAGCGTTTGTTGATGTTTTTAAGTTGCAACATGGTTTCAGACGGCCTTTAAAAATGGGGTCGGCAACGGATGCTGTCGAGCCATGCGGACAGCGGATGTTTGGGGTCGATTAGGCCGTATCGACGGCAGGCTTCGATCGTGACCAACTGGGCATCGTGCATCATGTGTCCGCCCAACATGGCATCGAGCAGGGTGGGGATGTCCATCAGTTCAAAACCGGCGACTTCGCCGTCTTGGTTGGCGGGTTGGAAGCCTTCGGGCAGGACGATGTCGAAGATATACAGGATTTCGTTGTGGACACCGCGATTAACGGGGCGCAAACTATATATTTGGGCGGTCGGTCGGATATGGGGTGTCAGAGAAGCGGGAATGCCGGCTTCTTCTTCGCCTTCGCGGCAGACGGCTTCAGACGGCCTCTCGCCACTGCTGATGCCGCCGCCGGTCAGGTTGTCGAGTTTGTTCGGATCGACGGCTTTGTGCGGACTGCGGCGGCCTATCCAAAAGCGTAAACCGTCTTCTGTTTCGACCAACCCGTTTAAGTGAACTGCCTGACTCATCAGGCCGAACGGACGGAAGGCGGCGCGTTCGAGTGCGCATAAAGGCTTACCCGACTGGTCGCAGATGTCAAACTTTTCACCGCGCCAACCTTTGAGCCAACCGCACTCGCGCCATTGTTGCGCCAGCGTTTGCAAACTGTCACCCATCTGAGTCCAGCTGTCTGTTTCCAAATTCAGGCCGTCTGAAAGGGGTGCCTGCCTGCCTGTCCAATCTTGTCCGAGGCGTTCGCGCCATAACGGGTTCAGACGGCCTAAAGGCAGGCCGTTGAGATACAGAATGCACCAATCGTCGGATGCGCCATAGCTTGTTTGCGCCCAATCCCACAATGCGTCGTGGACATCGGGTGTGAATACTTGTTCAAAACGGAAAGACTGAGACATGGCGCATCCTCCAAAAGAACTAAAGATACGTCGATTTTAGCCGTTTACGGCGAATTTGCAAAACGACCATACCCCTTGAAAACCGCTATAATAGAGTAAATCATCCGAAAAGAGCACATCATCATGAGTGAATTGACCGATATCCTTTCCTACAACCAACATTTCGTTGAATCGGGAGAGTACGAAAAATATTTCACCAACAAATACCCCGGCCGCGAGCTGGCCATTCTTTCCTGCATGGACGCACGCATTATCGAATTGCTGCCCAATGCCTTGGGCTTGAAAAACGGCGATGCCAAGCTCATCAAAAACGCCGGTGCGCTGGTGACCCACCCTTGGGGTTCGGTGATGCGCAGTTTGTTGGTGGCCGTATTTGAACTCAAAGTCAAAGAAATCATGGTCATTGCCCACCACGACTGCGGTATGCGCGGATTGCACGCTGAAGAGTTCCTCCAACGCGTACACGACAGCAATATCCCCGACGACCGCATCGAAACCCTGCGCAATGCCGGTATCGATTTGGACGGCTGGCTGACCGGTTTTGACAACGTCGAAGACAGCGTGCGCCATACCGTCGAGCTGATTCGCAAACATCCGCTGATGCCCGACAACATCGCCATCCACGGCCTGGTCATCCACCCGACCACAGGCAAGCTCAACCTGATTATTGACGGCAGCCTACCTGCTTTAGACGGCCAAAACATCTAACGCAGACACCACCACGAAATGAAAAACATCGGATTATTCGGCGGCACGTTTGACCCCATCCACAACGGCCACCTTCACATCGCCCGCGCCTTCGCTGACGAAATCGGTTTGGACCTTGTCGTCTTCCTGCCGGCAGGCGACCCATACCACAAAGACAGCACGCGCACGCCGGCACAAGAGCGCCTCAATATGGTCGAACTCGCCATCGCCGACGAGCCGAAATTCGCCGCCAGCGACTGCGACATCGTCCGCGATGGTGCGACCTATACGTTTGACACCGTCCAAATCTTCCGCCAGCAGTTTCCCGGCGCGCAACTGTGGTGGCTGATGGGCAGCGACAGCCTGATGCAGCTGCACACATGGAAAAAATGGCAAACCCTCGTGCGCCAGACCCATATCGCCATTGCTATGCGCCAAGGCGACAACCTCAACAAAACCCCGCGCGAATTGCACGCATGGCTCGGCGAAGCCCTGCAAAACGGCAGCGTCCGCATCCTCGACGCGCCGCTGCACAACACCAGCTCCACCCAAATCCGTGCCGATCTCGCTAAAACCCACCATTCAGACGGCCTGCCGCAACCTGTCGCCCAATACATCCGCCAACACAAACTCTATGAAAAATAGCGTTTATTCAGGCAGATAAGCTATAATGCCGTCTGAAAACATTTCAACTAGGAAAATAATGAACGAACAAGAATTGCAAGACCTGCAAAAAATGGTCGAAGTGGCCGTAAACGCCCTCGAAGACATCAAAGCCAAAGACATCTCTGTTTTGGAAACCCAAGACAAAACCTCCCTGTTCGCCCGCATGATTATTGCCAGCGGCGACAGCACACGCCAAGTCAAAGCACTGGCGAACAACGTTGCCGTCGATTTGAAAGAAGCCGGTTTTGAAATCCTCAGCACCGAAGGCGACAGCGGCGAATGGACGCTCGTCGACGCAGGCGACCTCGTTGTCCACGTCATGCTCCCTGCCGTGCGTGACTTCTACGACATCGACACCTTGTGGGGCGGAGAAAAACCAAGTTTCCACGCCGGTATGCAAAAACCTTGGCACGCCGCCGACTAAAACGGTTTATCCATACAAAGGCCGTCTGAAACTTGAAAGCAAGCAAGTTTCAGACGGCCTTTTGCTATAATTCCATTCTTTTCACAATATTCAATTTATTGCACCATCATGCCGCAACCCGATTTCTCCCAAACCCTCTCCAAAGACCGCCACTTTCTGCGTTCCGCCTTCAAAAATCCTAACAAATACGGCGGCTTGCCCAAAGTCGAAGAAAAATACCGAAAATCGCACGACCTTTATTTGCAACGCCTGTCCAAGCTGCCCAAGCCCGAATTCGACAACACCCTGCCCGTTCACGAAAAGCTCGACGAAATCAAAAAAGCCATTGCCGAAAATCAGGTAACGATTATTTGCGGCGAAACCGGTTCGGGCAAAACCACGCAGCTGCCCAAGATTTGCTTGGAACTCGGGCGCGGGGCGGCGGGTTTGATCGGGCATACCCAGCCGCGCCGTTTGGCTGCGCGCTCAGTGGCGGAGCGGATTGCCGAAGAATTGAAATCGGAAATCGGCAGCACGGTCGGCTATAAAGTGCGCTTTACCGACCACACCTCGCGCGATGCCTGCATCAAGCTGATGACCGACGGCATCCTGCTGGCGGAAACCCAGACCGATCGTTATCTCGCCGCCTACGACACGATTATCATCGATGAAGCGCACGAACGCAGCCTAAACATCGACTTCCTGCTGGGCTACCTGAAACAGCTTCTGCCGCGCCGCCCCGATTTAAAAGTCATCATCACCTCGGCAACCATAGACGCGGAACGCTTCTCCCAACACTTCAACGACGCGCCCGTGCTGGAAGTAAGCGGGCGCACCTATCCCGTCGAAATCCTCTACCGCCCTCTGACCAGCAAAGACGAAGACGACGCAGAAGTGGAGCTGACCGACGCGATTGTCGATGCGGCGGACGAATTGGCGCGGCACGGCGAAGGCGATATTTTGGTGTTCCTGCCAGGCGAACGCGAAATCCGCGAAGCCGCCGAAGCCCTGCGCAAATCCACGCTGCGCCGCAACGACGAAATCCTGCCCCTGTTCGCACGCCTGTCGCACGCCGAACAGCACAAAATCTTCCACCCCTCAGGCGCGAAACGCCGCATCGTGTTAGCAACCAACGTCGCCGAAACCTCGCTCACCGTGCCGGGCATCAAATACGTTATCGACACCGGCCTCGCGCGCGTCAAACGCTATTCAGCACGAGCGAAAGTGGAGCAGCTTCATGTCGAAAAAATCTCCCAAGCCGCCGCCCGCCAACGCTCCGGCCGCTGTGGCCGCGTCTCTGCAGGCGTATGTATCCGACTGTTTTCAGAAGAAGATTTCAACAGTCGCCCCGAATTTACTGACCCCGAAATCGTCCGCAGCAACCTCGCCGCCGTCATCCTGCGCATGGCATCGCTGAACCTGGGCGATGTGGCAGCGTTTCCGTTTCTTGAAGCTCCCGACCAGCGGTATATCAACGACGGGTTTCAGGTGTTGTTGGAATTGGGGGCGGTGGAAGAAATGGGAAATATAAAATAGGGGATTTCAAGTGAGTAACCAGAAATTTTAAATAGCATTGAATTTGTTGATTTAAGATCTAAGCTGCTTATTTAAGAATATCAAAGGAAAAGGCTAAAAATATGTTGCGTTTACAGAATTATGGGAGATTTTTATATCCCCCAGATACAAAAGTAGTGGTTACTCATAATGATTATGAAACCAAGTTTTTTAATTATGAAAATAATTATGAAAGCGAAAGTTTGCTATATGGACATAGTCTAATAGATATTTTATTATCTGAATCTGAAATAAAATTAAATTTTGAAAGTAATCAACTTGTATTAAGTAAGGTTATTACATCAAATCCGCATAGTGATGTAACAAGGCTAATTGGTAGTATTGCTGAAATATTGGTAACGAAGTTTTGCAAAGAGTATCAAGAAGTAAATAGAAGATTAGGTATGTATGGAAGATGCGCGGAAAAATTATCAAATAGTATAGATAATTATGTTGCTGTTGCTACTGGTTCTCAGCAAACAAGATATTATTATCCAACATATTATAATCCAAATGATACACAAAGAGATATTATTTGGGTTCATAAGGAAAGCACAGAACATCAATTACTATGTGTGGGAGCAACAACATCCCATGGTAAGCCTGCTGGCATTCAAGTTAAAACAAGCCATAATTATCAATATGTGTTAAGTTCTATTGAAAAATATCATTACCCAATACTTTACTTTGATTTGTCTAATGATTGGTATCAATTGTATCATTCATTGGATAAGTCTGATTATTTATCTAGACTTATTCCTCATGATGATATAACCAATGAAATTAAACAATTTTTACTTGGGTACTTTAAGTTATTAATTCCGATTTTCACAGGTGAAAAAAATCTTCAGTATTTAATTGATATGTCTAAATATGAAGGATATGTTGATATATTGAAAGGCTTAGAGTTAGCTAATAATGATGGTAATAAGAAAATCTTGATACCCAAATAATTCTATTTAATCTTACTATTAGAGTAGTATTGATGTTATCTAAAAATAGTAGGTGCATCCTATGCACTGAAAACGTTCAGGCAGCCTGAAAACCCTTTAACCGAACCAATCCCACCATGCAAAACATCAAAACCCCCAACACGCCGTCTGAAAAACCAAACCGCTACCGCCTGACCAAACTCGGCGAACAAATGGTGCGCCTGCCCATTGACCCGAAAATCGCGCGCATTTTGCTGGCGGCGAAGAAACACGACTGCATGGCGGAAATATTGGTGATCGCGTCCGCACTGTCGATTCAAGACCCGCGCGAGCGGCCGCTGGAAGCACGCGATGCCGCGGCCAAGGCGCACGAGCGTTTTACCGACAAGCAATCTGACTTCCTTGCCTACCTGAATATTTGGGACAGCTTCCAGCGCGAGCGCGACAAAGGTTTGTCCAACAAGCAGCTGGTGCAGTGGTGTCGTCAATATTTCCTGTCGCACCTGCGGATGCGCGAATGGCGCGAGCTGCACCACCAGCTTGCCCAAACCGCGATTGAAATGGGTTTAACCACCAAAGAAGCCGCGTTTAGACAACCTCCTTCCCAAGAACAATTAAGGCCGGCTGAAAGCCAAGGCGATCAAGATTTGGCGGCAAAACTCAAACAAAAACAACTGGATAAGAAACAACACCGCGCCCAAATCCGTGCCGACAAAGAAGCGGGCTACGAACAAATCCACCGTGCCCTGCTGACCGGCCTTATCGCCAACGTCGGCATGAAATCGCCCGACGGCAACGACTACACCGGCGCGCGCGGCAGCCGCTTCCACCTTTTCCCCGCCTCCGCCCTGTTCAAAGCCAAGCCCAAATGGGTGATGGCGGCAGAACTCGTTGAAACCACGCGCCTTTACGCGCGCGACGTCGCCGTTATCCAGCCCGAATGGATAGAGCAGGAAGCGCCGCACCTCGTCCGCTATCATTATTTCGAGCCACACTGGGAGCAAAAACGCGGCGAAGTCGTCGCCAGCGAACGCGTAACGCTTTACGGCCTGACCGTATTGCCGCGCCGCCCCGTGTCTTACGGTAAAGTTGCGCCCGAAGAAGCGCGCGAAATCTTTATCCGCGGCGCATTGGTGGCGCAGGAAAGCAATCTTCAGACGGCCTTTTTTGCCCACAATAAAAAGCTGATTAAAGAAATTACCGAACTCGAACACAAATCGCGCAAGCAAGACGTATTGGTCGACGATGAAGCCCTGTTTGCGTTTTATAACGAACGCCTGCCCGATTTTTATACGGCGGATGCGGTTTCAGACGGCCTGTATCCTGCAAATCCCCAGCAAACCGCTCCCTCCCCCGTGGGGGAGGGCTGGGGAGAGGGCAAAACAGTTGCCGCACAAACCAACTTTTCCACAACCGCAGCAAACCCTCTCCCTAACCCTCTCCCACAGGAGAGGGAACAGAGTACCGCAGCCTCAACGGTTGCAGGCAGCCTGCACAACGTAGGTTATGTAGCGCAAGCCACGCACGCGGATTCTAAAGCTACGGACAACCGCGTGCGTGAACCGAGTTCATACACCCTACAAAATGTTTCAGACGACCCCAAACCCAAAAAGCAGCCTGCACCCCCAAAAGGCCGTCTGAAACCCCTCCCCCTCGCCGACATCCGCACCTTCCAAGCCTGGCTCAAAACCGCCGAGCGCGACAACCCGCGCCTGCTGTTCCTCAGCCGCGACGACCTCATGCAGCACGCCGCCGCGCACATCACCGAAGAACAATTCCCCAAACACTGGCAAACCGCAGACGGCAAATTCAAACTCAGCTACCGCTTCGATCCGCACCACCCGCTCGACGGCGTCACCCTCACCCTGCCGCTCACCGTGCTCAACCGCATCAGCCCCGCCGCCCTAGAATGGCTCGTGCCCGGCATGATACGCGAAAAAATCCAGTTGCAAATCAAAGCACTGCCCAAACAAATCCGCCGCATCTGCGTGCCCGTGCCCGAATTCATCACCCAATTTTTAAGCCAAAACCCCGACCGCAACGCCCCCATCCTGCCCCAGCTCGCCCAAGCCATCGCCAAAACCGCAGGCGACATCCGCATACTCGAGCAAATCAACCAAGACGAATGGGCCGCGTTCAAGCTGCCCGAACACTGCTATTTCAACCTCCGCATCATCGACGACGGCGGGCAAGAATTAGCCATGGGGCGCGATTTAATCCAAATCCAACAACAACTTGGCAAAGCCGCCGCCACCACCTTCCGCGACAACACCCAAGAATTCGAGCGCGACAACGTTACCGCATGGGACATCGGCACCCTGCCCGAATCCATCAAATTCGCACGCGGCAAACAACAGCTCACCGGCTATCTCGGCCTGCAAAAAGAAAAAGACGGCCGCATCGCCCTGCGCCTGTTCGACACGTCTGCCGCCGCCGAACAAGCCCACAGATTAGGCGTGATCGAACTCATGAAACTACAACTAAAAGAACAAGTTAAAGACCTGAACAAAGGCATCCAAGGCTTCACCCAAGCCGCCATGCTGCTCAAACACATCAACGCCGACACCCTGCGCGACGACCTCACCCAAGCCGTCTGCGACCGCGCCTTTATCGGCGAAGACGAGCTGCCACGCAACGAAAAAGCCTTCAAAGAACAAATCAAACGCGCCCGCAGCCGCCTGCCCGCCGTCAAAGAAGCCCTCAGCCGCTACTTGCAGGAAACCGCCGCCGCCTACGCCGAACTTAACAGCAAACTCGGCAAACACCCGCTTACCCAGCTCCTGCGCCAACGCCTGCAAACCCTGCTCGCCGCCGGCTTCGCCACCCGCACCCCGTGGGCACAATGGCCGCGCCTCCCCATCTACCTCAAAGCCATGACCCTGCGCCTCGAAAAATACAGCAGCAACCCCGCCCGCGACGCAGCCCGTGAAGCCGATATTCAAGAGCTGGAACAAATGTGGCAGGAAAAAACCGATAGCTTGGTGAAACAAGGATTGCCCGTTTCAGACGACCTCGCCGCGTTTAAATGGATGATTGAAGAATTGAGGGTATCGCTGTTTGCGCAGGAATTGAAGACACCGTATCCGGTGTCGGTGAAGAGGTTGTTGAAGGAGTGGGATAATATAAAACTTACTTACTAAATCAATGTATAATCTTGCAAGATTAGTGTAATATTTACTAACATATATTATTAATAATTTGATTAATAGGTATATTATTTATGAAAATTAATGACTTATTTGATATTGAAGATGATCAAGATGTAACTGAGGATTTAGACTTTGACTCTAAATCTATTCCTAATGTAGTTGTTAGTAGCAATGATTGGACTACTGAAACTATCATAAGACAAATAGAAAAAGGAAATATCATTTTAAATCCTGATTTCCAAAGGAGAGATGCTTGGAATAAGAAAAAGAAAAGCCAATTTATAGAATCTTTGATTTTAGGTTTACCAATTCCTCAAATAGTGTTAGCAGAATCTAAAGATCAAAAAGGTAAATATATTGTATTAGATGGAAAGCAACGTTTACTTAGCTTACGTCAATTTACAATACCCAAAAGCAGCTTGGATTATAAAAAATTTAATCTACAAGGATTGGATATTCGAAAAAAACTTAATAAAAAAAGCTATGAAGACTTATCACAAGATATTGAATTATCAGATGATTTTTCAAGCTTTGAAAATCAACCTATTAGAACAGTAGTAATAAAAAACTGGATGAGTGAAGATTTTTTATATCTAGTATTCTTAAGATTAAATACAGGAAGTGTGCCGCTATCAACTCAAGAGCTGAGGCAAGCTCTTCATCCTGGGGAATTCGTTAAATTTTTAAATGAAAAGTCGATGAAAAGTCAAGAATTAAAGAATATTCTTGGTTTAAAAGATGATACTGTTGATTTCAGGATGAGGGATACAGAATTATTATTAAGATATTTTGCTTTTAAAAATTTCATAGATGCATACACAGGAAACTTGAAGAGCTTTTTAGATTCCACATGTTATTTGTTAAATAAGGCATGGCTTGAAAATTTGGGGAAAAAAGAAGAATTAGAAAATCAATTCAATTTATTCAGTAAGGCTCATTCTCGTATAGTAGAGATTTTTGGTGAAAATGCTTATAGAAAATGGAATAAAGTGTCTTATGAATCTCGATTTAATAGAGCAATATACGATATTATGATTTTGACTTTCTCTGATCAAGAGGTTTTAAAAAAAACTGAAGATAATAAACTTCATAATACAATTGAAAAAGGCTTTAAAGATTTATGTTCTAACAAGGAAGATTTTCTAAAATCACTTGAAACTACTACTAAGAGCCTTTCATCCACTCAATGTAGAATAAATACCTGGTCATTATTTTTAAACGAAACTATTGGGACTAATTTACCCAAATATACTCTAGTGTCGGATTAATAAATTATGAACCCTAAAAATATAAGAACAAAACTACTAAATGATCTACAAAAAAGATTATCTTATCTGCGAAATAGTATGTTACCTAAGAAATTTGATGCATTGGGTAACTATGATGATCAAACTATCTTATTAACAGAGGCTTATATATTACTAGTACATGCAGAAATAGAATCCTATATTGAAACCGTTTGTCACGATTTGATTAAACATGTTGCTAAACAATGGACTGATGAATCTAAAACTTCTCCGACTCTTTTTTGCTTATTAGCTTCATACCACCATAGCTGGGTTGAACAAAAAGGAGAGCCGAAGAAAGCAAAAGATATTAAGGAAGCAATTCAGTTGGCTACGTCACAATATTCCCATATCATTAAATCAAATCATGGAATAAAACGTAATGATTTAAAAAAGATAATTATTCCGACAGGGGTTGATTATGATAATCTAGATGATTCTTGGATAAATAATATGGATGCATTTGGTAGTGATAGGGGGAAAATCGCGCATACTTCACATAAAAGTAGAATAAATTCTAGTGTTAGTCCACAAGACTCTCTAAATAAGTCAAATTCCCTTCTTGAAGGAATAAAGAAATTTGACCAAGAAATCATTAAATTATATTTAAATTCTTAAGTCTCTGGTCATACATATCAAAAAACCAATTCAAGTAAGTTGTAGCCCGCATCTAACCACGTGCATACGTTCAGGCACGCACGTGGTCTTTCTAAACTACTTCCTGCCCCACCCAAACCAAAAGGTCGTCTGAAACCCATTTTCAGACGACCTTTTGCCACATTGCTAAACAAATCTTCCCGCAACCCTCTCCCCAAACATCGCCCGAACCAGTAAACTCTCCATGTTTCAACAACTTCTTGGAAACCAACCATGCCCCGTATCCATCCGCTCCACCTGTTCCCACCCCACATCGCCGAACGCGGACTGCTGTATTTTCAGCAGGGCAAGGTTCGCGATGTCCAAAAAACTTCCTCAGGGCGTTATCGGGCGGAGGTGTGCGGTTCGGAAAACTATTCGGTATGGCTGAAGCTGGATAGTGATTTGTACATTAAGGACGGGGGCTGCGATTGTCCTTATGGCGGGGCGTGTAAGCATATGGCGGCGTTGTGGTACGCGGTGCGCGCTCAAACTCAGGATAACCATTCGGCAGAATCTGACGCGCAGCAGCCTAAACAGGGCGGCAATCCGTATCGGCAGCAGCTCTCGCAAATCTTTTCCCGAACCCGATATTATGATTACTACGAAGCTGCTGATTTGGGCTTCAGGCTGCAAAACTGGTTGGAAGATGTGGCGCAGGAGGGAACGGCGGCATTGCAACAGGCTTTGCCTCTGTTGATACCGCGTTTGCAGGATGCTTTTGAAAAGGCGGACGATTCGGACGGTATGTTGGGCGATGCTATGTATATGGCACTCGACCTGTTGGAAGAGGCGGTCATGGAAAATGTCCCGAAGCGTTTGATTAATTTTTTGGACAAATGCTTGGACGACAGCCGCTATTTTGATTTCTCGGAGGCAGGCAATAAAATCTACCAAATCCGCGCCCGAATCTGGCGGCTACGCGGTGAATGGCAGGCGTGGCAAGATTATGTGGCTAAACGTTTGGCTGTTACCAAGTCGGGTTGGGAACATGAATTTTGGGCATTTGAGGGTTGGCAGGTTTTGCAGGCGAAAGGCGATACTGCTGCCGCGCAGGATTATTTCAGACGACATCTGCACCTGCCGCAATTCAGACAAATCGCGGTAGAACAAGCTGTCGGTCAACAAGACTGGGCAGAAGCGGAACGCCTCTTGCGTGAAGGCATCAGCATTGCCGAAGATGAAGGAACACTCGGCACACTGCACAACTGGAAACTGCAACTTTTCGATGTATTGAAGGAAACCGGCAAAAATGTACGCGAAATCGCAGCGGATTTGGCGTTTTCCACCAGCCTTTCATTGCCGCATTATGAAGCGTGGAAAGCCACGTTTTCCGCCGACGAATGGCCGCATGAATTCAACCGCCTGCTTGCGCGCTTGTCGGGTCAATATTCGCTGCAAGCTGAAATATTCGAGCATGAACAGGAATTCGACCGGCTGCTCGCCCTATTGCAGCAACATCTTTCGTTGTACATGATGGAACGTTTTGCCCCGTCTTTCCCAGAGCTGTATCACGACCAAATCGTGGCTTGCTACCTGAAAATCTTTGCGGCTGAAATCCATAAGGCAAGCAACCGTAAACAATACCGCCAGCTCTTGAACCAATTAAAGATCCTTCGCCGCCAATATTCCGCACAACGGCAGGCGATGGAAGACTTTGCCGACGAAATCAGGGAGCGATATAGCGAAAAACCGCGCCGGCCTGCGTTGCTGGAAGAATTGGATCGGGTGGGGTTTTAGAAAAAAGCTGTTCATCTATACCTTGTAATAGATCTTTCTAAATAGCAAGCTGTAGCCTACATCAAACCGCGTGCGTGCCTTCGGGCGCACACCCTACCTATGAATCACAAAGAATTTGAAATTTATGCGTAGGGTGTGTGCGGTACGCACGCACGCGGTCTTTTAAAAATGTTCTTTCCAACCAAACTAAAGGCCGTCTGAAAGTATTTCTCCACTTTCAGACGGCCTTTTTATATTCATATTTCTGTTTATTTTTCCAACCGTGCAATCAGTTCATCAGCTAAGTCCAGATAAGCTTGGGTGCCTTTGGCGTGGGCGTCGTAGGCGAGGGCAGGGAGGCCGTGGCTGGGGGCTTCGGCGAGGCGGATGTTGCGGGGGATGACGGTATCGAAGAGCAGGTTGCCGAAGTGTTGTTTGAGCTGTTCGCTGACTTCGACGACGAGGCGGCTGCGGCTGTCATACATGGTGCGAACGATGCCGGTTACGTCGAGGTCGGGGTTGATGGCTTGGCGGATTTTGCGGACGGTAGCCACTAAGTCGGAAATGCCTTCGAGGGCGTAGTATTCGCAAAGCATGGGGACGATGACGCCGTTGGCGGCGACTAAGCCGTTGAGGGTGAGCAGGGTCAGGGACGGGGGACAGTCGATGAGGACGTAGTCGTAGTCGTCGGCAACGAGCTGCAGGGCGTTTTTGAGGCGGATTTCGCGTGCGATTTCTTGGACGAGTTCGACTTCTGCGCCGGCCAGTGTGCGGTTGGCGCCCAATACGTCGTAGCCGCCTTCTTTGCTGCGGACGACGGCGTTGGGGATGTCGGTTTCGCCGAGGACAACTTGGTAAACGCCGTTTTCGATGGTGGCTTTGTTGATGCCGCTGCCTGTGGTGGCGTTGCCTTGGGGGTCGAGGTCGACGACGAGGACGCGGCGGCCTTTGGAGGCCAGGGAGGCGGCGAGGTTGACGGTGGTGGTGGTTTTGCCGACTCCGCCTTTTTGGTTGGCGACGGCGAGGATTTGTGCGCTCATGTGTTTTGCTGTCGTGTTAAGTGTGGATGGCTGGATTGTACCGTTATTCGGTATGCTTGGGTTGTTTTCAGACGGCCTTTTTGCGGATGATGACGATATGGCGTTCGGCATTGAGTTGGGGGACGTGCAATGCTTCGACTTTTTCGACGGCGACGCTTTCGGGCAGTTTGTCGATTTCTTCTTGTGGGTATACGCCTTTCATGGCTGCCCAGTAGCCGCCGTCTTTGAGGAGGTGCTCGGTCCAGTTGACGAAGTCGGCGAGTTCGGCAAAGGCGCGGCTGGTGATGACGTCGGCGCGGCAGTCGGCGGCAGCTTCTACGCGGCCGCTGATAACGCGGACGTTTTTAAGGCCGAGTTCGATGACGGCTTGTTGCAGAAAGGCGGTTTTTTTGGTGTTGGCATCGAGGAGGGTGATGTCGAGGTCGGGACGGCAGATGGCGGTGGGTATGCCGGGCTGTCCGCCGCCGGAGCCGACGTCGAGCATGGTTTGCGCGTGTTCGATATAGGGCAGGAGGGTCAGGCTGTCGAGCAGATGATGGCTGACGGTTTGGGCGGGATCGCGCAGGGCGGTCAGGTTGTAGGTTTTGTTCCACTTTTGCAGCAGGGCGGCATAGTCTAGCAGTTTGGCCTGTTTGGCTTCGTCGATGTCCAAACCCAGTGCCTGTATGCCGTCGCGGAGCTGTTGCGCCTGATTCATTTGTTATTCCTTATTGGTTAAAACGCGTTGGATGTAATGGTAACGGAAAGCATGCCGTCTGAAAATGTTTGTGCCTGTTGAATCAACGTTTCATCTTGTGAAAGACGATGGGCTGCTCCGGCGCGCGCGTGAGCTGTTTGGGCAGGGTCAGCATGGCGATGATCCATACCGAGAGGGTGTAATAGAACACGCCTTGCCCGCGCATACCGGCCAATGCGACATTGCCTAAGATGGCTTCAAAAATCAAACCTGCCGCCGCCGAGGCACACGCTGCGACACCGGCAAGGAAGATGGCGTAACGCGAATGCCGGCGCATCATTTTTTTATACGCCAGCTTGGTCAGTCCGCCGGCAATCGGCAGGTTGAGGAAGGCAAACATGCCGCAGACAAACCATGCGACGGAATCCTGCCAACCGCTTTGCCATGCCCACGCGCCATCTTTGACCGTTATCAGCAGCCCTTGGCCGTCTGAAAAGGCGATTTGCACGATATTGTGCAATATCATCGCCAGCGGCAGGGTGAGGAACATCAGTGCGACCAATAGGGGGCGGTAGGGCTTTTCTTGAGTCAGGTACATGGCGGCTTGCCTTGGGGAAATAAGTTGAAATGATAGCAGATCGGCGGTTGATTCACGTTAGTCTGACGCCGAAATTGCTGACAAAAACAGTCAATTAAAAAAGAAATGAAAAATTATTTTTTCTTGGCAAATATTGGTAGATAAAGGGTGAGAAAACGTTTTCAGACGGCCTAATCTATTATTTTTATATGAACCGAACAGAAAATCTTTGCATTTCTCCGTAAAATCTACTAAATTCTTAATAACATATTATAAAGACCTGAAATCTGGAACCCAAACCGAAACTGCCTTCCGCCATTTACGCTCGGAAACTCAGCAGGCAAAAAGTTTCACACACAACAAAACCAAAAAATAATTCCTCTGAAATCAGTTGTTTATAATGATAGATAACCACAAGGCAAACCATGCCTGACTTTAGTAGGAGTAAAACCATGGCTGAAGCAACCGATGTCGTATTAGTAGGCGGCGGCATTATGAGCGCCACTTTGGGCGTATTGCTCAAAGAACTCGAACCATCTTGGGAAATCACCCTGATCGAACGCTTGGAAGATGTAGCGTTGGAATCATCAAATGCATGGAACAATGCCGGTACGGGACACTCTGCGCTGTGCGAATTGAACTATGCGCCTCTGACTGCCGACGGCACGATCGATCCGACCCGCGCCCTCAATATTGCCGAACAATTCCATATCAGCCGCCAATTTTGGGCGACTTTGGTCGAAGAAGGCAAACTGACCGACCGCACTTTCATCAATTCCGTCCCCCATATGTCGCTTGTGATGAACGCCGACCATTGCAGTTATCTGCAAAAACGTTTCGACGTATTCAAAAACCAAAAACTCTTTGAAAAAATGGAGTTTTCTACTGACCGCGCTAAAATCGCCGAATGGGCGCCACTGGTTGTCAACGGTCGTGATGAAAGCCAACCCATTGCCGCCAACTACTCCGCCGAAGGTACGGACGTTGATTTCGGTAATCTGACCCGCCAAATGGTGCAATATCTGCGCGAAAAAGGCGTGAAAATGGAATTCAACCGCCATGTTGAAGACATCAAACGCGAATCTGACGGCGCATGGGTACTCAAAACCTGCAACACTGAAAACCATGAAGACCATTTGACCCTCCGCAGCCGTTTTGTGTTCCTCGGCGCAGGCGGCGGCGCACTGACCCTACTGCAAAAATCCGGTATTCCGGAAGGCAAAGGTTATGGCGGCTTCCCTGTTTCCGGCCTGTTCTTCCGCAACAGCAATCCTGAAACCGTTTCCCAACACAATGCCAAAGTGTACGGTCAAGCTTCTGTTGGCGCGCCTCCTATGTCCGTTCCACACTTGGATACCCGCAATGTGAACGGTGAACGTCATCTGATGTTCGGTCCATATGCAGGCTTCCGCCCCAACTTCCTCAAACAAGGCTCGCTCATGGATCTGCCGATGTCCATCCAAATGGACAACCTCTATCCTATGCTCCGCGCCGGTTGGGCTAATATGCCGCTGACCAAATATCTCTTGGGCGAATTGCGTAAAACCAAAGAAGAACGCTTTAATTCGCTCTTAGAGTATTATCCGGAAGCCAATCCTGACAATTGGGAACTGATTACCGCCGGTCAACGCGTACAAATCATCAAAAAAGACCCGAAAAAAGGCGGCGTACTCCAATTCGGTACCGAAATCGTCGCCCATGCCGACGGCTCGCTGGCCGCATTGCTGGGTGCGTCCCCAGGCGCATCAACCGCCGTGCCTTTGATGATTAAGCTGGTCAACCAATGCTTCCCAGGTCGTATCGAGGCATGGTCAGGCCGTCTGAAAGAATTGGTGCCTGGCTACGGTATCAAGCTGAACGACAATCCGACTTTGGCGGACGAAATCATCAGCCACAACGCGACTGTTTTGGGTATCCATCACTAAATTAAAGCAGACACAAAGGCGGGCATTCTTGCCCGCCTTTTTTCAAACCATTAAAATAGCGGCATTCAGGCCGTCTGAAATCTAATCTGCGGCAGCATGTTGCATGATTCAAACCCGAAAATCAGCCCCAATAGAAAAACGCCATGACCGATATTCTCAACAAAATCCTTGCCACCAAAGCAGAAGAAGTGGCCGCCCAAAAAGCCGCCGTTTCCTTGGAAGACATCAAAGCCCAAGCGCAGGCTGCCGCGCCTGTTCGCAGCTTTATCGGCTCGATCCGTGAAAAACATGCGCAGAATCTGCCTGCCATTATTGCCGAAGTCAAAAAAGCCAGCCCGAGCAAAGGCCTGATCCGTCCTGATTTTCATCCTGCCGAAATCGCCGTTGCCTATGAAAAAGCAGGTGCGGCCTGTTTGTCCGTGTTGACGGACGAACCTTATTTCCAAGGCTCGCCCGAGTATTTGAAACAGGCGCGTGCAGCCGTGGCGTTGCCGGTCTTGCGTAAAGATTTCATCATCGACGAATATCAAATCTATCAAGCGCGTGCGTGGGGTGCGGATGCGGTTCTTCTGATTGCCGCCGCCTTGGAAGCCGGGCAGCTTGAGCGTTTTGAAGCCGTGGCCCACGAATTGGGCATGACTGTATTGTTGGAATTGCACGATGCGTCCGAGCTGGAAAAATGCCGCAACATGACCACGCCGTTGTGGGGCGTCAACAACCGCAACCTGCGTACGTTTGAAGTAACCCTGCAACAAACCCTCGACCTCTTGCCTGAATTGAACGGCAAAACCGTTGTAACCGAAAGCGGCATTCGCAACAAAGAAGACGTTGATTTCATGCGCAGCCACGGCGTGCATACTTTCCTGATCGGCGAAACCTTTATGCGAGCCGACGATATCGAAGCCGAAGTCAAAAAACTGTTTTAAACCCTAAAAACATCAGGCCGTCTGAATTTTCAGACGGCCTGAATCGATTTGAAGGCAGACATAATGTTTACCGTACAACGCATTTACGCTTATCAACCGAATCCCGAGCAGACCGCCGTCTTTATCGACCGCCTCTATCCGCGCGGTATCTGCAAAGAGGTTTTCGCTACTGCACTTTGGCTGAAAGACATTACGCCCAGTGCAAACCTGCGCCGCTGGTATCACGAAAATCCGGCTCAAAATTTCGACGGTTTTGTCAGTCGTTATTATGAAGAGTTACATGGCGATACCGAGCAGGCCGCCATCAAGCAGTTGCTGGATTTGGAGCGGCAACACGGCAATATCCTGTTGCTGACCGCCGTCAAAGATCCCCGGCATTCCCACGTCTCTGCGTTGGCTCAATTTTTGGGTGCAAGGTTTGAATACCGCGATTAAAAGATCAGTGTTTGAGTTGAATGCAAAAAGGCCGTCTGAAACCGAAGTTTCAGACGGCCTGCTTATTTCAAATCAAGAAGGATAACGGTGTGCCACCAATTTTCCGTCTATGTATTCGCCGATATAGACTTGCGACGCTTCAAGGTGGAGGCGGTCGAGTTCCTGTTGCAGCCATTCTTCATCACGCTTAATGATTTCGAGGATGTCGGTGTCGACTTGGCCGTCTGTAATCAGTGGATAGCGCAGGCTTTCGTCGCCGTACTTAATGACGGCGAGCTGGCCGTTTTGTTCCATCACGGCGCGTTTGACGGCAGAGATTTCGTAGATGCCGGCGGCGCGGAGTTTGAACATGAGGTCGTGTGCGCTGATGCCGTTTTTCATACATTCTTCTGCTTGGACTTCGCCGTTGACGATGGTCCAAACGGATTTGCCGTCAATTACGGATTTGATCCAGCGGTTGTGGTTTTTGATGAATTTCAGGCTCGATACCAATAGCGTCCACAAAATCAGTACGAGGAAAAATTGCAGCAGGCCGACGCTGTCGCTGTAAATCACGCCGCCGATGATGCCGCCGAGTACAAAGTTTTGTACTTGATCCATGGCAGAGGTCGGTGCGAGGTTGTCTTTATCTAAGATGTTGATTTACAAAATTAAACATAAAATATCCATCTAATCTGAGGAAAAATAGAAAGGTCGTCTGAAAACTAAATTTCAGACGACCTTTCCCGTTTGAAACGGTCCCAAATGGCAGGGTTGCTTTATTTCTTATTACCCAACTGCGGCAATACCGATCCTTCGCCCAGCGACAGCAAACCGCTTTGCGAGTAGATACCCAGTTTGGCGCGGGTGTCGGTGATGTCGAGGTTGCGCATGGTGAGCTGGCCGATGCGGTCGAGCGGTGTGAACGCGGCGTCTTCGACTTTTTCCATACTCAGGCGTTCGGGTTGGTAGGTCAGGTTAGGCGATTCGGTGTTCAGAATTGAGTAGTCGTTGCCGCGGCGCAGCTCGAGGGTGACTTCGCCGGTGATGGCTTTGGCGACCCAGCGTTGGGCGGTTTCGCGCAACATGAGGGCTTGGCTGTCGAACCAGCGGCCTTGGTAGAGCAGGCGTCCGAGGCGCAAGCCGTTGATGCGGTATTGTTCGATGGTGTCCTCGTTGTGGATGCCGGTTACCAAGCGTTCGTAGGCGATGTGGAACAACGCCATGCCCGGGGCTTCGTAGATGCCGCGCGATTTGGCTTCGATGATGCGGTTTTCGATTTGGTCGCTCATGCCCAAGCCGTGACGGCCGCCGATGCGGTTGGCTTCGAGGAAGAGTTCGACGGGGTCGGCGTATTCTTTGCCGTTCAATGCAACCGGCACGCCCTCTTCAAAGCGTACGCTGACTTCTTCGGGTTTGACTTCGACGTTTTCGTCCCAGAAGGCAACGCCCATGATGGGTTTGACGATTTTGATGCCGCTGTTGAGGAACTCCAAGTCTTTGGCTTCATGCGTTGCGCCGAGCATATTGGAATCGGTGGAGTAGGCTTTCTCCACCGACATTTTGTAGTTGAAGCCGTTGGCAATCAGAAATTCGCTCATTTCGTGGCGGCCGCCGAGTTCGTCGATAAATTGTTGGTCGAGCCAAGGTTTGTAGATTTTCAGCGCGGGATTGGTCAAGAGGCCGTAGCGGTAGAAACGCTCGATGTCGTTGCCTTTGTAGGTGCTGCCGTCGCCCCAGATGTTGACGTCGTCTTCTTTCATGGCGGAAACGAGCATGGTGCCGGTCACGGCGCGGCCCAAAGGCGTGGTGTTGAAATAGGCGATGCCGCCGGTGGAAACGTGGAACGCGCCGCATTGGATGGCGGCGATGCCTTCCTGTGCCAACTGCGCGCGGCAGTCGATTAAGCGGGCGTTTTCCGCACCGTATTCCATCGCTTTTTTGGGAATGGCGTTGTAGTCGTCTTCGTCGGGCTGGCCGAGGTTGGCGGTGTAGGCATAAGGCAGCGCGCCTTTGAGTTTCATCCACAACAGCGCGGCAGAGGTATCAAGGCCGCCGGAGAAGGCGATGCCGACTTTTTGACCGATGGGGAGGTGTTGCAGGATAGTGTGGTTGTGGCTCATGGAGAATTCTTCCTTCAGACTTGAAAAACGGGTTCCATTATCTTATAAATGGAGCATATTGTCAGCCGTGAGGCCGTCTGAAGATTTTCAGACGGCCTCCAAGAAGAAACCTCATTTATGAACACTTTCAACCTCATCATCATCGGTGACGAAATCCTGCACGGCAGCCGCCAAGACAAGCATTTCGCCTTTTTCAAATCCCTGCTGGAATCGCGCGGGCTGAAGCTCAATCAAGTGCAATATCTGCCCGACGAACCTGATTTGTTGGTCAAACAACTGCGCCGCAGCTTTTCAGACGGCCTGCCGACTTTCGTTACCGGCGGCATCGGCTCTACGCCTGACGACCATACCCGTCAAGCGGCCGCCGCCGCTTTGGATTTGCCCGTCGTCCGCCATCCCGAAGCCGCCAAGTTCATCGAAGGCGTTACCCTTAAACGCGGCGAGCCGCTTGACGCTCCCGAACACGCCCAGCGTCTGAAAATGGCGGATTTTCCCGAAGGCGCGGAATTGGTGCCCAATCCGTTTAACAACATCGCCGGATTTTCCATCCGCGAGCATTATTTCTTCCCCGGTTTCCCCGTGATGGCGCACCCGATGGCGGAATGGGTATTGGAAACTTATTACGCCGACCGCTTCAACCAAACCGAACGCGGCAGCCGCAGCGTGTATGTGTTCGACCAACCCGAGTCGCGCATTACGCCGATTATGGAACATCTTGAACATACCTACGCCGGTGTCCGTTCTTACAGCCTGCCCACCGTGGGCCGTACCGATTCAGACGGCCGTTATACTCCGCCGCATATCGAATTCGGTATCAAGGCGGAAGGTGAGGCCTGCCGCTTGCTGGATGCGGCGTGGGAAGATGCGTTGCAGGGTTTGCAGGCGATTGGCGCGACTTTGAAAGAAACGGTGGAATAATGCACTTATCCCCGGCCCAATCCAGACGCGCACTGATTTTTGCCTCTTTGCTGTTTTTACCGCCGACTCTCATCATCGGCATTTGGCTGGCGCAATATGGCGGCTTTGCTTTTGAGCCGCCGCTGATGCACGCCGTCCATGCCCATGCGGGCACATGGTTTGATCCGATTGCCACCGTGTTGCACTATCTGGGCAAAACCGCGATTGCCGTGCCGCTGATCGGCGCGGTTGCCGCCGCCCTGTATTTTGCCGATAAGAAGCGCGAAGCGCTGTTTTGCGTGTTGGCGGCATTGGTGCCGACTTTGAACATGCTGATTGTGAAGGTATGGTTTGCCCGCGAACGTCCGCTGCTTTGGCCGCGCCTGATTGAAGAGAGCAATTTTTCCTTTCCCAGCGGCCACAGTACGTTTTCCGCCGCCATTGCCGTCATGCTGATATTGCTTTGCCGCCGCACGCGCTACCGCCGCGCCGCTTGGATAGGTGGTATTTCCTTTGCCCTGTTGACCGGGTTTTCACGCATTTATTTGGGCGTGCATTATCCCACCGACGTTTGGGCAGGCTGGACAAACGGCACGCTGACTGCATTGCTGGTGTATATGATCATCTTCAGGCCGTCTGAAAAATAGAAGAAATAAATCATGAATACACGTTCACCCAACACGCCTTATTGGCTCAGGAACGGCCATGCCGATACTCTGTTTGCCAAGCTGCTGCAAGGCAAGGCGCCCGACTACCGCCGCGAGCTTCTGCCCGACAGTACCGGCAAAACCCAAGTTGCCTACGATTTTGTCGACAGCGCCAATCCTGATGCGCCGTTGGTGGTTTTGTTCCACGGACTGGAAGGCAGCAGCGAGAGTCATTACGCAGTCGAGCTGATGAAAGCCGTGCAGCAGCGCGGTTGGAACGGCGTGGTTGCCCATTTCCGCAGTTGCGGCGGTATAGAAAACACCGCGCCCGTGTTCTACCACCTCGGCGATACGCCCGAAATCGCCTTTATGCTCAACACACTGGCCCGACGCTATTCAACCATCTACGCTGTCGGCGTTTCTTTTGGGGGCAATGCCCTGGCCAAATATTTGGGTGAGCAGGGCAGCAATGCCGTTCCACGCGCATCTGCCGTCGTTTCCGCGCCGGTTGATGCCGTAGCGGCCGGTACGCGATTTGATCAGGGCATGACGCGACTGATTTACACGCGCTATTTTTTAAATTCGCTGTTGCCGAAAGCCCAGGCGATTCCTCAGTTTCAGACGGCCTTAAGCCAGCAAAACTGCAAAACGCTTGGCGATTTTGACGACCGCTTTACCGCGCCGCTACATGGTTTTGCCGACCGCCACGATTACTACCGCCGTAATTCCTGCAAACCGTTCCTGAAAGGCGTGGGTACGCCGTTACTGCTGCTCAATGCCGTCAATGACCCTTTCCTGCCGCCAGAAGCCCTGCCGACCGGGCGGGACGTGTCCTCGGCCGTTACGCTGCTGCAACCGGCATACGGCGGGCATGTCGGTTTTGTCAGCCGCGATCAAGGCCGTCTGAATCTGCAATGGCTGCCACAAATCGTGTTGGACTATTTCAAACAGTATCAGCCGTAAATGAAAAAGGGCATGTATGCAGACATGCCCTTAGGGTGTAGAAAGTAAAAAGGCCGTCTGAAAACGAGTTTCAGACGGCCTTTTGAATAGTTTGATTATTTACCTTTGTCGGCTTTGGCTTCTCTTTTCAGAGAAGCGTACAACTCAGGGTCGCGGTTTTTCAGCAGGGAAGCAACGGCCAAGTCGTCACGGTTAACTTTAGCCAAATCTACGCGCTCGATGTGTACCAAACGCAGCAATTCGCGTACAGGTTTAGGCATATTGCGGCCAGATTCGTAACGGGAACCGCCGGATTGAGTCACACCAATGCGGCTCCAGAAGTCCATTTGGTTCAGGCCGAGTTTTTTACGGATATCGCGGATGTTTTCAATTTTTTCGAACGATTTCATGAATCTTCCTTATTGTGGTATTTGTTGCATGCCTCTAGGCATAAAAATGGGTCTGCAAGAATGCCGGCATCCCTTTCCTGTAGGCTTTTGGGGTGATATGTGGGCGTATTGCAAATGACTGATCTAGATAATTAGACAGTATATTCGAAAGAAGTTTTCCGCTGTCTGCCATAATTTGTGTAAATATTTCTTAATTCATTATTTCAGTAAATTTTCATTATATAAATCATTAAATTATGCGCTTATCTTAAATATGGCGTAAGCAAATTTTTACATAATTAAACAATTCAATTTGGGTGAAAACTTAATTTCGAGTTTTTATTCGGTTTTCTAGATTGAGAATGCGAATAAACTTCAGGCCGTCTGAATCTATGTTTTCAGACGGCCTGAAGGTTTTTTCAAGGTTAAGGCTTACCGCTGGCAGGGCTGATGGTGAGGATTTCGTAGCCGGTTTCGGTAACCAAAACTTCGTGTTCCCATTGGGCGGAGAGGGAGCGGTCTTTGGTAACCACTGTCCAACCGTCGTTCAGGATGCGCAGATGGCGTTTGCCTTGGTTGATCATCGGCTCGATGGTAAAAATCATGCCCGGTTTGAGGACGAGGCCCTCACCTTTGCGGCCGTAGTGGACTACTTGAGGTGCTTCGTGGAAGCCGCGGCCGATGCCGTGTCCGCAGAATTCCTGCACGACGGAGTAGCCGGCATTTTCGGCAACCTGTTGGCAGGCATAGCCGACGTCGCCGAGGGTGGCGCCGGGTTTGACCGCTTCTATACCCGCCATCATGGAGGCGTGGGTCACGTCGATCAGGCGTTGGGCAATCGGGGAGACTTTGCCGACGGTAAACATACGGCTGGAGTCACCGTGGAAACCGTCTTTTTTAATGGTCAGGTCGATGTTGACGATGTCGCCTTCTTTCAGCGGCTTGTCGTCGGGAATGCCATGGCAGATGACGTGGTTGACGGAGGTGCAACAGGATTTCGGGTAGGGCGGGTTGCCGTAGTTGAGGGGAGCTGGATAACCGCCTTGAACGTTGACGTGGTAGTCGTAAACGAGTTTGTCGATTTCGTTGGTGGTGACGCCGGGTTTGACGAATTGGCCGATGTAATCGAGGGCTTCGGCGACCAAGCGGCCGAGTTCGCGCATTTTTTCGATTTCTTCGGGGGTTTTGATGATGACTTCGTTCATGAGGTTTCCTTCTTGTTTCAGACGGCATGGAGGCCGTCTGAACGGGACGGGTGTGCCGTCTGTTTAAAACAGGTTGTCGAGATTGTCTTTATTGCGCGGTTTGGCTTGTGGTTTTGCCCCAGGCTCGGCTTTCGGAGTCGGTTTGGACTCGGGGGCTTTGGCTTTTTCCGGTTTGTTTTCTACCGCTTGTGCGGCAGGTTTGTTGCTTGCGGCTTTGTTTTCTACCGGCTGGCTGTCTGCTTTAGGTTTGTTTTGAGCGGCAGGGCTGCTGTTGTTGGATGGTGTGTTTTCTGATTTGTCGGCTTCAGTGCGTTTGTTTTCTGTGCGTTTGCCGCGGTGTGCAGCGGCGCGGTCGTTTTTTACACCTTCTTCCGCTTTTTCACCTTTTTCATTTTGTGGGACGACAGGATTGCCGGAGGCAGTTTTTGCGTCGCCGTCCTTGGCAGGCTGAACGGTTTCAGGTTCGACTGTGCCGTTGGGGCGCCAAACTTCAATGCGTGTGTCGGTTTGTTCGGCAGGGCTTTTTTCGGGTACGTCGGTTTTACCGGAGTGTAGGGTGCTGAATACGCCGGCAACAAGGGCTGCGACGGCGATAAAGCTGACAAGGAATAAAGCGCGGATTAGGTGTTTGGGCTTAAGTTGGAAAGGGGTTTTATTATTCTTGGACATGATGGGTCGGGTAATCGTTGGAGGAATGGCCGTCTGAATATTCAGACGGCCCCGGGTTGCCTGTGAATCAGTTGGCAACGTAGTTTTGATAGAGGGTCACGACTTTTTGTACGCCGACGGTCGTGCTGACTTTTTGGGTCACGCGGGCTTGTTCGTCAGGCGTGAGGATGCCCATCACATAGGTCACGTTGCCGTAAGTCACGATTTTGACGCGTGCTTGGGTGGCCGGGCTGAGGCCCAACAGGGAGGCGCGGACTTTGGATGTACCCCAAGTATCGTTGGTCACGTCGCCGAGCGAACGCGCTTGTGAGGCAACGGTGATGTAGTTGTACACGCCTTCTGCGGCTTGTTCGGAACGGGCGATGCGTTCAACAAATTGTTTTTCGCCTTCGGTAGCCACTTGGCCGAGCAGGAGCAGGTGGCGGTTGTAGCCGACAACGTTCAGTTTGGGTTTGTAGCCTTCGACTTGGTTGTTTTGGCGCAGGTAGGAGCGTGCGGTGGTTTCGACGCGCAGTGCCATAACGTTGTCGTCGGTTTGCGCGCCGGTGGTGCGGCGGTCGACGGCGGATTTGGTGCCGACGGCTGCACCGCCGATCAGTGCGCCGACGCAGCCGCTCAGACTCAGGCTTAAGAGGGTCGCAGTCAGAACGGGGAGGGCGTAGCGTTTGATATTCTTCATATCCTTTTCCTTGGGTATGGACGGTTGGGTGTTCAGACGGCCTTTAAGGGATGGGCCGTCTGAAAAGAAAGGGTTACATGCCTTCAAGCAGGACGGAGTCGATGCAGTCGCACATGGCGTGAATCAGCAAAATATGGTTTTCCTGAATGCGGGCAGTGCGCGGATAAGGGACGTTGAGCAAAACGTCAGTATCTTTGAGCATGGCGGCGATTTTTCCGCCGTCGCGGCCGGTCATGGCGATGACGTGCATGTCGCGTTCGTGTGCCGCTTTGATGGCTTCGATGACGTTGGCGGAATTGCCGGAAGTGGAGATGCCGACCAATACGTCGCCGGCACGTCCGAGCGCGCGCACTTGTTTGCTGAATACATGGTCGAAACCGTAGTCGTTGCCGATGGCGGTCAGGGCGGAAGTGTCTGTCGTCAGCGCGACAGCGGCCAATTCCATGCGTTCTTTTTCAAAACGGCCGGTCATTTCTGCGGCGAAGTGCTGCGCGTCGGCAGCCGAACCGCCGTTGCCGCAGGCCAGGATTTTGCCGTCGTTCATCAGGCATTGCAGCATCAGCTCGGCAGCCTGTACGGTCGGCTCGACCAGTACTTTTTCGGCTTCCTGCTTGGCGCGGATGCTCTCGGCAAAATGCGCGGAAACGCGTTCTTGTAATGTTGTCATGAGGTTAACCTGTAATATTTTGAATCCATTCGGGTTGGCCGTCGCCCTCAATCAGTACTGCATCCAGGCGGCAGGGCGCATGGTTTAACCCGTGCTTTTGCAGATAATACTCTACACTTCGTTGCAATTTCAATAATTTGGACGGAGAGATGCTGTATGCGGCACCACCGAAACCTCGGTTTTTGCGGTATTTTACTTCAACAAACACAATCGTACCGCCGTTTTTGACGATTAAATCGATTTCGCCGTAGGCGCAATGCCAGTTCCGCGCCAGCAGCGAGCAGCCTTTGCCCAGCAGGAATGCCAGCGCCGCATCTTCGGCCGCCGCCCCCTGTTTGTGGTTTAAGCGCATGAAAAGTTTACCCGTTATATAATCATTGTTTTTAAAGAGACGCCGTTTCAGACGGCCTTGAATCTATGTACACAAAACACCTGCAAAAAGCCGTCGACAGCATCGAAAAACAGACATTATACGTTGTCGCCACACCCATCGGCAATTTAGCCGACATAACGCTGCGCGCACTGGCTGTTCTGCAAAAGGCCGATATTATCTGCGCCGAGGACACCCGTGTTACCGCCCAGCTTTTGAGTGCGTACGGCATTCAGGGCAAACTCGTGAGCGTGCGCGAACACAACGAGCAGCAAATGGCCGATAAAATCATCGCCCATCTTTCAGACGGCCTGAGCGTCGCCCAAGTTTCGGATGCGGGCACGCCTGCGGTTTGCGATCCCGGTGCGAAACTTGCCGCCCGCGTGCGCGAAGCCGGATTTAAAGTGGTGCCTGTGGTCGGCGCAAGCGCGGTCATGGGGGCATTGAGCGTGGCAGGTGTGACGGAATCCGATTTTTATTTCAACGGTTTCCTGCCGCCTAAGGCCGGCGAACGTCAAAAGCTGTTGGCCAAATGGGCGGAAGCCGATTTTCCGATTGTGATGTTTGAAACGCCGCACCGCATCGAGGCAAGCCTTGCGGATATGGCCGCGCAGTTCCCCGAACGCCGTTTGACTTTGGCGCGCGAAATCACCAAAACGTTTGAAACCTTTCTCAGCGGCACGGTTACCGAAATCCAAGCCGCCCTTAAAAACGACAGCAATCAAACGCGTGGCGAGATGGTACTGGTGTTGCACCCTGCGGTGAAAGAGAAACACAGCGATTTGCCCGAGGCGGCGCAAAATACCATGAAAATCCTTGTGGCCGAGTTGCCGACCAAACAAGCCGCCGAGCTTGCCGCCAAGATTACCGGCGAGAATAAAAAGGCGCTATATGATTTGGCTTTGGAATGGAAAAAGCAGGGATAATGGCTGATTGGCAAACCGTATATCAAAGGCCGTCTGAACAATAGATTTCAGACGGCCTTTTTATAATTGGATCTTAGAGGGTTTAAAATTGATCCAATAGGTTCAATACGCTTCTAAGTTTGCGTTTCAGACGGCCTCGATGTTTGGCAAACCTGCTTCAACGCTGCCATGCGTTGCGCAAATATTCGATGCAGTCGGTCAGGGCGTAAAACGGGGCGTTGCCGTGATTGGCGTTGGGGTAGAGGGTGAAGCGGACATCTGCGCCGAGGTGGTGCAAAGTGCCGGCAAGGATTTTGGCTTGTGCGACCATGCCGCGGCTGGTTTGGTCGGGACGGTTGTTTCTGCCTTCATGCTCGCCTGCGCCGAGGCGGATGCCGATTCCTTGCGGCAAAGTGTCGGGCAGCCAATCAAGTACGCGGCGGTCTTGCCACCAGATAGACGGCGAAACCAGCAAATAATGGCGGAATCGTTCGGGACGGGTGAACAGGGAATAGAGGCCGTACAGTGCGCCGAACGAATGGCCGAAGATGGCTTGGTTTTGGGTATCGATGCGGTATTTGCTGTCGAGCAGGGCGGAGAGTTCGTCATCGATAAAGCGGCTGAAGCGGTCGGCTTGGCCGTATTGTTTGCGTTCGGATTCGGGCGCGCTGTCGGGCAGCGGCGGCGTGTAGTCGAGTGCGCGTTGGCTTAAGTCGCGGATGGTGCCGCCGGTGTAGCCGATACCGACAATCAGACAGGCGGCATGGCTTTTGGTGATGGGGTTGATGAGCAGGGATTGCGCCATATTGAGGATGGCGGGGAAAAAGGCATCTCCGTCAAGAATATACAGCACGGGATAGCCGCCAGCCGGACGCTCGCCGAGTACCGCGGCTTGAATGCGGTAGGTGCGGCCGGTGTGGGCGGAGGTAACGGAGGTTTCTTCGGCTTGCAGCAGGGTGGCGGTTTGCCAGTTGGGACAGATGGGCATGATGGGGTGCTTTAATCAATGGGTTGCGTGAGGAAAAGGAGAAAAGGCCGTCTGAACAATGGATTTCAGACGGCCTTATTGTACGGATTTCTGCCTTTTTAACAATACGCGCGATTAGCGTACGTCAACGTATGAGCTGCTGTGCAGTTCGCGCAGGAGGTTGGTGGTCGCCTGTTGTGCTTTTTGTTGGGACAGGTATTGGCGGACGGCGTTTTGTTGGCGCTCTTCAGGCGTACCTGCTTCGCGGACGTCGTTCAGCTTGATGATGTGCCAGCCGAATTGGGTGCGGACAGGGGCGCTGATTTGGCCGGGTTTGAGTTTGTGGACGGCTTCTTCAAACGGGGCAACCATCATGCCGTCGGCAAACCAGCCCAAATCGCCGCCATTGCCGGCGCTGCTGTCTTGCGAGTATTGGCGTGCCAAACCGCCGAAATCTGCGCCGCTGCGGGCTTGTGAGTAGATTTTGCGGATGGTGCTTTCTGCGCCGACGGCGGCATTGTCGTTGTCGGCTTTAATGAGGATGTGTTGGGCATGGTATTGGCGCACAGGGTCTGCTTCAGGCAGGGTTACGCCTTGTTGTTTGGCCTGCTCGATGTAGCGTGCCACTTCGGAGTCGCTCACGCGGCTGTTTTGCATGATGGCTTGTTGGCGCACTTTTTCAACAATAATGCTGTCGGCGATGTCTTGACGGACGGCGGCAGACGGATTTTTGATGTTGGGGTTGTGCGCGATAACGGCTTCGATTTCGCTATCGGTCGCTTGGATGTTGCGGCGTTTGCCTGCTTGGAGGATCAGGGATTGGTTGATCATTTGTGCCAAAACTTGTTGGCGCAGCTCGTTGGCGTCCATTTGTGTGCCTTTAGGCATGGTTTGACGCGCTTGCGCTACGGCTTGTGCTACTTGGCGGTGGGTAATGACTTCGTTGTCGACAACCGCGGCAATGCCGTCTGAAAGATGTACGCCGCTTTGTACGGCAGGCATGGTGGTGGCGCTGACGACTGGGGTTTTGTTGGCACGCGCTTTGGTCGCTTTGGCTTTAGGGGCGGCGTGTGCGCCTACTGCGAGAGTGAGTGTGGCGACGAGAATCAGGGGTTTGAAGTTCATTGTTTGACTACCTCGTTGGTTTTGCTGTAACCGGGGATGGCTAAGCGGAGTTTTTCGAATGGGTTGTTGCCGATATTGCTCAAGTCTTTGAGTTGGAGGTTGAAGAATACGGCGTTTTTGTGGCTGTTTTCGCCGGTAACATAGCGTTGGCCGACCAAGCTTGCGCTCCAGCAGCCACAGTTGCTTTTGTATTCTGCACCGATGAGCATTTCCAGCGGTTTTTTGGCTTCGATTTCGTAGTTGTAACGAGCAACGGCGTACAGGTTTTTACTCAACGGCCATTGGGCGGCAAGGTCGACTTGGCTGAGCCTGTCGTAGAAATAGTCGCCGTTGGCTTGCAGATAGATGCGCTCGTTGCGTCCGTATTTATAGCGCGCGCTTAAGACTTTGCCAGGTTCGGGGTTGTAGGCAATCCCTGCGGCGTAGCTTTCGGCACGGCTTTGGTTTTGGTTGTAGTGGATGTCCAAGTCGATGCGGATGCTCGGGGTAATGTTGCCGTGTGCAAAGGCTACCCAGTCGGATTGGCTGCGCGGATAACGGCTGACGCTGCCGTCAGGCAGGACGTTGTCGTTTTTGAAGTAGAATTTCTGGCCGATACCTGCACGGAAGAGTTCCGCACCGGTGTTGGGGTTGAGGATACGGCTTTGTGTGGCCAGCGTCAGGCTGTTGGCCGAATTGATGCGGTCGTGGCCCGAATACAGGTTTTCGCGGAACAGCTGCGAGTAGGTAAAGCTGTTTTCGGAGCTGTCGAAATTAGGCAGGTCGTTTTGGGACTTGGTCGGAATGTAGTTGTAAAACAGGCGCGGTTCGAGTGTTTGCAGGTATTTACCGCCGAATAGACGGGCCCTGCGCTCGAAGGTCAGGCCGCTGTCGACGTTGATAATCGGCAGGACGCGGCTGACATTGCGGCCGCTTTGACCGTTGAAACTGTTGAGGCTGTAATAAGTGGCATGTACGCCGACTTTAGGCCGGATGTAGCCCCATTGGTTGTGGAAATCCCATTTGACGCTCGGGTAGAGTACTACGCGGCTGCCGTCTTGCTTGGTGTCGTGGTCAAAGCGGGTGAATTGGCCTAATACGTTAAGCTGAGCCTTGCCGATATGGCTTTGCCAACGGCCGGTCAGACGGGGCATGATGGCATAAGGCTCGTCTTTATAACCGTCTTGGTTGGCCAGCGTTTGATATTTTTGTACGCGCAACGAGCCGTCGAAGCTGCCGCCCAACAGTTTTTCGCTGTAATTGAGCCATGCCTGACGGTCGAGGTTGACGTTGCGCGCGATGTCTTCGCGGCCGTAGAAGTCGCGGTAGTAATCGTCGTCAGAAACTTGGTTGTAGTTGATGCCGCCGCTGATTTTGCTGTTCAGCTGCTGCTGGTGTTTCCATTTGAACTGATAGCGGTTGTTGTGGACGCTTTTTTGGTCGTTCGGCATCCAGTCGCCATCGACTTCGCCGCTGTAATTCGGTTGCAGATAACGGACTTGGCCGCCCAGTTGCACGCCGCGTTTGCTGATGATGCCCGGACGGATGGTGGCATCCAAATTCGGCGCAAGGTTGAAGTAGTAGGGCAGGCTCAGCTCAAGGCCGTCTGAACCTGTGGCAATGGTCGGAACGAGCAGGCCGCTTTTGCGGTTGCCATTGATGGGGAAGTCCGCCCAAGGCGTGTAGAGGACGGATACGCCGCCGAATACGAGCGAAGCGTGTTTGGCCACGCCGATACCAGTCGATTCATCGGCCTCAATGCTTTGCGCTTGGATATACCAGCTGGCATCGCCGGGCGAACAGGTGTTGAATTTGGTATTGATGAGTTTGTAGAGGCCTTTGCCTTTGAGTTCGGCTTTTTCGCTGACACTTTGAAGGCGGCGGCCGCCTTGTTCGGTATTGAGGCGCACGGCAGTGCCGGAACCGGTTTGGTCTTTGAGGTTGTAAACCAATTGGTCGCCGGATACGGTCGAACCGTTTTGATATAGGGTAAAGCGGTCGCCGGCGGTAACGGTATCGGTGGCTTGGTCGTATTGCGCCCAATCGGCGTTGAGAACGTCGGCATTGCGCTCAACGATGACGTCGCCTTCGGCACGGACGCCGACTTGGGTCTGACCTTCTATTTTATCGGCGTTGACGCGGGTGTAATCGGCAGGCAGGGCAGGCTCGCCGCTGCGTTTGATTTCGGCGGTTTCGGCCAGCTTGGCATCTTCGTGGTCGCAAAACAGGCAAGTGCTGCCCAAAGAAAGCGGATCGGCTTCGCTTTGGCTGGTTTTTGCCGGTTTGGATGCGGAGGTGTGGGCAGGGGTATAGTCTTCCGCCTGCGGAACAGAAGCATCTTCCGCGCGCACGGCTGTTGCGCCAAAGCCCATAATTAAGGCGAGTACCAAGGGTTTGAGTGAAAATAAACGAGCCAAAATCGCCCCTTAAATCGGTTTGCCAGTTAGAATAGCGGTTATTGTAACCTGAAATTCTGCGATACCGCTATGCAACGACAAACCGAATTACAAAACTGGCTGGAGTCTGTTTACCCGAACCAGCCGTTCGAATTGAGCTTTGCGGCAGCCGATGCCGACTTCCGCCGCTATTTCCGCGCGACGTTTTCAGACGGCCAGACCGTTATCTGTATGGACGCGCCTCCTGAGAAGATGAGTGTTGCGCCGTATTTGAAAGTGCAAAAACTGTTTAACATGGTCAATGTACCGCAAGTGCTTCATGTGGATGAAGCGTTGGGCTTTATGGTATTGAACGATTTGGGCAATACCACATTCCTGACCGCCATGAATCAGGAAAACAGCGAAACCGCCCATAAAGCCCTGCTGCTCGAAGCCATTGACGAACTGATCGAACTGCAAAAGGCCAGCCAGCCCGGCAAACTGCCGGAATACGACCGCGAAGTCATGCTGCGCGAGATTAACTTGTTCCCCGAATGGTTTGTGGCTAAAGAATTGGGCCGTGAGCTGACCTTCAAACAACGCCAGTTGTGGCAGCAAACTGTTGATACGCTGTTGCCGCCCCTGTTGGCGCAGCCCAAAGTGTATGTTCATCGCGACTTTATTGTCCGCAACTTAATGTTGGCGAAAGGCCGTCCGGGCGTGTTGGACTTCCAAGACGCGCTTTACGGCCCGATTTCCTATGATTTGGTGTCGCTGTTGCGCGATGCATTTATCGAATGGGAAGAAGAATTTGTATTGGACTTGGTTATCCGTTACTGGGAAAAAGCACGCGCCGCCCAGCTGCCTGTGCCTGCCGAGTTTGACGAGTTCTACCGCTGGTTTGAATGGATGGGTGTACAACGCCATTTGAAAGTGGCCGGTATTTTTGCCCGCCTGTACTACCGCGACGGCAAAGACAAATACCGTCCTGAAATTCCGCGCTTCTTGAACTACTTGCGCCGCGTATCCCGCCGTTACAACGATTTGGCGCCGCTGTATGCGTTGCTGGTCGAATTGGTCGGCGATGACGAATTGGAAACAGGCTATACCTTTTAAGCTTGGTTTTAAGATTTGATTCCACTTTTCAGACGGCCTGATCAACAAAAGGCCGTCTGAAACCTTTACAGAACACATAAAAATGACTTACATGATTTACCCCAAAACCTACGACGTGATTGTCGTCGGTGGCGGCCATGCCGGTACCGAAGCCGCGCTTGCCGCCGCACGCATGGGCGCGCAGACGCTTTTGCTCACACACAACATCGAAACGCTCGGACAAATGTCGTGCAACCCCTCCATCGGCGGTATCGGCAAAGGCCACCTCGTGCGCGAACTCGACGCATTGGGCGGCGCAATGGCGCTGGCCACCGACAAATCCGGCATCCAGTTCCGCCGCTTGAATGCCAGCAAAGGCGCGGCAGTGCGAGCCACGCGCGCGCAGGCCGACCGTATCCTATATAAAGCCGCCATCCGCGAAATGTTGGAAAACCAAGAAAACCTCGACCTTTTCCAACAAGCCGTCGAAGACGTCACACTCGACGGAGAACGCATCAGTGGCGTGGTTACCGCGATGGGCGTGGAGTTTAAAGCACGCGCCGTCGTGTTGACCGCCGGCACGTTTTTGTCCGGCAAAATCCATATCGGTTTGGAAAATTACGAAGGCGGCCGCGCCGGCGACCCCGCCGCCAAATCCTTGGGCGGCCGTTTACGCGAATTGAACCTGCCACAAGGCCGTCTGAAAACCGGCACGCCGCCGCGCATCGACGGCCGCACGATTGATTTCTCCCAGCTCACCGAACAGCCCGGCGACACGCCCGTGCCCGTCTTTTCCGTGCGCGGCAACGCCGATATGCACCCGCGCCAAGTGTCCTGCTGGATTACGCATACCAATTTGAAAACACACGAAATTATCCGCAGCGGCTTCGACCGCAGCCCCATGTTCACCGGCAAAATCGAAGGCGTCGGCCCGCGCTACTGCCCGTCTATCGAAGACAAAATCAACCGCTTCGCCGACAAAGACAGCCACCAGATTTTCCTCGAACCCGAAGGCCTGACCACTAACGAATACTACCCCAACGGTATCTCCACCAGCCTGCCGTTCGACATCCAAATCGCGCTCGTGCGCAGCATGAAAGGCCTGGAAAACGCCCATATCCTGCGCCCCGGCTACGCCATCGAATACGACTACTTTGACCCGCGCAACCTCAAGGCCAGCCTCGAAACCAAAACCATCCAAGGCCTCTTCTTCGCCGGACAAATCAACGGCACGACTGGCTACGAAGAAGCCGCCGCGCAAGGCCTGCTCGCAGGTGCGAACGCCGTGCAATACGTCCGCGAACAAGACCCGCTCCTGCTCCGCCGCGAACAAGCCTATCTCGGCGTATTGGTGGACGACCTCATCACCAAAGGCGTGAACGAGCCTTACCGAATGTTCACCAGCCGCGCCGAATACCGTCTGCAACTCAGAGAAGACAACGCCGACATGCGCCTGACCGAAGACGGCTACAAAATCGGCTTGGTGGGCGAAGCGCAATGGCGCATGTTCAACGAAAAACGCGAAGCCATCGAACGCGAAATCCAACGTTTGAAAACAATGTGGTACACGCCGCAAAAACTCGCCGAAGAAGAGCAGCTGCGCGTATTCGGCCAAAAACTCAGCCGCGAAGCCAACCTGCACGACCTCCTGCGCCGCCCGAACCTCGACTACGCCGCGCTGATGACCCTGCCCGACGCACAACCTGAAACCGCACTTGCCGACAGCGTGGTCGAACAAGTCGAAATCCAAGTCAAATACCAAGGCTATATCGACCGCCAAAACGAAGAAATCGACAGCCGCCGCGACATCGAAACCTTAAAGCTGCCCGAGGATATCGATTACAGCAAAGTCAAAGGTTTGTCGGCAGAAGTGCAACAAAAGCTCAACCAGCACAAACCCGAAACCGTCGGCCAAGCCAGCCGCATTTCCGGCGTAACCCCTGCCGCCGTCGCATTGTTGATGGTGCATTTGAAACGCGGATTTAAAGATGCGAAGTAAGGGTTAATCCGAATAAAGGCCGTCTGAAACTTTCAGACGGCCTTTATTTATCAGGGGATTGACGGTGTTGCACCTTATTTCATTAATTTTTTAAAGAGTTCGGATTGTCAGCAAGATGGGCGTGTTTTGATGAAAAAATGAAGAAGAAAACGTTTTTTCAGGATGCGTCATAAGCTGCCGCTTTTTTGAGCAGTTTTGCCCTTGCCTGCGGCCATTCCTCACGCAGCAGGCTGTATTCGACCGTATCGCGCACGCTACCGTCTTTCCGCAGCTTGTGGCAGCGCAAGATGCCGTCTTGGTGTGCGCCCAAGCGTTCGATGGCGCGTTGGGAGGCGGTGTTGAGGTTGTCGGTCTGCCAGCAGGCGCAGCGGCAGTTTAAAGTGTCGAAAACGTAGTCGAGCAACATGATTTTGCAGGCGGTATTGATGTGCGTGCGCTGTGCCGACAGGGCATACCATGTGAAACCGATGTAGAGGCGTGGGATGGCGGGGTCGATGTGGTAAAGCGAAGTCGAGCCGACAATTTTTCCCGTGTCTTCGTCGATGACGGCAAAGGCGAGACGGGTTTGCATAGCAGTGCGGATATAGTCCGCCACTTGCTCGGGTTCGGGCGCGGTGGTTACATTGAGCTTCCAGACTTCACCGTCGCAAACTGCTTCGCGCAAACCGGCTTCGTGTGCCGTTGTTAAAGGTTCGAGACGGACGCGGTCGAAGGATAAAACGGGAGTGGATGAAAAATCAGTCATGGGGGTTTCTTCTTTTGTATTTGATGGTTTGAGTTTTCAGACGACCATTTATAGTGTCTTAACGGACGGCATCTCTGAGGTCGTCTGAAAGCTATTGATTAATGATGTTTGAACATCAGCACGCCCGACTCCGATACAAACCCGTCCAGCGGCAGGTCGTGGGGTTCGGTCGGCAGTGTGTCGGTCAGTTGGCAGCCAAAGCCTACGCCCAGGGTTTGGGTTTGTAGGCGGTATTTCATGGCGGAGAGGGTGGCGTCGTAATAGCCGCCGGCTTGTCCGAGGCGGTAGCCGCGTTTGTCGATGCCGACGATGGGAACCAGCAGCAGGCTGAGTTGGTGGACGCGGATTTTTTTGCCGGTAAATTGGGGAACGCTCAATTTGGCGCGGCCGCGTTTGCGTTCTTGTTTGGTGCCGTCGGCAGGGTAGGGGGTAAACCACATCCGCCGCGTGTTCGGTTCGATATAGGGTAGGTAGAGTTTTGCGCCGCGTTTTTGTGCGGCACGGACAAAGCCATCCAGTCGCAATTCCTTGCCTATCGGCCAATACACGCCAATTTTCCGTCCTTTTTTGATGTAGGGTTTGAGCAGGCGGCTGATGGTTTCGGTGGAGGCGTTTCGCTCGTCTGCGCTCATTTGGGCGCGTGCGCGGCGGAACTGTTTGCGTAATGTCGATTTGTCGGGATTCCTCATTTTCAGACGGCCTTTCGGGATTGCGGTAGAATGTTGCGATTATAACGATTTTGTTAACATTCAAACAGGACGCACACAATGTGGCATATTGTCGCCATCGGCTATCTTTTTGTCGCCGTGATGTTTTCCGCCGCGCAGCCGAGTATTGCGCGCGCGTTGATTTATTTGGTTTTTTGGGCAGTGTTGCCCACTGTGTTCACGGTCTTCGTCGTGACCATCCGTCGCCGCAACCGCCGGATGAAACGGCAGGAACAGGCGGAGTTTGAAGCGGCCCGCCAAAAGGCGGTACAGACGGATGGAAAACAGGACAGAAAGGTATAAAATCCCTTTTCAGACGGCCTCTTATCCGCTATAATCCGTCAGTTTTCCATTTCGGAAACATGCTTTTATTTTTAAAACTTATGCCCACTTTCGCCGAAGGGTGCTTGACAATAGGCGCCGCCTATCAAGTTCTATGCGATTGAATGTGTGCTCTTTAACCCTTTCAAGGAAATAACATGTCTCAAATTACTATGCGTCAGATGATTGAAGCCGGTGTTCACTTCGGTCACCAAACCCGTTTCTGGAACCCGAAAATGGCTCAATACATTTTCGGTGCGCGCAACAAAATCCATATCGTAAACTTGGAAAAAACCCTGCCGATGTTCCAAGAGGCGCAAGAAGCCGTACGTCGTCTGGTTGCCAACAAAGGTACAGTATTGTTCGTAGGTACCAAACGCCAAGCCCGCGACATCATCCGCGAAGAAGCTACCCGTGCCGGTATGCCTTTCGTTGATTACCGCTGGTTGGGTGGTATGCTGACTAACTACAAAACCGTTAAGCAATCCATCAAACGCCTGGAAGAAAAAACTGCTGCTCTGGAAAACGCTGCCGAAGGCGGTTTCAACAAAAAAGAAATTCTGGAAATGCAACGCGACGTTGAAAAACTGGAACGTTCTTTGGGCGGTATCAAAAACATGAAAGGCCTGCCTGACGCGATTTTCGTTATCGATACCGGCTACCAAAAAGGTACTTTGGTTGAAGCTGAAAAACTGGGCATCCCTGTTATCGCCGTAGTCGATACCAACAACAGCCCTGACGGCGTGAAATACGTTATCCCTGGTAACGATGACTCCGCTAAAGCTATCCGCCTGTACTGCCGCGGCATCGCCGACGCAGTTTTGGAAGGCAAAAACCAAGCGCTGCAAGAAACTGTAGCTGCTGCCCAAGAAGCTGCTGCCGAGTAATTCGGTACACAGAAGAGGGGCGTTATGCCCCTTTTCTCAAATCCCGTTCTGAAATCCGTTTCAGACGGCCACTATTTCCAAACACGGCAATCGCCGTGTTCCCAAAAATCTAGGAGATTCAAAATGGCAGAAATTACTGCAAAAATGGTTGCCGACCTGCGCGCCGCTACCGGCCTGGGCATGATGGAATGCAAAAAAGCCTTGGTTGAAGCTGAAGGCAACTTCGACAAAGCCGAAGAAATCCTGCGTATTAAATCTGGTGCGAAAGCCGGTAAACTGGCTGGCCGTACTGCTGCCGAAGGCGTATTGGCTTACGCGATCAACGGCAATGTCGGCGCATTGGTTGAAGTAAACTGCGAAACCGACTTTGTTGCTAAAGATGCCGGTTTCGTAGAATTTGCCAACTTCGTTGCTAAAACTGCTGCCGAGAAAAAACCGGCTTCTGTTGAAGAACTGAGCGAACTGGTTGAGGCAGAACGCAAAGCCATCATCGCTAAATTGGGCGAGAACATGTCTGTTCGCCGCTTCCAAGTGATCGACACTGCCAACCAACTGGTTGCCTACATCCACGGTGCTTTGGCTACCGAAGGCGTATTGGTTGAGTTCAAAGGCTCTGAAGACGTAGCACGCAAAATCGGTATGCACATCGTTGCCGCTAAACCACAATGCGTAAGCGAAGCCGAAGTAGATGCTGAAACCGTTGAAAAAGAACGCCACATCTACACCGAACAAGCGATCGCTTCCGGCAAACCTGCCGACATCGCCGCTAAAATGGTTGAAGGCCGTATCCGCAAATTCTTGGCTGAAATCACTCTGAACGGCCAAGCATTCGTGATGAACCCTGACCAAACTGTTGCCCAATTCGCTAAAGAAAACGGCACTGAAGTGGTTAGCTTCGTACGCTACAAAGTAGGCGACGGTATCGAGAAAGCCGTTGTTGACTACGCAGCCGAAGTTGCTGCCGCTGCTAAAGTGTAAGGCACTTATGAAAAAGAAAGCACCTAGATTCCAAACGAATCAGGGTGCTTTTTTTTGAGAAAACCGTTTACGGTACCTATTTTAAGACGACCGAATATTCAGGCCGTCTGAAAACAAAACAATAATAGAACGACACACCATATCATTGTAATCCGACCGTTTGAAATTCAGACGGCCCAAACTCCGACCGACGACATTCAAGAAAGCAAGGTATCCCATGACACAGCAAATCAAATACAAACGCGTATTACTGAAACTCTCCGGCGAATCCCTGATGGGTTCTGATCCGTTCGGTATCAATCACGATACCATCGTTCAAACTGTCGGCGAAATTGCCGAAGTCGTTAAAATGGGCGTGCAAGTCGGTATCGTTGTCGGCGGCGGTAACATTTTCCGCGGCGTATCTGCACAAGCAGGCAGCATGGACCGCGCCACTGCCGACTACATGGGCATGATGGCAACTGTAATGAACGCGTTGGCACTTAAAGACGCATTTGAAACTTTGGGCATCAAAGCGCGCGTACAATCCGCACTGTCTATGCAGCAAATCGCTGAAACTTACGCCCGTCCTAAAGCCATTCAATATTTGGAAGAAGGCAAAGTCGTGATTTTTGCCGCCGGTACCGGTAACCCATTCTTCACGACCGATACTGCCGCCGCATTGCGCGGTGCGGAAATGAACTGCGACGTGATGCTCAAAGCCACCAACGTTGACGGCGTGTACACCGCAGATCCGAAAAAAGATCCATCTGCAACACGCTACGAAACCATTACTTTTGACGAAGCCTTGTTGAAAAACCTCAAAGTGATGGATGCCACCGCTTTCGCCCTCTGCCGAGAACGCAAGCTCAATATCGTGGTATTCGGCATTGCTAAAGAAGGCTCGCTCAAACGCGTGGTAACCGGCGAAAACGAAGGTACACTGGTTCACTGCTAATCATTGAAAGGCCGTCTGAAACAGCCGAACGGGATACATTCGGCTTTCAGACGGCCTTTTATTTTCAGTCGGTTGAGGTGGGTATTGGCTCATGGTTTGAAAAGGTTAAGAACTTGCTTGACCATAATCCCCAACCGACAATTCGATAACAAAAGGATACTCCATGAATATCACCGTCTTGGCTGTCGGCACGAAAATGCCGCGTTGGGTGGATGAAGCCGTCAGCGAGTACGCCAAACGCTTCGGGCGCGATGTCAATTATGCGCTGAAAGAAATCAAGCCAGAGAAACGCGGCGCGGGTGTGAATGCGGCTCAGGGTATGACGGCTGAAGAAAAACGCCTGTTGGAAGCTATACCGCAGGGCGCGTTTTTGGTGGTATTGGACGAGCGCGGCAAAGCGCCGACTTCGGTCGAATTGGCGCAACATTTGAAAAGCTGGCAGCAAAACGGCGAACACGTCTGCTTTATTATCGGCGGCGCAGACGGCATGACCGACCGATTGAAACAGCAGGCAAACATGATGATGCGCCTTTCCAGCCTGACCTTGGCGCACGGCATGGTGCGCGTTTTATTGACCGAGCAGCTTTATCGCGCCGTTTCGATTTTGCACAACCATCCGTATCATCGGGAATAATCCTTTTTGATTGCAGGGATAAGACGGCAATGCCGCCTTGTCGGTTTGAAAGGGAATAGGGCAAGTCGGTTTAAAGCGGGGTTGAACCTGTTTTCAGACGGCCTGATTTTTCCGCATGAATCCTTTATAATCGTTTCTTTGATAAATCAACATCTTTCGGGAGAACCCAAATGTCCGATTTCCGTCAAGACTTCCTCAAATTCGCTTTGGCACAAAACGTGTTGAAATTCGGCGAATTTACGACCAAGGCCGGCCGTCAGTCGCCTTATTTTTTCAATGCCGGTTTGTTCAATGACGGCGCATCGACTTTGCAGCTGGCGAAGTTTTACGCCGAGGCCATTATTGCCAGCGGCGTGAAGTTCGATATGCTGTTCGGCCCAGCCTATAAAGGCATTATTTTGGCGGCGGCAACAGCGATGATGTTGGCGGAAAAAGGCGTGAACGTGCCTTTTGCCTACAACCGCAAAGAAGCCAAAGACCACGGCGAGGGCGGTGTGTTAGTGGGTGCGCCTTTGAAAGGCCGCGTGCTGATTATCGATGATGTGATTTCCGCCGGTACATCCGTGCGCGAGTCAGTCAAACTGATTGAGGCCGAAGGCGCAACGCCTGCCGCAGTGGCCATTGCGCTCGACCGCATGGAAAAAGGCACGGGCGAATTGTCGGCGGTGCAGGAAGTCGAAAAACAATACGGCCTGCCGGTGGTTTCGATTGCCAATTTGAACGATTTGTTCACGCTCTTGCAAAACAATGCCGAATTTGGAGGCTTTTTCGAGCCGGTCAAAGCCTATCGCGAACGTTACGGCGCGGTTTAAACCATAACATCATGCTCAGGTCGTCTGAAACAGTTTTCAGACGGCCTGAAACATTGGCTAAAATATATTTTTGATTCAATACACTTACGGAAAATACTCATGCCTGCTTGTTCTTGTCCTCATTGTAAAACACCGCATTGGGTGAAAGATGCTCAGTTGAACGTGGCGCAGGGTTTCGTGGTCTGCACGCGTTGTTCGGGGATGTTTAAGGCCAAGGATTATCTGTCGGGCAACCTGCCGGCCGATCCGGCCCATCTGCCTGTGGCGGTAACGGATGTGCGCCTCGTGCATAACATCGGCGCGCAAATCCTCAAACATTCCAAACTCTCGCGCAAAGAAATTTCCGATTTGCTCAATAGTGCACTCAAGGAAGAGCCTAAGGCGGAAGAGCAGGCGGCGGTCAAAACGCGCAAGGACGGTTTCAACTGGACTTTGGCATCGCTGATTGCGCTGACGGTTTTGATTATGCAACTCTTTTATCTTGCCCTGCTATGAGTGCCATCGCCCATTTTGTCGCCAGCTTTCGTGAGGCCGCGCCCTATATCCAATATTTGCGCGGCAAAACCATGGTGGTCGGTGTGACCGACAGCCTGTTGGAAGGCGAAACCTTGATTCGTTTGGCCACAGATTTGAATCTGTTGGCCAGCTTGGGCTTGCGTTTGGTCTTGGTGCACGGTTCGCGGCATTTGCTCGACAAATTGGCTTCGGGTCGGAATTTTGTTCCGAAATACAGCGGCAGCCGACGGATTACCGATGAAGCGACTTTGATGGAAGTGAAGCAGGTGGCGGGGATTATTCGCAGCGATGTCGAAGCTGCCTTGTTCAGCAGCGTATCCGCACCGCAACGGAGTAAGCCGCCGGTTATCGCGTGTGGCAACTTTATTACCGCCCGTCCGTTGGGCGTTATCGACGGTGTGGACATGGGCTATACCGGTACCGTCCGCAAAATCGACGCGGAAGAAATCCGTTTGCGTTTGGATGGCGGCGCGGTGGTGCTTATCAGTCCTTTGGGACATTCGTACAGCGGTAAAACCTTCAATCTGAGTATGTGCGAAACCGCTCAGGAAGTGGCCATGGCTTTGCAGGCGGAGAAACTGGTTTTCTTGACCGAAGAAGCCGGTATCCGCCGTGCCGACGGCTCGTTGGCCAATACTTTGTCTGTCGGCGAAGTGCAGGAACTGATACACGACAATCCCGATGCGCCGGCCGATTTGCTGCATGCGGCGGTAGGCGCGTTGGAAAACGGCGTATCGCGGGTGCAGATTCTCAACGGCCGTGAAGACGGCAGCCTGCTGCGCGAGCTGTTTACCCGCGAGGGCAGCGGTACATCTATTGCGCGTGAGCCGTTTGTTTCCATCCGTCAAGCACGCAGCGACGACATCCCGCACATCATTGCCTTAATCCGTCCGCTGGCAGAACAAGGCATCTTGTTACACCGCAGCCGAGAGTATTTGGAAAACCATATTTCCAGTTTTTCCGTATTGGAACACGATCAAAACATTTACGGCTGTGTGGCGTTGAAAACCTTTACCGAACCGGACTGCGGCGAATTGGCCTGTTTGGTAGTATCGCCCGAAGCGCGCGATGGCGGCTACGGCGAATTGCTGTTGGAACATCTGTTTCAAAAAGCGCGTGCCTTAAATATCAAAACGCTTTTCGCCTTATCCACACATACGGGCGAATGGTTTGTCGAACGGGGCTTTCAGACGGCCTCAGCCGATGACCTGCCTGCTGAACGCCGGCAGGAATACAATGCCAACGGTCGCAATTCCAAAGTATTTGTTTATGACTTGCAGGCCGTCTGAAAACCTCAATCCTATTATCCGTTTTTAAAAAATTACTCAAATCTTATGTTGAAAATCATCTCTGCCAACGTCAACGGCATCCGCTCCGCCTATAAAAAAGGTTTTTATGAATACATCGCCGCTTCCGGTGCCGATATTGTCTGCGTGCAGGAACTGAAAGCTCAAGAAGCCGACCTGTCAGACGATATGAAGAATCCGCACGGTATGCACGGCTACTGGCATTGCGCCGAAAAGCGCGGTTACAGCGGCGTGGCGGTGTACAGCAAACGCAAACCCGACAATGTGCAAATCGGCATGGGCATTGAGGAATTTGACAGGGAAGGCCGTTTTGTCCGTTGCGATTTCGGCAAGTTGTCGGTAATTTCGCTGTATCTGCCCAGCGGCAGCAGTGCGGAAGAGCGCCAACAAGTGAAATACCGCTTTTTGGACGCGTTCTATCCCATGCTCGAAGCCATGAAAAACGAAGGACGCGACATCGTCGTCTGCGGCGACTGGAATATTGCCCACCAAAACATCGACTTGAAAAACTGGAAGGGTAATCAGAAAAATTCGGGCTTCTTGCCTGAAGAGCGCGAATGGATAGGCAAAGTCATCCATAAGCTCGGTTGGACGGATATGTGGCGCACACTTTATCCCGATGTGCCGGGCTATACCTGGTGGAGCAACCGCGGACAAGCGTATGCGAAAGATGTCGGGTGGCGTATCGATTATCAGATGGTTACGCCGGAGTTGGCCGCCAAAGCCGTTTCCGCACATGTTTATAAAGACGAAAAATTCTCGGATCACGCCCCTTTAGTTGTGGAGTATGACTATGTTGCCGAATAAGGTTTTGGGTAAATATGATTGGAATATAAACGGCAAAACCGGCGTAGGCGCGGCGTGGGTCGTGGCGGCATTTGTGCTGCCTATGCTGGTGTGGGCAGTGTTTATGCTGGCGCGGATGTCCGGCTGGGTTGCGCCGACCAAGGCCAATCCGACTTGGGCGTTGGTATGGCTGCTGTTTTCCCTGCCTTGCCTGCTGATTGCGGCCAAATGCTTTGCTTGGAAGGGCTGGCGGCTGGTTGCCAACATCGTACTTTGTCTGGCGACTTGTGCCATCCTCAGCGTGCCTGCCGCATTGCTGATTGCATTTACACTCAACGACTTGCTCAAATAGGCCGTTTGAAATGCAGAGCTTCGAACTCGAAGAAATGGCACTGTTTCTGATACGCGATGCGGATGAAGCGGAAATGTGGATAGACCGCTGGGCGGTCAGCTATCCGATTGTTCAAACTGCCGAAGCCGATAGTCGGCAAACCATTTCCGAATGGCAACACGCCATTCAGACGGCCTTCGACCATATCGTCAGCAGAAATATTGCCGTCGTGGCTCATGGTGCCGGCGTGTCCGCATTTTTAGCATGGCTGTATCAAGCCGACATCATGACGCAAAAACGCCTGACCAATATTATTTTGGTCTCGCCGCGTCCAGAAGCTTTTCCCGAGGACGAAATCCATACATTCCAGCGTGTCCGCTGCCCTTGCCGTACAGCGTTGGTTATCGCCGAAAAAAACGGCACGCCACGCGATTGGGCGCAAGAACAGGCCGACCGCTGGCATGCACGCCTGCTTCAATCGCCGCATTCCGGCCAGTTGAACGGTGCACTCGGTGGCTGGCAATGGGGCATGAAGCTGATGCAGGAAATGCTGTTGAGTAAGTAGTTTGAAGTGTCTATTAATAAACAAAGGCCGTCTGAAACCGATATGTATTTCAGACGGCCTTTGTTTACAAATATCATGTTAAATATAATTAAAAGAAACTATTCTCATTTCTTTTTTGAAGCAATATAATTCGGTTGTTTCGTTAAATTGAGTATAAAAATGCAAATACCATTTCATTTGGCTTTATTACCCACGCTGATTATCGCTTCCTTCCCTGTTGCTGCCGCCGATACGCAGGACAATGGTGAACATTACACCGCTACTTTGCCCACTGTTTCTGTGGTCGGACAGTCCGATACCAGCGTACTCAAAGGCTACATCAACTATGACGAAGCCGCCGTTACCCGCAACGGACAGCTCATTAAAGAAACGCCGCAAACCGTCGATACGCTCAATATCCAGAAAAACAAAAATTACGGCACAAACGATTTGAGTTCCATCCTTGAAGGCAATGCCGGCATTGACGCCGCTTACGATATGCGCGGCGAAAGCATTTTCCTGCGCGGCTTTCAAGCCGACGCATCCGATATTTACCGTGACGGTGTGCGCGAAAGTGGGCAGGTGCGCCGTAGTACTGCCAACATCGAGCGCGTGGAAATCCTGAAAGGTCCGTCTTCCGTGCTTTACGGACGCACCAACGGCGGCGGCGTCATCAACATGGTCAGCAAATACGCCAACTTCAAACAAAGCCGCAGCATCGGTGCGGTTTATGGCTCGTGGGCAAACCGCAGCCTGAATATGGACATCAACGAAGTGCTGAACAAAAACGTCGCCATCCGCCTCACCGGCGAAGTCGGGCGCGCCAATTCGTTCCGCAGCGGCATAGACAGCAAAAACGTCATGGTTTCGCCCAGCATTACCGTCAAACTCGACAACGGCTTGAAATGGACGGGGCAATACACCTACGACAATGTGGAGCGCACGCCCGACCGCAGTCCGACCAAGTCCGTGTACGACCGCTTCGGACTGCCTTACCGCATGGGTTTCGCCCACCCGAACGATTTTGTCAAAGACAAGCTGCAAGTCTGGCGTTCCGACCTCGAATACGCCTTCAACGACAAATGGCGCGCCCAATGGCAGCTCGCCCACCGCACGGCGGCGCAGGATTTCGACCATTTCTATGCAGGCAGCGAAAACGGCAGCCTAATCAAGCGCAACTACGCCTGGCAGCAGACCGACAACAAAACCCTGTCGTCCAACTTCACGCTCAACGGCGACTACCACATCGGCCGTTTTGAAAACCACCTGACCATAGGCTTGGATTACAGCCGCGAACACCGCAACCCGACATTGGGTTTCAGCCGCGCCTTTACAGCCTCCATCAACCCCTACGACCGCGCAAGCTGGCCGGCTTCGGGCAGGCTGCAACCCGTCCTCACCCAAAACCGCCACAAAGCCGACTCCTACGGCATTTTCGTGCAAAACATCTTCTCCGCCACGCCCGACTTGAAATTCGTCCTCGGCGGCCGTTACGACAAATACACCTTTAATTCCGAAAACAAACTCACCGGCAGCAGCCGCCAATACAGCGGCCACTCGTTCAGCCCCAACATCGGCGCAGTGTGGAACGTAACGCCCGCTCACACGCTCTACGCCTCGTATAACAAAGGCTTCGCGCCTTATGGCGGACGCGGCGGCTATTTGAGTATCGACACTTCGTCTGCCGCCGTGTTCAACGCCGACCCCGAGTACACCCGCCAATACGAAACCGGCATCAAAAGCAGTTGGCTGGACGACCGCCTCAGCACCACATTGTCCGCCTACCAAATCGAACGCTTCAATATCCGCTACCGCCCCGACGCGCAAAATGATCCCTACACTTGGGCAGTCGGCGGCAAACACCGTTCGCGCGGCGTGGAGTTGTCCGCCATCGGACAAATCATCCCCAAAAAACTCTACCTGCGCGGATCGTTGGGCGTGATGCAGGCGAAAGTGGTTGAAGACAAGGAAAATCCAAACCGTGTGGGCATCCATTTGGAAAACACCAGCAACGTTACCGGCAACCTGTTTTTCCGTTACACGCCGACCGAAAACCTCTACGGCGAAATCGGCGTAACCGGTACGGGCAAACGCTACGGCTACGATTCAAGAAATAAAGAAGTCACCACGCTTCCAGGCTTTGCCCGAGTTGATGCCATGCTCGGCTGGAACCATAAAAATGTTAACGTTACCTTTGCCGCTGCCAATCTGCTCAATCAAAAATATTGGCGTTCGGGCTCTATGCCGGGTAATCCGCGTGGCTATACTGCTCGGGTAAATTACCGTTTCTGATGAAATCAGGCAAAGGCCGTCTGAAAATAAGGCTAATTATCCAAGCCATATTTCAGACGGCCTTTATAAAGGCTGAAATAAAACTAAACATATTTTTTCACTCAAATTGAACACGCCTTCAACAAAATGCCATAAAATCCGCACATTGATTTGAATGTAAAGAGATACCTATGAAATTGAAAACCTTAGCTTTGACTTCATTGACCCTGTTGGCATTGGCCGCTTGCGGCAAACAGGCTGAAACCAGCGTTCCGGCAGACAGCGCCCAAAGCAGCGCATCCGCTCCGGCAGCGCCAGCCCCATTGACCGAAGGCGTGAACTACACTGTATTGTCTACGCCTATTCCGCAACAACAGGCCGGCAAAGTCGAAGTATTGGAATTCTTCGGCTACTTCTGCCCGCATTGCGCCCATTTGGAGCCGGTTTTGAGTGAGCACACCAAAACGTTCAAAGACGATACCTACCTGCGTCGCGAGCATGTGATTTGGGGCGACGAAATGAAACCTTTGGCACGTTTGGCCGCTGCAGTGGAAATGGCTGGCGAATCAGATAAAGCCAACAGCCATATTTTCGATGCAATGGTTAATCAAAAAATCAATCTGGCCGATACCGATACCCTGAAAAAATGGTTGTCAGAGCAAACTGCATTTGATGGCAAAAAAGTATTGGCTGCATTTGAAGCTCCTGAAAGCCAAGCGCGTGCAGCTCAAATGGAAGAGTTAACCAATAAATTCCAAATCAGTGGCACACCGACCGTTATCGTCGGCGGCAAATACCAAGTCGAATTTAAAGACTGGCAGTCCGGCATGACCACGATTGATCAGTTGGTGGACAAAGTACGCGAAGAGCAGAAAAAGCCGCAATAAGTTGAAGGTTGAATAAGCAAAGGCCGTCTGAAAATAGGATTTCAGACGGCCTTTTATATTAGACGTTATAGAATAGATGGTTGCTAAAGCCTCATGGTTTTAAATCAGAATGCAAAACCAAAACGCCGTCTGAAACTTTTCAGACGGCGTTTTCTGTCAAATCGGCTTACAAACCCGGGAACATGCCTTTCATTCCCTTCATGCCTTTGGCCAAACGCATCAGTTTGCCCAAACCGTTGCCGCTGAACATCTTCATCATTTGTTGCATTTGTTCAAATTGTTTGAGCAATTTATTCACTTCCTGCACGGTTGTGCCCGCACCCATTGCAATACGGCGTTTGCGGCTGGCTTTGAGCAGGGCAGGGTTGGCGCGTTCTTTAGGGGTCATCGAGTTGATGATGGCTTCTACTTTGCCCATCGCTTTTTCAGCCGTGCCTTCGGGGATTTGTTTCGATATTTGACCCAGTTCGCCCGGCATTTTCGACATCAGGTTTTCCAAGCCGCCCATATTGCGCATCTGCTGGATTTGTTCTTTAAAGTCGTTGAGGTCGAAGCCCTTGCCTTTTTGCAGCTTTTTCGCCATTTTGGCGGCGGCTTCTTCATCAATGCCTTTTTGAACGTCTTCAATCAGGGTCAATACGTCGCCCATGCCGAGGATACGGCTGGCAAGACGGTCGGGGTGGAAAGGTTCGAGGCCGTTGATTTTCTCGCCGACACCAATAAATTTAATTGGTTTGCCGGTCACATGGCGTACGGACAATGCCGCACCGCCGCGCGAGTCGCCGTCCATCTTGGTCAATACGACACCGGTCAGCGGTAGGGCTTCATTAAATGCCTGAGCGGTATTTACCGCATCCTGACCCAGCATGGCATCAATAACGAACAAAGTTTCAACCGGGTTGACCGCCGCATGAAGCGCTTTGATTTCGTTCATCATCTCTTCATCGATTGCCAAACGGCCGGCGGTATCGACCATCAAGACATCGTAAAAATGTTTTTTGGCGTAATCGACGGCGGCAGTTGCAATTTCAACCGGTTTTTGGTTGGTATCGGATGGAAAAAAGTCCACGCCGACCTGTTCGGCCAACAGACGCAGCTGTTCAATCGCGGCAGGGCGGTAAACGTCGGCAGATACCACCAAGACTTTTTTCTTCTGATCGTTTTTCAGCAGGCGGGCGAGTTTGCCGACAGTTGTTGTCTTACCGGCACCCTGCAAACCGGCCATCAAAACGATGGCAGGCGGTGAAACCGATAAATCCAGCGTTTTGTTTTCCTTGCCCATTAATTCGATTAAGGCTTGGTTGACCACGCCGATAAAGGCTTGGTCAGGCGTCAGGCTGCCGACGACTTCTTGGCCAAGGGCCTGTTCTTTGACTGTATTGACGAATTCTTTAACGACGGGCAATGCAACGTCGGCTTCCAGCAGGGCAAGACGAACCTCGCGCAAGGCTTCTTTGATATTGTCTTCGGTCAGCGTTGATTGGCCGCGAATATTTTTAAGTACCTTGCTGAAGCGGTTGGTCAGGTTGTCTAACATACTTATCCTTGATAATGATAATAGCTGCCCAATACAGGGCATTCTTTGTTAAAATAAAATTCGGATTATTTTACACGATAGTCCGAAGTTATGCTTCAAGAACACAAACAAGCACAGCAAGGCCGTCTGAAACCCTGCCGGGTGTCCGTCAAGTGTTTACATGTCTATTGAGAAAGATATTTATGCCGATTGTCTTAATCTGCCTTATGCTGGTGTATGCCGGATTAGGCGCATTTTCCTGGTTGCAACATAAAAAGCACAATAATAAGTCTTACCCGCTGAAAACCGAGCTGCTGATTTTGAGTGGCGCATTATTGGTACATGGCGCAGCATTGATGTTCCCGGTATTGCAGGATAGGGTATTGATTACCGGTTTTGGCTATTCGCTCAGTCTGATAGTTTGGCTGATGCTGATGATGTACTGCCTGGGCAGCTTCTTTTATTGTCTGCGCGGGGTACAGCTCTTATTGTATCCTTGTGCCGCATTGACTTTATTGTTGGGTTTCCTTTTCCCGGGGGATTTTTCAGGCCGTCAAATCGTAGACTTATTGCCGCTGTCGCACATCGCATCATCATTGCTCGCATACGGATTATTTGGCATCGTTACCTTATTTGCTATCCTGATCCTTTTGCTCGACCGCAATCTGCACAAACGCCGTTTTTCCGCATTGGTCAGCTTCTTACCGCCATTATTGAGTCTGGAAAAACTTATGTTCCAAGGTATGTGGGCAGGCTTCGTTTTATTGACCTATTCCGTAATCAGCGGTACGTTTTTTGCAGAAACTGTTTTCGGCAAGCCGATGACCTTCACGCATAAAACCATCTTCAGTATTATGTCGTGGCTGATTTATGGTGCATTATTGCTGAAACACAGTATGACCGCATGGCGCGGCAAGAAAGCCGCCGTTTGGACTATTGTCGGATTTGTCAGTCTGATTTTTGCCTATGTAGGCAGTAAATTTGTCCTAGAAATTGTCCTTCAACGTATTGGATAAATAGAAATCATGTAAACAGGCCGTCTGAAAGAGCAATTCAGACGGCCTTTGTTTTGTATTTTTTTTGTATGTTTGGATAGTGTAGAAAGGTTGTTG
>NZ_JAPWBA010000008.1:0-85817 GCF_041433195.1 Neisseria sp. 27098_8_139
GTAGCACCGGTAGCACCAGTTGCGCCGGTAGCACCAGTTGCACCGGTAGCACCAGTTGCACCGGTAGCACCGGTAGCACCGGTAGCACCGGTAGCACCAGTAGCACCGGTATCGCCTTTAGCACCAGTTGCACCGGTAGCACCAGTAGCACCGGTATCGCCTTTAGCACCAGTTGCACCGGTAGCACCAGTAGCACCGGTATCGCCTTTAGCACCGGTAGCACCGGTATCGCCTTTAGCACCAGTTGCACCGGTAGCACCGGTAGCACCAGTAGCACCAGTTGCGCCGGTATCACCTTTAGCACCAGTTGCACCGGTAGCACCGGTATCGCCTTTAGCACCAGTTGCACCAGTTGCACCAGTTGCACCAGTTGCGCCGGTTGCACCAGTTGCGCCGGTATCGCCTTTAGCACCGGTATCACCTTTAGCACCGGTATCGCCTTTAGCACCAGTTGCGCCGGTTGCACCAGTTGCGCCGGTAGCACCAGTTGCGCCGGTAGCGCCGGTAGCACCAGTTGCACCAGTAGCACCAGTAGCGCCGGTAGCGCCGGTAGCACCAGTAGCGCCGGTAGCACCAGTTGCACCGGTATCACCTTTAGCACCAGTTGCGCCAGTAGCACCAGTAGCACCAGTTGCGCCAGTAGCACCAGTTGCGCCGGTAGCACCGGTTGCGCCGGTTGCACCAGTTGCGCCGGTATCACCAGTTGCACCAGTTGCACCACCACCGATTACGCTCAGGGTGTATTCGTTAGTGCCGTTTGAGGTCATTGTCAAACCGTGACCAGCGATCAGTTTCAGAGGATTGTTTGTTGAATTTGGATTGTATTTGAATGTACCTTCAGCAGGTGAGCTACCGCTGCCATTGTGGCCTGAGAATACAAACGGATTCAGGTTTTCGATGCGGTTTGCTACGGCAAACAATTGAGAGCCGTTGATTGCATCGGTAGAAGTTGCATTGATACGACCTGCGGCAACGTTTTGGATTTGACGTTCGTTACCTGCAGAACCTACAGACAATACTGCGCCGTTGCCCAAGCCGCTGGTTGCGCCTGCGAAGCCGCTGTAAGTGTAGCTGCCAACAGTAGCAGTGTTAGTAGGTACGAATGCGCTGGTTGTAGAACCGTTACCCAGGGCTACGCTGTTTTCGATAGTAGATTTAGCTTCTGTACCCAAAGCCAGAGTGTTTTGGGCTGTTGCTTGAGCACCGTTACCCAGAGCAGTTGCAAACTTGCCGTTAGCTTGAGAGAGGCGACCCAATGCGATGGCTTGTTCTGAAGTAGCTTGGCTTTGTACGCCCAAAGCCACTGCGTATTTACCAGTTGCTTGAGCAGCAGGACCGAATGCAGAAGCAGAAATACCGTCGGCTACAGAACCGCGACCGATTGCTACGTCAGAACCTTGTTTGGCTTGAGCGTCGCCACCCAATGCTACCGCGCCGTTTGCCAGGGCTTGAGAACGTTGACCGATGGCAGTTGCTACGATACCGGTTGCTTGAGAGTCGGTACCAATCGCCATTGCAGAACCGGCATTATTTACTACGCCGTCGCCATCAGAACCAGTAGAAGTACCATTAGCTTTAGCGTTATAACCTACTGCAATGTCAGCAGTTTGAGAAGCACTTGATTTAAAACCTACTGCAATAGAGTTATTACCAACTGCTTGAGCAGCTTCAGCCGCAGTCATAGAACCACCGACCGCAACAGAGCTTACACCAGCAGCATTAGCTGATGCACCACCGGCAAAAGAGGCTGTACCGGTTGCTTTTGAGGCCGCTCCAACCGCAACTGCATTTGTACCTGTTGCGGTAGCTTCGGTTGAAATAGCAACAGAATCTTGGCCGGTCGCGCTACTACCACCCAATACCACCACCCCTGCTTGAGCAGCACTAGAAGCCATTAAGGCACCTGCCACTGCAACTACAGCAGCTACGGCTTTACGCTTGTCGGAAGCGGATTTTTTGCCGTGTGCATGGCTGATTTCAGAAACCGCAGTCCATGTCTGGGTCGAGTGGTTCCAAATAACTTTAAAGACTTTATTCATATCGATTTTCCTGTAAGGGGTTTGATTTCTTTTGGGACGTGTTGCTCGACCATAAACTGCTTGTCCATATATATGCCGCACTTCAGAGTCTCCCCTTTATGCGGTTTTACGTCGTAATCTCTCGTATGCAATTCCCGTGCCCAAAGTCTCCATTCGGCCGAATAACAGCTAAAAGCCTGTTTTATGGGATTTTATGCTGATACATTTTGGGAAGCTTGTGAAGTTTGGGAAACGATGTGCCATTTTTTTGTCAGCTTGTTTCTTAACAAGTCACTTTTTGTTAGCTTCTTTCAATGCATTCGGAATCCTGACTCAAATTTTATATGCTTTTGGTTTCGTAAATTGACTCTTCCGATAAAGTGTTATTTTTTCGACTTCAACGGTCATGCCGGTTAGATTTACTTGTTGCTTTTTAAACGCTTTTATAACAATATGATTTCACTTAATTTTTTTAAACAGAAATGATTATTAAATATTATACGAATAGGATACTTTAGTGATAGATTTGGATGTCGGCTTTTATTTAGATAATTAATGAATTTTGTATTGAAAGTTGGTTTAAAACGTGTAAAAGCTTTGCATAGCCTGTTTTCAGACGGCCTTTAACGTTTTCTAACATATAAATGGTGAATAAATGATACGAATTTATGCGCTATTGAGCCGATAGATAAGATTAAAAAGGCAAGTGTAAAACTTGCCTTTACGTTTGGGATTTGTTTGTTCTCTATTGTAGAAAACTGTGTTGTTTTCAGGCGGCCTTACCAACGGAATGTTTGGGTCACGCCTGCGGAAGCGCCGTTGTTGCCGGCATAGCCGTAGCCACCGGTATGGCTGGAGGCGCAGGCTGTGAGTGTGGCGAGGGTAAGGATGAGGAGGATGTGTTTCATGTTTTTTCTCTGAGTGGGTTGGTTTTAGGCTTGTGTGGCGTTGTATTGCCTTATTTATCGGGCTGGCTGGGGCTTGGTTGCTTTGTCCTGATTTGCAGTTAGTCCGCTAAATTGTTTGATGATTGAAGAAGGCCGTCTGAAAACGGGTTTCATGATATTGAAACTTTGTTTTCAGACGGCCTTTATTTTATATCAGCTTATTAGTGGCGGAAATGGCGGATGCCGGTTACGACCATGGCGATGCCGTGTTCGTCCGCTGCGTCAAAGACTTCTTGGTCGCGCATGGAGCCTGCCGGATGGATGATGGCTTTGATGCCCTGCTCGGCAATGACATCTACGCCGTCACGGAATGGGAAGAAGGCATCGGAAGCGGCACATGCGCCGTTGAGGTCGAGATTGGCATCTTGCGCTTTGCGGGCGGCGATGCGGGTGCTGTCCACGCGGCTCATTTGACCTGCGCCGATGCCGTAGGTTTGGCCGCCTTTGCCGAAGACGATGGCGTTGGATTTGACGTATTTTGCGACGTTCCAAACAAACATCAGGTCGTTCCATTCCTGCTCGGTCGGTTGGCGTTTGGAGACGACTTTCAAATCGGCGCAGCTGATGCGGTGGATGTCGGGCGTTTGTACCAACAGTCCGCCGCCGACGCGTTTGAGTTCAAAGCGGTTGGCACCTGCTTCAAGCGGCACTTCCAATACGCGCACGTTTTTCTTGGCGGCGGCGATTTCGAGGGCTTCGGCGGTGAACTTCGGCGCCATGAGGACTTCCATAAATTGGTTGTCGGTAATTTGTTTGACGGTTTCGCCGTCCACTTCGCGGTTGAAGGCGATGATGCCGCCGAATGCGCTGGTGGTGTCGGTAGCGTAGGCGAGTTTGTAGGCATCCAAGGTATTGGAGGCGATGGCTACGCCGCACGGATTGGCGTGTTTTACGATCACGCAGGCCGGCGCGTCAAAGGATTTGACGGCTTCCCATGCGGCATCGGCATCGGCGATGTTGTTGTACGACAATTCTTTGCCTTGCAGCTGTTTGTAGGCGGAAAGGCTGCCTGCGGCGGGGTAAATATCGCGGTAGAACGCGGCACGTTGGTGCGGATTTTCGCCGTAGCGCATGTCTTGCACTTTAATCCAGCTTTGGTTGAACTGGCTGGGGAATTCGCCGATTTGGGGCTGACCGCTCAAGACGTCGTCTGAAAGCGAGGTTAAGTAGTTGGAAATCATGCCGTCGTATTGGGCGGTATGGCTGAATGCTTTGCGTGAGAGGTTGAAACGGGTTTTGTCGCTCAATGCGCCGTTGTTGGCTTCGAGTTCGGCGGCGATGGCAGGGAAATCGGCTGTGTCGGTAACGATGGCGACGTGTTTCCAGTTTTTTGCGGCAGAGCGCACCATGGTCGGGCCTCCGATGTCGATGTTTTCAATCGCGTCTTCCAGTGTGCAGTTTGGTTTGGCGATGGTAGCGGCGAAGGGGTAGAGGTTGACGCACACGAGGTCGATGTTGCCGATGCTGTGTTCTTCCATCTTGGCGACGTGTTCGTCCAAATCGCGACGGCCGAGGATGCCGCCGTGGATTTTCGGATGCAGGGTTTTCACGCGGCCGTCGAGCATTTCGGGGAAGCCGGTATAGTCGGCAACTTCGATAACGGGAACGCCTGCATCAGCCAAGAGTTTTGCTGTACCGCCGGTAGAGAGGATTTCAACACCGAGCTTGGTCAGGGTTTGGGCAAATTCGACTGCACCTGTCTTGTCGGATAGGCTGATCAGGGCGCGTTTGATGGAAGACATTTGGATTTCCTTTGTTGAAGGTTTAATCAGTATGGGATGAATTTTCAGGGCGGTATTATCCCCCAGTTTCGCATTTTTGGCAGTAGGTTTTTGCAAATATTGTTAACAATTTTATTGTAAAAGGCCGTCTGAAACTTGGTTTCAGACGGCCTTTTGCTTTTGTCTATTTAAATCCCATTTTCTTTGCTACCCATACTGCGCCTGCCATGCCTGTGCATAATGGCATGAGTAAGGCAACGGGGGCGTAGGTGAGCTCCAAAATAAAGGCTATGGCTGTCAGGGGCATTTTGAGGGAAACGCCGAGGAAAACGGCGGCACCGACAACGGCCGCGCTTTCAGAGGACATTTCAGGGAAAAAACTATTCCACGCGGCTGCAGCGGCAAAGGCAATGGTACTGCCGAGCATCATGGACGGGGTAATCAGACCGCCGTATGCGCCTGCCGCCAGCGCCATTAAGACGACCAGCCATTTGACGGCGGTCAGTTCAAGGCTGTGTTGCCAGTCGGTCAATCCGCCAAAGGTCAGTTGGTTGCCTGCTTTGCCGTTGCCCAAAATTTCGGGAAACAAAACGGACATTACGCCGATGAGTGCAAACATGCAGACGGCCAAGGGAATGATTTTGATGTTGTCGCGCTTGATGAAGGGGAACTTTTGGGCGGTACGCTGGAAAAAGACGGCGGTTGCGCCCAGTATCGGGCCGATGATGGCGGAAAACCAAAGTAATGAGGTGTTGATGGAAAGGTTGGCCGGATGATATTGCTGCACGTCGCCCAAGCCGATGCGCGCGACGGCGGTAGCGATGACTGAAGTCAGCAATGCGGCGGCGACGGCTTGCTGCGTCCACAAGCCCAGCATGGCTTCGAGGATGAAAAGTGTGGAGGCGAGCGGCACGTTATACACGGCCGCCAAACCTGCACCCGAGGCGCAGGCAATGACCAGCCCTGCGTCGTCTTCGCTCAACCCGAAACGGTTGACGCCGACTGAGGCGAAAGCGGCGGTCATTTCACGCGGCGCAACTTCGCGACCGAGCGGCGAGCCAAGCCCGACGGTAATGATTTGCAACAGGGCATGACTGACGGTTTCAAAAAACGGAAAACCGGCGAGAGGATTTTTAACCACGGCTTTAATGCCCGGTTGCGGCCTGCCGTAGCGTTTGAGCAACCACCACCCCAAACCAACCACCGCGCCGCAAAAGGTCATCACGCCGATACGCCGCGCAGGACTTGCCTGCGATACGCCCTCCCGGAAAGAAACGTATAGGCCGTCTGAACCGTAACCATAAGCAAGATGTTGAATCGTATGCATGATTTCGGTTAATACAATGCCAACCATGCCGCCGATAATGCCGGTAATGATGAGGGCGGCCCAAAGTTTATGCGTTTCTTTCACGGGATTTGGCTTGAGGTAGTAATGGTTTGATAAAAGCGTTTTAAGGGAACTATTATCCGCCTAAGGGATAGTTTTTGGGGGCGACGTGGGTTTCGCCGTTATAAGGGAAAATATATTTCTGATTTTTATAATTTTTCTTTCCTGATACGCCGCTGAGTTTTGCAGCCAACGCCCATACGCCGGATACGGCAGGACGGCTTTTGTCAAAAGCGATTTTGGCTTCCAGACTGGTATATCTGTCTTTGCAGTTTCGTTTTTCGCGCCCTTTATATTCATCGCAATTGCCGTAATATGCGCCGTTATCGTTACCGTTGATAATTAAGCTTTTACGGACACGGTTGCTATTATCGGTAAACAGGAAGTTTTGCGAAGTCGTCGTGTCGCCTTGGCCTGTATAACTTGACTCGGCAACATAGCCCCAGTCTTGCGCGCCAACCTGAACAAACTTCCACGCCTTATTCTCCGACGGCTCCCCCCATGCGCCAATTTCATCGCTTCCATGTTGTTTGATTGCCCACTTGCCGTCTGCTTTTTCCAAAACAAACAATTCTGCCAGACCGGAAGAAGCATGCGCGTCTTGTTTGACTTTGAGCTTCATATCGTAGGCAAAACCCGTGTACAACACATAGCGCGTAGGCGTGCCGTTGCGCGTTACGGTATGGTCGGCAACGGGTTTCATGCAATACATAATATTGTCAGATGCTGTCTCACTGTCTTTCGGCGGCTCAGTAAGCTGGCATTTGTGCGCGGCAAGCGGTCGGTTGTAATACTTGGCAATGACGGCCTGTACGGCGGCTTTGTCGCTATCGGGTGCAGCCGACGCCAAGACAGGGCAGGCGAGCAAAAGCAGAGAGATAATGCGTTTCATAGAAATTTTCCCAAAATGTCTTATTGAAAAAAGATACTGCTTACTTCAGGCCGTCTGAAACCATTTTCAGACGGCATTCTTGTGTTTGTTGCTGACACGCGCCAACATACCGGTGACAAAAGTGGACACAATAACGACGGTAATACCTATCGCAGACATAGTACTTAAATGTTCGCCCAAAATTAACACCGCCATGATAACGCCGATGACTGGCTCAAGCGAAATCAGCAGGCCGGAGACGTTGGCAGGGACTGTGTTCATGCCTTTATTCCACAACAGATAGGCAAGCCAACTACAGCCAATCCCCATATACAAAATCGACAGCGTACCACCCCATGACCAGTTGATTTGATAGCTGTCTGCCAACACCAGCGAAAACGGCAGGCACAACACCGCCGCCACCGCCATGGAAGCCGCGGTAAATGCGGGCGCACCGATACGGGCAATCATCTGCTGGCTCGGACGTATCACGCCTGCAAAACCGAATCCTGCAAGCAAAATCAGCAAACAGCCGAACCAGTCAATCGTACCGCCCTCTTCTGCACCGCCCATTACCATCATGCCCACGCCTGCAAACGCCACCGCGCCGCAAATCCAGTGGTAAAGTTTGGCTTTGTCGTTGAAGAAGAAATGACCGACAAAGACCACCAGCAAAGGCTCCAACCCCACCATGGTAATCGCGCTGGCAGCGGATGTATATTTCAAACCGATAAACTGGAGCATCAAAACGACAACGTAGTTGACAAAGGAAATCCACAACAACGGCTTCCACTCGCTCCGCGGAATCCTACCCAAATGACGGCGGCACGACGGCAGCACCATCAACGCGGCAATCAACAGCCGCGCCTCAACCATCAGCGTCGGGTCGAGCATCTCGTAGGAATACTTGGCAGCGATAAACGAGCTGCCCCAGATTAACAATGCGAGTATTTGGTAAAGCATGGTTCAACTCATGGTAAAAAAATTAATCGTTTCTTCTCTGGTTTTCAGACGGCCTGAAGCCTTTTCAAGCTGTTTTTATTTTGATTGTGTCAGCAAATCCAAAAATATCTAACTAATGGATAAATGACATGGCCGGTTCTTTCATTATAGGCAGGCAGAAATGTCCGTCCTATCCTCCCTATTACAACAAACCATGCTGCTGCAGCTTTTTGCGCAAGGTATTGCGGTTTAACCCCAAAATGACCGCAGCTTTAGATTGGTTGCCGCCGCATTGTTCCATCACGCAAATCAGCATCGGTTTTTCGACTTGGTGCAACACCATATCGTACACGCCGCAAGGTTCCGTACCATCCAAGTCTTTGAAGTATTGTCGTAAGTTTTGTTCAATACATTGCGCAATGTCAGTCGTCGTTTGATTCATCGTCATGTCTTTCTTTGGATTTGTTTTTTAAATGATGAGGCCGTCTGAAACCCTTTAGTCTTCCCGATAGTGGCATACCCAGCGGTCGGTTTTCTCTGAAAGCGTCTCAAGATAGGCGGCAAGGGTGTCGTATTGTGCTGAGGCGCTGTCCAAGCGGTTGATGTCCCGGCGTGTCTGCTCGCCTTCGGGCATTTCGTCGATATACCAGCCGATGTGTTTGCGGGCAATACGTACGCCGGCCACTTCGCCATAAAATTCATGCATGGCGCGGATATGGTTCAAAATAGTGGCGTTGCATTCTGCCAAGCTCAAGGCCGGCGGCAAAACGCCGTGTTCTGCATAATGTTTTAAATCACGGAAAAGCCACGGCCTGCCTTGTGCGCCACGCCCTATCATGATGCCGTCGGCAGCGGTTTGCTTGAGGACGGCGACGGCTTTTTGTGGCGAAGTGATGTCGCCGTTGACCCAAACGGGGATGTTCAGACGGCCTTTGGTTTCGGCAATCAGTTCGTAACGCGCTTCGCCTTTGTACATCTGCGTGCGCGTGCGGCCGTGGATGGCAAGGGCTGCAATGCCTGATTCTTCGGTAATTTTGGCGATGGTCGGCAAGTTTTGATGTTCGTCGTGCCAGCCCAAACGGGTTTTGAGGGTAACGGGTACATCCACCGCGTTGACAACGGCTTCCAAGATTTCGCCAACCAAAGGCTCGTTTTGCATCAACGCGCTGCCTGCCTGCACATTACAGACTTTTTTGGCCGGACAGCCCATGTTTATATCAATGACCTGCGCACCCAAGCCGACGTTGTAACGTGCGGCTTCTGCCATCTGCTGCGGATCGCTGCCGGCAATCTGCACGGCCACAACTCCGCCTTCGCCTTCAAAATCGCTGCGGCGCAAGGTCTTTTTGGTATGTCTCAGCGTCGGATCGCTAGTCAGCATTTCGCATACCGCCCACCCTGCGCCAAACTCGCGGCAAATCCGGCGGAACGGTTTGTCCGTAATGCCTGCCATGGGGGCAAGTGCGATGGGGTTGTCAATGAAATAGCCGCCGATGTGCATGATGTGTGCGCCAAGTTGAAAGGGCTGAAATTGTACAATTTTTAAGCAATTTTTCCAATCGTATTTACATGTTGCACAATGAAAAAGGCCGTCTGGAACTGAGTTTCAGACGGCCTTTTCAGCCACAATATTTAAATAAACAGCATAACAACCATCTGCACTGCGGCCTGAATCATGGCGATAATCGGCCAAATCAGTTTGGCCAGCAGGCCGGTAAACAACAGGATCAGGATAATCCATGTGCCGTATGGCTCGATTTTACGAAACTGCATGGACTGTTTGGCGTTAAGGAAGGTATCGATAAAAATACCGCCGTCCCAAGGCAAAATCGGAATCAGGCTGAATGCGACCCAAATCGAGTTCACCATCACGCCGTAACCGGCCATCTGCACCAACGGCGCTTGATAAGATTCAGGTACATACGCGGACAATACGACGACAAAGCCCCAGAAGAATGCCAAAATCAGATTGGCAATCGGACCTGAAATCGACACCCAACGCCACGCACGGCGCGGATCGCGGAAATTGCGCGAATCGATGGGCATAGGACGCGCCCAGCCGAACAGAAAACTGCCTATCATCAGACACACCAGCGGCACGACAATCGTACCGACAGGATCGATATGCGGCAGCGGATTGAGGGTCAAACGCCCAAACTGCTCGCCGGTATGGTCGCCCCAATATCGCGCCGTATAACCGCGTGCCACTTCGCGCACGGTAATGGCCAACAACACGGGCAATACTGCCAGCAGAAATACGCCTAAATCAAAATTTGCAAACATGGTTTTCCTTATCAAACATACCGTCTGAAAACAGAAAATATCCTTTCAGACGGCCCGAGGCTTTAATCGTCTTCTTTTTTATTCGAACTGAAAAACTCTTTCAGCTCTTTCCAAGTAATGCCCTTACCTTGCGGATTCAATTTGAAGACTGGTTTGCCGTAATTGCTGTACACACTGTCGCCGATAATATTAATGGCCTTATGTGTGCCGTTGATTTGCATATACATGCGGGAAGCCAACATGCGGCCTTTGCGGTCGAGATAATAGTCGACAACAAGATTGTTATCGAATATCCTCTGGAAGCTAAGTGGCTGGTTATCACTTATGTTGACAGACATACTGAAAAATTCCCGCGCATTTTTATAATCTTCTTCTGTTGACCCTGGTTGAGGCGTTTTCTGTAATTTCGACAATTCTTCATCAAAAGCCTTAGCCATTGCCTTCATTACGACAGAATCATACTCCGGTTTCATGACATGACGTACACGATAGCGTGCATGGTTTGCCTTACCAAAGGCATCCATTTCTTTAAATACATATGCATCGGCAGGCATAGCCTTATTGGCACTCAAAAAAGCACGTACTCCCGCCTCTGCAATATGATCAAAAGGCATGTGTTTCGAATCACCGATTTCTTTCAAACTCACTTTTAAAGGTTCTTTAATCAAACGTTTGCCGATTTTCTCATCAGTGTACACATTAACAATGGCAGACACGCTGGCAGGCAGATCAACATAAATTTCCCATTTTTCCGCATCTAACTTCATAGGAAGTTTGATACTAAGTTTTTCATTGTGGTTGTTGATGACCAATTCAGGAATCATCTCAAATTGACGCGTTGACAAATCAACTGCCGACTCATAATTCAGATGAACCCCTTCCATGTAACTGGATATGGCAGGATATTTATCCAGATAATCAACGGCAACTTGTGCGATATTGCCATCCGGCAAGGCATCAAGCATTGCATTGCGGAACTCAGCCTCTTCTCGTTCAGAAAACTCCTGCTTCAAAGCAGCGTCGTCTTCTTGAGCAACCTTCATAGAGGATGCCGCCTCCCCCTCTTTGGCTTTGGCATCCTTTGCTTTCGCTTCGGCTTTCTTTTCCACCTTTTCATCTGCCAATACAGCTTCAGCCAATGGGCTGATATATATTCGAGAGCTGCCTGTGATGTTAAAGCTGCGGTCTTCTTTTAAAATACGGTCATTGGAAATCGACATTACCTCGTGTGCGGTTTTGTGATCTAAATTACTGCACGCGCTCAAACCAAATGCCGCAGCAATGGCCAAACCAATTATTTTCTTCATTCTGTATAACCTTTTTGATTAAATGATTTCGTTAGCACAATTTAACACAAGGCGCCGATTCCATAAAGGCTTTCAAACGGCATGATTCATTGCTGCTCACTATCATACCTAATTCAATCGCCCTATCTATTTCAAGCCCAAAGGCCGTCTGAAACTTCAAATCCAGTTTCAGACGGCCTTTGATTTCCTATTTAAAATGCCTTTGCTGTTTTACAGGCTGTAATACATTTCAAATTCCAGCGGATGAGGTGCCATACGGATACGGCGGACATCTTCTTCTTTGAAGGCGATGTAGCTGTCGATCCAGTCTTTGCTGAACACACCGCCGCGCAGGAGGAATTCGTGGTCGGCTTTGAGGGCGGCCAGTGCTTCTTCCAGAGAAGCACAAACGGTAGGCACCAATGCATCTTCTTCCGGTGGTAGGTCGTACAGGTTTTTATCGGCAGGGTCGCCCGGATGGATTTTGTTTTGAATACCGTCCAAACCGGCCATCAACAAAGCGGCAAATGCCAAGTATGGGTTGGCGGTCGGATCAGGGAAACGCGCTTCGATACGGCGTGCTTTGCTGCTGTTCACAGACGGAATACGGATGGAAGCGGAACGGTTTTTGGCAGAATATGCCAGTTTGGTCGGCGCTTCAAAGTGCGGCACGAGGCGTTTGTAGGAGTTGGTGGACGGATTGGTAATCGCGTTCAGGGCCTTGGCGTGTTTGATGATGCCACCGATGTAGTAGAGCGCGGTGTCGCTCAAGCCGGCATAGCCGTCGCCTGAGAACAGGTTTTGACCGTCTTTCCAAATGGATTGGTGAACGTGCATACCGCTGCCGTTATCGCCCATAATCGGTTTAGGCATGAAGGTGGCGGTTTTGCCGAAGTTGTGGGCAACGTTTTGAATCACGTATTTCATGTCTTGGGTTTGGTCGGCGCGTTTAACCAAGGTGGCGAAACGGGTACCGATTTCCATTTGGCTGCCGGTACCGACTTCGGCGTGATGGACTTCCACTTCGATGCCGAGTTCTTCCAAAACATTGACCATGGCAGAACGCAGGTCTTGGCCGTAGTCAATCGGCGCAACAGGTGCGTAACCGCCTTTGACGGTCGGACGGTGGCCGGTGTTTTGACCGTCCATGTGCAGGCCGCTTGACCATGCGCCGCTTTCGGAAGTGATTTCGTAACGGGTTTTGTGCATATCGGTTTCAAATTCTACGCCGTCAAAAACGAAGAATTCAGGCTCAGGGCCGAAATAGGCGGTGTCGCCGATACCGGAAGATTTCAAATAGGCTTCGGCGCGGCGTGCGATAGAGCGCGGGTCGCGGTCGTAACCTTGACCGTCGGCGGGGTCGATGACGTCGCAGGTGAGGACGACGGTGGTGTCGTCGAAGAAGGGGTCGATGAAGGCAGTCGCGGGGTCGGGGCGCAACTGCATGTCGGATGCCTGAATGCCTTTCCAGCCGCCGATGGACGAGCCGTCAAACGCCTGACCGTTTTCAAACCACTCTTCAGGGTCGTCGAGGACGATGCGGGCGGGGATGGTAAAGTGGTGCTGCTTGCCTTTGGTATCGGTAAAGCGCAAATCTACGAAGCGGGCTTCGCTTTCTTCAATCAGTTTTACAGCGTCTTTGATGGACATCTTCAGCTCCTGAGGGAATAGGTTTAAGTTGTTATTCTACCACGGTAAGGCCGTCTGAAATACATCAGGGCACCCGTTTTTACGCAATGAAATATAGTTTCAGACTGTTTAATTGTCAACAATTTTACATTACGCTTTCTTAACATAAAGACCGCTATAATAAGCACTCTTTTCTTTTGTTTTCTCAGACCGTTTTATGAACAACACCCCGCGTTACGCCGTTTTCGGCAATCCCGTTGCACACAGTAAATCGCCGCAAATCCATCAGCAGTTTGCGCTGCAAGAAGGCGCAGCCATTGAATATGAGCGCATTTGTGCCGAAATCAGCGGCTTTGCCGAGGCTGTTGCGGCGTTTCGCGCCGAGGGTGGGCAAGGTGCGAATGTAACCGTTCCGTTCAAGCAGGAAGCTTTTGCGCTGGCAGACGAACATTCCGACCGCGCTTTAGCGGCCGGCGCGGTCAATACGCTGGTGTGGTTGGAAGACGGCAGAATACGTGGCGACAATACCGATGGTATCGGTTTGGCCAACGACATCACGCAGGTCAAAAATATTGCCATCGAAGGCAAAACCATTTTGCTTTTGGGCGCAGGCGGCGCGGTGCGCGGCGTGATTCCAGTTTTGAAAGAACACCGCCCTGCCCGTATCGTCATTGCCAACCGTACCCACGCCAAAGCCGAGGAATTGGCGCAGCTTTTCGGCATTGAAGCCATCCCGATGGCGGATTTGAACGGCGGTTTTGATATCATCATCAACGGCACGTCCGGCGGCTTGAGCGGTCAGCTTCCTGCCGTCAGCCCTGAAATTTTCCGCAACTGCCGCCTTGCCTACGATATGGTTTACGGCGAAGCGGCGCAGGCGTTTTTGAACTTTGCCCAAAGCAACGGCGCGGCCGAAGTTTCAGACGGCCTGGGTATGCTGGTCGGTCAGGCTGCCGCCTCCTACCATATTTGGCGCGGATTTACGCCCGATATCCGCCCCGTTATCGAATACATGAAAGCCCTGTAACCATGTTCCGCATCATCAAATGGCTGATTGCCCTGCCCATCGGCATCTTCATTTTCTTCAACGCTTATGTGTACGGCAACATCATTACTTACCGCGCCGTCGCGCCCAGCAAAACCGCCTTCATGTCCATGCGCATGAGCCAGTTTGCAAAAGAAGGCCGCGATGTCGAGCTGGATTACCGCTGGGTGCCTTACGACCAAATCTCAGTCAATCTCAAAAAAGCCCTGATTGCTTCCGAAGACGCCAACTTTGCCGAACACAGCGGCTTTGACTGGAACGGCATCAAATATGCCATGAAACGCAATAAGCAAAGCGGCGAAGTCAAAGCCGGCGGTTCGACCATCAGCCAGCAACTGGCGAAAAACCTGTTTCTTAACGAAAGCCGCAGCTACATCCGCAAAGGCGAAGAAGCGGCGATTACGGCGATGATGGAAGCCGTTACCGACAAAGACCGCATTTTTGAGCTGTATCTGAACTCAATCGAATGGCACTACGGCGTATTCGGCGCGGAGGCTGCGTCCCAGTATTTCTACAAAAAACCTGCCTCCGCCCTCACCCGCCAACAAGCCGCCAAGCTCACGGCGCGCGTTCCGGCTCCGCTGTTTTACGCAGACCATCCTAAGAGCAAACGGATGCACAACAAAACCAATATCATCTTACGCCGCATGGGCTCGGCGGAACTACCCGAAAGCGATATGGATTAATCAAAAAGGCCGTCTGAACATTTCAGACGGCCTTTATTTTTAAGCTTTCTCTTCCGGCTCCGGTACGTCAAACACTTGGCGCAGGTAAGCGAGGAAGGTGTTGTTGGTGGTCATGGTTTTGCCTGGGGAATCGGAGAGCTTGGCGACGGATTGGCCGTTACACTCGACAAGCTTCAAGACAATGTTCAAAGGCGTGTGTCCCAAGTCGTTGGTCAAGTTGGTACCGATACCGAAACTGGTTTTGAAACGGTCTTTGAAGTATTGGTGCAACGCCCATGAACGCTCAATATCGAGGCCGTCTGAAAAGGTCAGCATTTTGGTGCGGCTGTCGATTTTGAGTTTTTTGTAATGCTCGTAGGCTTTATCGCCCCAAACATAAGGATCGCCGCTGTCGTGGCGCAGGCCGTCGAAGAGTTTGGCGAAGTACAGGTCGAAATCACGCAAGAAGGCATCCATGCCGACCACGTCGGTCAGGGCGATACCGAGGTCGCCGCGGTATTCGTGTACCCAGCTTTCCAGCGCGGCTTTTTGGAAATTGCGCAAACGTACGTCCAAGGCTTGGAAGGCTTGGAGGAACTCATGCGCCATGGTGCCGATGGGTGTGATGCCGATTTTTTTGGCCAGATAAACATTGCTGGTACCGCGCACAATGTCGGGAGCGGCTTCTAATAAGGTGCGGATAACGTGTTCCTGCCATGCAAGGGTGTAGCGGCGGCGCGTACCGAAATCGGAAATAAGGAATGGCGGATCATTCGGATTTTGTGTAGCTGCAATTTCTTTCAGCTGTTGCGCTTTGGCCTGCAAACGACGCTCGCCTTCTTTGATGACGGCAGGCGTTTCCAAGCGGCGGAAATAGAGTTCGTTGACGATGGCAAGAATGAAAATCTCGAAGAACATCGCCTGTATCATCGGGCCTTCGATGCGGATGTTCAGACGGCCTTGATCATCAGGGCTGACTTGGACGAAGCGGCGTTGGAGTTGGAAAAGTTCGAGATAATCGACAAAGTCGCTTTTGATAAAGCGCAGGCTGCGCAGATAGTCGAGTTCGTCATGGGTAAAGCGCAGCTGGCACAGGGAGTCGAGTTCGCGTTCCAAGTCTTCTTGAATATCGGCCAGCGGATACACCATCTCTTTGTTGCGGCAACGGAATTCGTAGAGGCTGTGGGTTTGCGGGAATTGGTGCAACACGACTTGCAGCATGGTAAATTTGTACAGATCGGTATCAAGCAGGGATTGGATAATGGGCTGATAAGCGGACATAAGTTTTCTCTGAGTAAACGTGGGCTTGATGAGGGTATCGATTTTAATAGGAAAGGCCGTCTGAAAGAAACCTTATTCAGACGGCCTTTATCTTATTTAATCCAACTGCGCTACGGAAACCGGCAAAGAACGGATGGTAGACAACATTGTGCTGGCATCTTTTTGCTGTTTGCGGAACGCGGCCATATTGGTCGGGGTCAATTTCGGCGTCGGCAGGGCGACGGTAGTCGGGTTGACCGGCTGGCCGTTGACGCGTGCTTCGTAGTGCAGGTGCGGACCGGTCGAACGGCCGGTTGTACCGACAAAACCAATCACTTCGCCGGCACGGACTCTGCCGTCGGCAGGGCTGAACGCGCTCATGTGGCCGTACAGGGTCTCTACACCGTTGGCATGGCGAATCATCACGGTGTTACCGTAGCCGCCTTTCCAACCTTTGAAAATCACTTCGCCGTCGGCAGCGGCCTTAATCGGCGTACCAGTCGGCGCGGCATAGTCGATACCGGTGTGCATACGGACGGTATGCAGGACCGGGTGGACACGGTAGCCAAACGGGGAAGAAATGCGCGTGTATGCAACAGGCTCGGTATTAAAGCCTTCTTTTTGTTGCAGGGACTTACCGTTTTGGTCGTAGTAGCTACCGCTTTCTTCGTCGCCTTTGCCTTGGCTGTAATAATAGGCTTGGTAGGTCTTGCCGTCTTTAACCACTTCAGCCGCCAAAATATCACCGACTGCCATTTGCTGGCCGCGGAAATACATGCTGTTGTACAAAAGACGCACGGTATCGCCTTCGCCCAAGTCGCTCATATTGAACGAATCGGCAAAGATTTCTTTGAGCTGGATATACACTTCGGAAGGAATTTCGGCACGGAGCATATCGCCGATGGCGGAAGTGCGGATTTGCACGGAGCGCAGGGTCGGCATGGTTTTCATGTCGATTTCGGCATTGGAGATGCGCCATTTGCCTTTGACTTTTTCCAAAGCCACCAAGTTGCGTTCCAATTCTTCATCGGTAAAGAATTGAACGTCGGTCACTTGGCCTGAAGAGTCGATGCGGATATTGACGGATTGGTTGGTCCGCAGGTTTTTCATGTTGAGGTTGGCATTGTTTTTCGCCATGATTTGCTTGATGTCTTCTTGGTTGACACCCATGCGCGTCAAAACGTCTGCCAAAGAGTCGCCGGCTTGGACAACTTCTTGCACCCAATAGCTGGATTGATAGGTATTGGTTTCCACATAAATGGCAGGCAGCTCTTCGGAAATACGCTCGACTTTGAAATCGGTCTGTGCAGGTTGAGGGTCGGTAATGGCGTATGCGGTCATGATGCCTGAAGCCGGCAGCAGAAACGCTAAGAGGGTTGCTTTGAATCGAGTGGAATATTTGTTTTTAATCACGCGTTATCCTTAATGGGGCGGTCTGTTTTTTAAAGTTTGCAGAATGCCGGCACATCCGGCCTACCGCGACCGCCTGCTGGTTTAAACAGTTTTGGGGATAAAGGACTTTGAGTCTTTTTTCCGATCTGAAAATCAGATTTTCATTCGGAATGAATGAGGTCGTGTTTGAGATTGACGTTATTATCAGGGCTATTGTGTTGATTTACACCCTGTTTTTCTGAAATTTACGCCACGCATTCTAGCATGGCAGCCCGTTTTTTCCAAACCGGCCGTCTAAACGGCTCTTTTTCAGGGCGTAAGGGCAAGGTTCCGAAACGCATCATTTGTCGCGTAAAATAACGGTTTTCCTATCTATTTGCGCTTATGAAACTGACCCTCGCCCTCCCCTCGCTCAACCGCTTTGCCGACGAATCCGTTCCTGCGCTTGCCTTACCTGCTTTTAACCGTCTTTTGCGTTACGGCATATTACGCAAAGAAACACTCAGGCCGTCTGAATTTTACGGCCGCCATTTGTGGAACGGCAGCCTCATTACCCAAGTGCAACGTTTACGCCACACAAGCCCAAACCGCACAGCCGCTTTTGCCTCTCCGGTTTGGCAACAGATGGGCATGCACCATGTCAACATTATCAGCGGCGAGTTTATCGGCATCCAAAAAGAGGAGGCGCAACGGTTATGTGCGGATTTGTCGGCGTTTTATCAAGATAAAGATTGGCAATTCGAGCCGCTTTGCGAAAGCATGTGGCTGCTCAATATGCCGAAGATTGAAGATTGGGGCGCGGAATGTGTTTTGGATGTGTGCGGGCAGCCGGAAATGGACGGTCAGGCACACGGCAAAGATGCGGTGTCTTGGTTGGCCATGCAGACGGAAATCCAAATGTTTCTCCACACGCATCCGATTAACCAAGCGCGTGAACAACAAGGATTGCCGGAAATCAACGGTTTGTGGCTGTGGAATGACGCGGACGGTACACAGTCTGCGGATATTGTCGCTTCAGACAGCGCATGGGCGCGTTTTTCGGATAAGCCCAAACTCGATGCGCCATATGATTTGAAGGCTTGGTTTGAGATGGTTCAAGAAACAGGCAATGCGGTTTCAGACGGCCTTATCTTTTTGGACGACTTGGTTTCCACCTTACAGACAGGCGATGTTTGGGCATACAAAGATATTTTGGAAAGCTGGGAAACTCGTTGGTTTGCTCCTTTATGGGACGCACTCGCTTCAGGCCGTCTGAAAACCGTTTACATTGCTACAGACGGCGAAAACGGCGGCACGCTGGAAATCGGCCACCGTTCCAAATGGGCATTTTGGCGCAAAGCTAAAACGTTTAACGGATCGTGGTAAGCGGTTTTAAGCCTCCAACGCCTCCAATTTGGCCAAAATTTTGTCCCACACATCCTGCAACGGAATCGCTTTCAACAGACGTGTCGGATCGTTGGTGTCGATACTGTCAGGATGGGGCAATTCGGCATAATCGCCGGCATAAATGACCTCGGCCTCTTCGGAATACGGACGCCATTTATTCACCCATGACGCGCCAAACAAAGCGATTTGCGGTTTATCCAAAGCTGCGGCGATGTGCATCGGTGCGGAATCGACACCGACAAACAGCTTGGCGCCCTCAATGGCCGCCGCCAATTCACGCAGACTCAAGCATCCGGACAGCACATATACTTTTCTGCCTTCCGGAATATTCAGACGGCCTATAATTTCCTGAAGCATGTATTGCTCGACAGTGTTGTGAGAAGCAGTCAATACGACATTCTGTCCGCTGTTGAGCAGAAGCTGTACGATAGCGGCGTTTTTGCCGTCTTCCCAACATTTGAAATGCCAACGCGCCCCCGGGTGCAGCAACACATAATCTTCGCCGCTCCAACCCTGCTCACGCAATTTCTGCCGCATGCTTTTCCTTGCATCTTGTGCCACCCAAAGGCGTACCCTCGCATCGGCCACGTCTTCCGGCTGGATAAGCGGCGCGAGGATATTCAACTGGTTTTCAACGATATGATGGCTGGTATCAAGCTCATGGTTGATAAAATCATGACAGAAACGCCACCAGAAACCGTCGCGCTTGATGCAGTCCAAACCCACGCTGCAACGGGCGCACAGTTTGGCGATTATTGCCGCGCGCCATTGGTCGGACAGGTTGAAAGCCCAGTCGTAATCACGCGCCTTCAGCTTAGACAAAAGATTTTTCTCACACGCCAACTGTTTGAGTACACCCAGCTTCTTCCAATTTCGATCAATGGTAAAAATCTGCGCAATCTGCGGATTATCGGCAATCAGCTGCCCCGTACCGGCATACACCAGCATATCGATTTCGCAATCGGGGAAACGGGTTTTCAGCGCATCGACCACCGGCGTGCTCAAAAGCACATCGCTATGATGGCGCAATTTGATGATCAGAATACGTTTGGGTTGGGCTAAAGACATACAAATACTTTCAGACGGCCTGTTGATTGGCTGCTATTGTAAAGCGGAAAACAGGTTTCATAAAATACAAAACAGGCCGTCTGAAACCTATCTTGCTGATTCATCGCTATAAAATCCGCACAAGCCATGCAATTTATATTACAATCCGCACCCCGTGGTTCGAAAACCTCCCACATTAAAAAACTAAGGAAACCTCATGTCCCGCAACAACGAAGAGCTGCAAGGCATCTCCCTTTTGGGCAACCAGAAAACCCAATACCCGAGCGAATACGCACCTGAAATTTTGGAAGCGTTCGACAACAAACATCCCGACAACGACTATTTCGTCAAATTCGTCTGCCCCGAGTTCACCAGCCTCTGCCCGATGACCGGCCAGCCCGACTTTGCCACCATCTACATCCGCTATATTCCCCATATTAAAATGGTGGAAAGCAAATCACTGAAACTCTATCTCTTCAGCTTCCGCAACCACGGTGACTTCCATGAAGACTGCGTCAACATCATCATGAAAGACCTCATCGCCCTGATGGATCCGAAATACATCGAAGTATTCGGCGAATTCACACCGCGCGGCGGCATCGCCATTCATCCGTTTGCCAACTACGGCAAAGCAGGCACAGAGTTTGAAGCTTTGGCACGCAAACGCTTGTTTGAGCACGATGCACAATAATCCTGTTCAGACGGCCTAACGCCCTTTTCATTGCAAGACTTTCTCTATTGCACGGTCTCTCAAGGCCTCATGCCGTCTGAAAAACTCCGAAAGATTTCCATGTACGAATTTACCGCCGCACAGCAGAAGAAAGCGCTCTTCTGGCTGGTGCTTTTCCATATTTTTATTATTGCCGCCAGCAACTATCTGGTGCAGTTCCCCTTTCAAATTTTCGGTATCTTTACCACTTGGGGCGCATTTTCCTTTCCCTTTATCTTCCTCGCTACCGACCTGACCGTGCGCATTTTCGGCGCGCCGTTGGCGAGACGGATTATTTTTTGGGTGATGTTCCCTGCCCTGCTGCTCTCTTACGTCTTCTCCGTCCTCTTTCATGAGGGCAACTGGACAGGCTGGGCATCTTTAACTGAATTTAACACCTTCGTCGGCCGTATCGCATTGGCCAGCTTTTCTGCCTATGCGCTCGGGCAAATCCTCGATATTTTCGTGTTCAACAGATTACGCCGTCTGAAATCATGGTGGGTTGCCCCTACCGCTTCCACCGTAGTCGGCAACGCTTTGGACACGCTGGTGTTTTTCGCCGTTGCCTTTTATGCAAGCAACGATGAATTTATGGCGGCAAATTGGCAGGGCATCGCATTTGTCGATTATCTGTTCAAACTCGCCATCTGCACCCTCTTCTTCCTGCCTGCCTACGGCATCGTATTGAGCATCTTGACCAAAAAGCTGACTTCCTTAAACGTCCGTCAAGAAATGCCCGAATCAGTTTTAGCCAAATAAGCTGCAGATAAAAAACAAGGCCGTCTGAAACTTTAATCGTTCAGACGGCCTTTTATGTTTTAAACAATTAACCGGTCAATTGTTTGGTAATCAGTTTTTTCAGCGGTGGGAAGTTATTACTTGCACGCAATACCAAACCGCGCAGCAGTTTTGCCGGAGCAGTTTCATTGGTAAAGAGTTTCAGCAGCATATTAGTGCCGTGGTAAATCGGATGGGCATGGAACATATGCTTGGTGCTGTATTTTTCCAGCAGACTCTTCGCACCAATATCCTGACCGCGTTGCTCGGCTTCGAGAACCAATTTAGCCAAAAGATCGGCACTTGCCAGACCCAAGTTGAAACCGTGCGCAGTAACCGGATGCATACCGACTGCGGCATCGCCGATCAACGCGCTGCGTTTGCCATAGAAACGTTGGGCAATCATACCGACCAAAGGATAATTGTGAATGGTGCTGACCAATTCCATATCGCCCAAACGGCCTTTGAGTTGCTCTTTCACGCTGGCTGCCAACTCTTCCGGCGACATATTTTTAATCGTTTCGGCTTTATCGCTGTCCACCGTAATCACTGTATTGGTCAAGTGTTCTTCCAAAGGCAGTAACGCAATGGTGCGGCCGTAGTGGAAGCATTCATATGCGGTATGCAGGTTGGACAGAGTATGCTTCATGCGGCACACAAACATGGTGCGGCTGTAATCGTGCATATCTGAAGAAATGCCCAGTTGACGGCGCGTTTGCGAGAAGCGACTATCGGCGGCCAACAACAGACGGCCGGTCAATACTTCGCCGCTTTCCAAAATAACTTGCGCCTCATTGTCAGAAGTTTTAACTTCTTTAACATTGGTGCCGGTCAGGATTTTGACGTTGTCCAATTTGGACACGACTTCATAAGCGGCTTTACGGATATTGTGGTTGGAGATCAAATAGCCCAAGCAGTCCGCAGGCTCGCCGCGCGCCTGAGTCGGTTGCGGGAAATGGAGCTGGTAATCGGAATGGCCGTTCAACACTTTGGCATCGCGCAAAGGATAAATTTCGTCTTTTGGAATCAAATCCCACATACCCAATCGCTGCATGATTTCGCGCGACAAGTGTGTCAATGCGATTTCACGACCGTCATACGGCGGATTTTGCAACACTTCTAAAGGACTTCTTTCAATCAGGGTTATGTTCAAACCGCTTCCGGCCAACTCTGCGGCAAAACTTAATCCTGCAGGGCCTGCGCCGACGACGAGAATATCACTGTGTAAGCTCATGGGAGGAATTCCTTGTATTCAACTGATACGGATTTTTTCAGACGGCCTTAAGTTTACTGTGTTTAGCTACATGAGGGTAAATCAAAGGCATTTGATAGATTATATAGAAAGAATCAATAGAATAAAACAAAGGCCATCGATTATAAGCACGTTTTTACTTTGGCCTTAATATAAATCAAGCTTCACGACATACGGATTTTATCAAACAGACAAAACCGTCAGATAAACAAAAACCGCATTCCGAAAAGGAATGCGGCTTTCAATCGTAAAACGATTATTCTTCAGAACCGGTATAAGGACGGATGCTGACGGTTTTACGGTTCAGCGCGCCTTTGGTTTTGAATTCAACGTAACCGTCGACTTTAGCAAACAAAGTGTGGTCTTTGCCCATGCCTACGTTGTCACCTGCGTGGAATTTAGTACCACGTTGACGAACGATGATAGAGCCTGCCGGAATCAGCTCGTTGCCGTAGGCTTTAACGCCCAAGCGTTTGGCTTCTGAATCGCGACCGTTGCGGGTGCTACCGCCTGCTTTTTTACTTGCCATTTGTAATACTCCTGAACTTACTTGAAATTAGGCGATTGCCACGATTTCGATTTGGGTGAAATTTTGGCGATGGCCTTGGCGTTTTTGGTAGTGTTTGCGACGACGCATTTTGAAAATGCGTACTTTCTCGCCACGACCATGAGCAACGACTTTAGCTGTTACTTTTGCGCCTTCGATAAAAGGTGCGCCTACTTTTACAGATTCGCCGTCAGCAATCATCAAAACTTCAGTCAGTTCGATTTGGCTGTCGAGTTCGGCTGGTATCTGTTCTACTTTCAATTTTTCGCCAACGGAAACTTTATATTGTTTACCGCCGGTTTTTACGACCGCGTACATACTCAACTCCATGAGAATTAGGTTAACTTTCCGCACACCATGTGCGAAACGAGCTATTCTATTTCTATTTGCCTGTTTTGTCAAAATTTATTTTATTTACAAGTGAAAAGGCCGTCTGAAAGATATGTTGCATGCTTTTTAACTGATATAATCACGCGCTGGATTGCTGATATCTTTATGCAACGTTATTACCCCGACCGAATGTACGGGTTTAAACAGATTCATTGGAGCCCCGCTCCTTTTATCAACAGAGAATGTTTTATGCTCGAAAACCTGCCTTACTTCCAACGCCACCTGCCCGATGACCTTGCCAAAGTTAATGCGGTCATCAACCAAGCTGTTCAATCCGATGTCGCGCTGATTTCGCAAATCGGCACATACATCATCAGCGCGGGCGGTAAGCGCCTGCGTCCGATTATTACCATTTTGGCAGGCAAAGCAGTCGGGCATGACGATGAAAAACTGTACTCGCTGGCAGCGATGGTGGAATTCATCCACACCTCCACCCTCCTGCACGACGATGTCGTCGATGAAAGCGATTTGCGCCGCGGCCGTAAAACAGCAAACAACCTCTTCGGCAACGCGGCGGCTGTTTTGGTCGGCGACTTCCTATATACACGCGCTTTCCAACTGATGGTTGGCTCAGGCAGTATGCGTATCTTAGAAGTGATGGCAGATGCGACCAACATCATCGCCGAAGGCGAAGTCATGCAGCTGATGAACATCGGCAATACGGATATTACCGAAGAGCAATACGTCCAAGTTATCCAATACAAAACAGCAAAACTGTTTGAAGCTGCCGCGCAAGTCGGCGCAATTTTGGGCAAGGCTTCCCCCGAACACGAGCAAGCCTTGAAAGACTACGGCATGTACGTCGGTACGGCTTTCCAAATCATTGACGATGTATTGGACTACTCTGGCGAAACCGAAGAAATCGGCAAAAACGTCGGCGACGATTTGGCAGAAGGCAAACCTACCCTGCCATTGATTTACTTGATGAGAAACGGTTCCGAGCAGGCCGCAAACGATGTGCGCCACGCTTTGGAAAATGCCGACCGCAGCTATTTTGAAAAAATCCACGACTTTGTCGTCAACTCCGACGCTTTGCCGTATTCGATTTCCGAGGCGAAAAAAGCTGTCGACAAAGCCATCGCTTCATTGGACGTGTTGCCTGACAGCGAAGTCAAAGATGCCATGATCCAACTGGCAAAAGAATCCTTGGCCCGAGTATCTTAATCCGATGAATTTCAGCTTTGTCCCTTTGTTTCTGGTTACGCTGATTTTTTTAGGCGTTGTCAGCAACAACAACTCGATTACAATTTCGGCGGCCGTCTTATTGTTGATGCAGCAAACCGCTTTGTCGCAATACATTCCCTTTGTAGAAAAACACGGCCTGCAAGTGGGCATCATTATGCTGACCATCGGCGTATTGAGTCCGCTGGTTTCCGGCAAAATACAGATTCCGCCGCTGTCCGAGTTTCTCAATTTCAAAATGATTACCTCCGTCCTGATCGGCATCTTTGTCTCTTGGCTTGCCGGACGTGGCGTTCCATTGATGAGCGAACAGCCTGTTTTGGTAACCGGATTATTAATCGGTACTGTCATCGGCGTTGCTTTTCTTGGCGGCATTCCGGTAGGCCCCTTAATTGCCGCCGGCTTATTGTCTTTTTTTGCCGGAAAGGTTTAAAATCCCCTCCTTTAACGCCTCGCCATAGTTCAACGGATAGAACGTATGCCTCCTAAGCGTAAAATACAGGTTCGATTCCTGTTGGCGAGGCCATAGTTTCAATAAAAGCCTTTCATACTTTGAAAGGCTTTTTTGTTATCAATAAATAAAGGCCGTCTGAAACTTTTCAGACGGCCTTTTCATTTTGCCAAACCGTTAACCCGGACGACCATCCGAACGCGGACGGATCAACCAAGGAATATATTTCCATGCGTACAACAGCAGAGATACGGCAAACAAGGCGGCGGAGCAACGGATACTGTGTATGTATGCCGTACCGCTCACAAAGGTAGCCAAAACACGGATAACCGTTGCGGCAATCATCAGCCAAAAGGCGACAGGAACCACTTTAGGCGGCGGATAAATAGAGTTGCCGGTATGGCCAAGCGCAGTTCGCGCCATCATACCCAAAGTCAGTACGCCGATACCGCCAACGCCGATGAGGTGCACACCCAAATTCAGGAAACTTGAAATCCAATAAGAAAGACCAACCGCGATCAAGCCCAAGCCTGTAAACAGATAGCCGGCAAACAAAATCCAAAGCATAGGCTCTTTCAGTACGGCTTTATACCACCAGCGGTACACCTGCACGGTAAAAATCACACCGGCAGCAATAGAGAACAAAGCAGCCAATTCCGGCAATATGTTATGAGCCATCATCATAGCAGTCAGCATAGGCAGCCAAAGCGATGCGTGCGCGACCCATTGAGGGCTGGGAATTTGCGGTACGTTCAAACGTTTGGACGTAAAGAACGAGATAATCCGCATACCGATCAAACCGATAAAACCGGCCACCATAATCAAACCGGATTGCAAACCGGTCATCAGCGCGATGGCATCAAACGGCTGCATTTTCATATGGAACGCGAAATGGGTGCCACCTAAAACAAAAATAGCAAATACAGCAACATAGTTGCGCTTGTTTTGAGAACGGATTACCGGCAAAGCCATACACACCGCGCCATACCAGAAAAAGATCGTACCGAATATACCGCTTGCCGTAGCACCCCAGCCGGGAATAAACGCACACAAACGCGCAAGCAGCCAAAATGCGGTCAAACCTGCCAACGCCTTACCGCGTGTAGGCGGCTGGCCAGTCCAAGTTGCCACCGCGGTCAGCAAGAATGCAATGACAACCAATCCGGCGTAGCCCCAAATCATTTCATGGGCATGCCAATACAAACCCGGCAATTCAGGCGTACCCTGATAGCCGAAGCCCCAAAGCAATATAGACAATGCGCCATACAAAGCCGCCAACGAGTAAAACGGGCGGAAGGCCATTGCCCATACAGGATGTTTGAACAAATCGTTCATGGTGGTTCCTTCAATTTTTATATCATCATAAGACAGCAACAGAGGCCGTCTGAAACTTTTCAGACGGCCATCGATTCCCTTCCCTATTACACATTTTCAGGCAAAGGCAAAAAAGGTTCAATCGCAGGAAAAAGCTCACGTTCCTCAAAACGCGCATGATCGCGCAAAGTTACCGCAAAATCCTTATTCCATGATTCATTCATATATTCAGGATGAGCCATCATCGCACGCAGCTTGGCATGATCGCCTTCAAAACGCTGCCTCAACGCCGGATCAACCTTATCCCAATACGGCGCAAACATGGTTTCCTCCTCCAAAAAATGTGGCTCAAGCTCCACAAAATGAGGATCCAGCTCCGCTTGATGGCTTTGCTCCGGCACACGCAGGAGACGGACGCACAACGACAGCGAGCCATGATGCTCACGGGAAAGTTCTATTAATGCAGGGTGGCGTTTCAAGGGTTTCATAAGTTCGTTATAATGGCAACAGTCTATCAAACTGGATTAATTCAAATGTTTCAGATATTATGAAACCCAACCCCACATAAAGTCAAACGGCCCCTCTCCAAGTACTACGCTTTTGACATATAATAAAAATATCTAAAGAGCCAGCCATGTATCTGACCCAACATACCGATTACGGATTGCGCGTATTGGTTTATACCGCCATCAATGATGACACCCTCGTCAATATCAGCACCATTGCCGAGACTTACAATATTTCCAAAAGCCATTTGATGAAAGTGGTTACCTCATTAGTCAAAGGCGGATTTCTGGTCAGCGTGCGCGGCAAAGGTGGCGGTTTGCGCTTGGCGGATGTTCCAGAAAAAATCAACATCGGCGCAGTCGTGCGCCATCTTGAGCCGATGCAGGTTGTCGAATGCATGGGCGATAACAACGAATGCCTCATTACCCCATCCTGCCGACTGACCGGCATCATTACCGGCGCCATCAAAGCCTTCTTCAACCATTTAGATCAATACTCCCTGCAAGATCTTTTGGACAAACCAACCTACGACATACTCTATACCCCGCGTATCCCGATCAACGAAATACGCAGAATGGTTGATTAAGTCTTCAGGCCGTCTGAAAAACAGTCCGGCTATATCAAAATAATCATCAGCCTCTCAATATAGAGGGTGGTATTACTCGGAAAAATAAAAAATGCCGTCTGAAATTAAGATTTTCAAACAGCATTGTTAATTTTAAAATAATAGAAAGATATCGACCAGAGCAAGCAAAAAGTAACTGCTCGCCATTTACTTATTTCCTAATTAAAAAGTACGCCAAGTATCTTCCCAATCAACGTAACGGTCTTTTTCCAATACAAAATTGGGAACGTTATATACCAATCCCGGCTCAGGCGGCTGATAATCAAAATCAAATTTACCTTCAACAACTATAAAGATGTCAATGTGATAAGCCCATTTCGGCCTAAAAAAGCATTACCTAAATGTGCTTTAACCTTTTGTATCCATTTTATAGGTTGATTTTTATGCTGTTGTTCACATTATATTCCAACCCTTCACAAACCAATAAATACAAAAATGCCCGAAGCCAAAAGCCTCGGGCATTTTTAATATTTGGTGGGTCCGGTGGGTTTCGAACCCACGACCAAGGGATTATGAGTCCCCTGCTCTAACCCCTGAGCTACAGACCCGTCAAGAGTAGAAGCGGATTATAGCATAACTTGTTGCTTGTTCAAGATGCCGGGCAAATGTTTCAGACGGCCTGTTGGTTTTCTATTCTGGCATTATGCCGATATGCCCAATACTTCCCAAACTTTCAAAGCGTCCGATGTTGCTTTGACATCGTGAACACGGATGATTTGCGCGCCTCTAGCCACTGTGGCCAAAGCGGCTGCGACGCTGCCGTGTACGCGTTTGGCAGCATCTTGTTCGCCTGTCAGCTCGCCAATCATACGTTTGCGCGATACGCCAATCAGAAGGGGAAATCCGGTTGCGTCCATCAACTCAGGCAAATGTTTTATCAGGGTGATGTTGTGTTGCAGGTTTTTGCCGAAACCGAAGCCGGGGTCTAGCGTGATGCGTTCAGGGGCAATGCCTGCTTGAACGCATTCTGCCGCACGTGCTTTCAAATAACGCGCGACTTCTTCGACGACATCTTGATATTGCGGATTCAGCTGCATGGTTTTGGGCAAACCCTGCATGTGCATGAGACACACACCCGTCTTCGGCTGTTGCGCCAGCAATGCGACTGCACCTTCATCACTTAATGCGGCAACATCGTTGATAATATCGACGCCACCTTGCGCCAAGGCTTTTCCCATGATCACCGTACGGCGCGTGTCCAAGCTGACGGGAACATTCCACTTGGCGACTTCCGCTAAAACCGGCTGCACCCTGGCCCATTCTTCTTCAAGAGAAACATCATCCGAACCCGGGCGGGTAGATTCGCCACCGATATCGAGAATATCCGCACCGTCTTTCAGCAGCTGCTCGGCATGTGCCAATGCTATTTGGACATTTTGCGAATAGGTGCCGCCATCGGAAAATGAATCAGGGGTCAGATTGACGATGCCCATGATTTTCGGTTTGTCTAAGGCGATTTCAAATCGGCCTGCCTGCCAAATGTGCGTGTTCATAATGCTTCCATTGATGAAATAATAGGATAGAGGCCGTCTGAAACTTTTCAGACGGCCTTTAGGTTTTGACTTCAAACAGTCAATTACATTCCGCCGTAATTCGGTCCGCTCGCGCCTTCAGGACAAATCCAAGTGATGTTTTGCGTCGGATCTTTGATGTCGCACGTTTTGCAGTGAACGCAGTTGGCGGCATTGATTTGCAGACGCGGACTGCCGTTTTCTTCGACGATTTCATATACGCCGGCCGGACAATAGCGGGTTTCGGGCGAGGCGTATTCTTTGTAGTTTACATCTATCATGACCTGCGGATTTTTCAGCACCAAATGGTCGGGCTGGTTTTCTTCGTGCGCAAGGTTGGCAAGGAAAACGCTGCTCAAACGGTCGAAGGTCAAAACGCCGTCGGGCTTCGGATAGTCAATCGGCTTGCATTCAGCGGCTTTTTTGAGCTGCTCGTTGTCTTTGCCGTGATGTTTCAAAGTCCACGGGGCTTTGCCTCTGAAAATCATCTGGTCGATACCGGTATAGACGGAGCCGAGGTAAACGCCCCATTTGAATGACGGACGGACATTGCGCGCGGCGTAAAGCTCTTGATACAGCCAACTTTGTTCAAAGCGTTGCTGATAATCGGTGGCCTCTTTGCCGCTGTCGAAGCTTTCCACTTCTTCGAGGTTTTCCAACAAAGGAAATACGGCTTCTGCGGCAAGCATGGCGGATTTCATGGCCGTATGGATGCCTTTGATGCGCGGCATATTCAGGAAACCTGCGGCATCACCGACCAAAACGCCGCCTTTGAACGAGAGTTTCGGCAGGCTTTGCAAACCGCCTTCAATCAGCGAACGCGCACCATAAGCGATACGACGGCCACCTTCAAAGGTTTTGCGGATTTCAGGATGGGTTTTGAAACGTTGGAACTCTTCAAACGGCGACAAATAAGGGTTTTGATAATCCAAGCCGACCACAAAGCCGACAGCGACTTTGTTCTCGTCAAAGTGATAAATAAACGAGCCGCCGTAGGTTTTGCTGTCCAACGGCCAGCCTGCGCTGTGCATGACCAAACCGGGCTGATGTTTTTCAGACGGCACTTCCCAAATTTCTTTAATGCCCAAGCCGTAAGTTTGCGGCTCGCTGTTTTGGTCGAGCTTGAATTGTTCAATGACTTGCTTGGAAAGCGAGCCGCGACAGCCTTCGGCAAATATGGTTTGCTGCGCCCAAAGCTCCATGCCGGGCTGGAATGAATCGGTCGGTTCGCCGTCTTTGCCCACACCCATATTACCGGTCGCAATGCCTTTGACCGAACCGTCTTCGTGATAAAGCACTTCGGCAGCGGCAAAGCCCGGATAAATTTCTACGCCCAAATTTTCCGCCTGCTCTGCCAGCCAGCGGACAACTTCGCCCAAGCTGGCGATGTAGTTTGCATGGTTGTCGAAATTAGGAGTAATCGGCAGGTTGAACGCTTTTTTCGCGGTCAGGAACACAACCCTGTCCTTCGTCACTGTGCGTGTCAGCGGCGCGCCTTTTTCTTTCCAATCAGGAATCAGCTCATTCAAAGAAATCGGATCGATGATGGCACCGGCAAGCGAGTGCGCACCGGCCTCCGAACCTTTCTCCACCACACAAACGCTGATTTCGCGTCCATTCTTTTCGGCAAGCTGCTTGAGTTTGATGGCGGCGGACAAACCCGACGGGCCTGCGCCGACAATCACGACATCGTATTGCATACTGTCGCGTTCGATGGTTTCTGTCATGGCGGTTCCTGTATTGTCATTATTGAATTTAATCCGCTAATTATACAGCCTGGACATATAGTTACCAAATACAACAAAAGGCCGTCTGAAACTTTACTCAAATTTCAGACGGCCTTTACTGTGTTCAAAAGATTATTGCGCTTTGGTTTCCGTTACAAAACCGATTTTACTGATACCGGCTTCGCGTGCCGCTTGCAGGGCTTGGTTGACGTAATCGTATTCAACCGCTTTATCCGCCGCAATCGCCACAATCACATCTTCGTTTTTCGCTTTGGCCTCTTTCAGCTTGGCGGTTACCGTTGCCAAATCCACTTTGGCATCCGAATCACCGCCAACGACATAAGCACCATTGGCATCAATGCTCAAACGCAAAGGATCTTTAGGCTGCTGCTTGTCCTCTTTTGCCGCTTTTTCCGAAGCAGTCGGCAACTCCAAAGGAATCGAGTGGGTCAGTACCGGCATGGTAATCATAAATACAATCAGCAACACCAGCATCACGTCCACCAAAGGTGTAACGTTGATATCCGACATCGGCGCATCATCGCCGGAATTCATTGATCCGAAAGCCATGGTTTAATCCTTTTGGTTCAGAAGGCGGACATGCAGGTCATGTGCAAATGCGTCCATATCTTGCGCGATGGTTTTTGTACCGCGGTTGAGGAAGTTGTACGCCAATACGGCCGGAATCGCCACAAACAGGCCGACAGCAGTCGATACCAAAGCTTCGCCAATCGGACCGGCTACCGCAGCAATGCTCATTTGGCCGCTTTCGCTGATGCCGATCAGGGCATGGTAAATACCCCAAACAGTACCCAACAGGCCGATAAACGGAGCGGTTGCACCGATAGAGGCCAAAGCGGTCATACCGTAGTCGAACTGTCGCATGGTTTGGGTCAAACTGTTGCGGATATGAACGACCAAGTATTCGTTCAAAGGCAATTCGTCAATCAGCGATTTGCTCGTCGTTTGACGGTAATTTTGGTATGCGCGCAGAGATTCATCTGCAACACGGCTCATCGGTGCTTCTACCGCTTTGGCTTTTTGTACGGCATCAGCCAGCGTAAACGCATTCAGCATCAACTCTTTTACCTGAGCATTGCCTTTTTTCGCTTTGCGATATTTGATGCAGCGAATCACAATGACGCTCCAAGTTACCACACTCATCAACAACATCAGGACAAATACACCAATCAGTACCACATCACCTGATTTGAAAACTAAACTTAAATCCATAATTTTTCCAAGTTAAAAATAAAATTAAAATTTCTATCGGGTCATTTAAAATTATTTCCCAACAGCATATATTTTCCAATCAATCAGCTTAGGCCTAGATACTTATTCGAGCGTGAATTTGACAGGTACTTTAAATTCAGTCCAAACGCTTGCATTACAGCTGCCATCTTTAACGGCTTTACGCGCTGCATTATCCAGACGACTATAACCACTTGATTTATTCACACTGATTGAATCCACTTTACCGCCGGGACCAACCAAGACTTTCAAAACAACCAAGCCTTCTTCACCATTTTCAGTGGATAGTGAAGGATACGGAGGTCTTGGAATATGGCAGGTTCCTTTTGCAGGATTGCCTTTACTGCTGCCGGCACCTGTACCGCTGCCACCACCTCCGCCACCGGTACCGGAGCCATGTTCGCCTTTCGCACCGCCGCTGCCGGATCCGCTGCCTTCGCCACGGCCGCTGCCTGTACCTTTCGTACCGCCGCCGTTGCCTTTTCCTTCTCCGCCCAAGGCTTTGCCTTCGCCGTTGCCTTTACCGTTTTCAGCAGTATTCGGCCCGGTTTTGCTGCTTGAGTGTTCAGATGCTTTGGGAGATGGTTTAGGTTCTGCCTTCGGCTCTGGTTTTGGTTCAGGTTTTGGCTCGGGCTTCGGCTCAGGTTTAGGTTCCGGCTTAGGCTCGGGCTTAGGTTTCTCGATAGGTTTCGGTTTTTCCTTTTGCTGTACGATATCCGCTTTTTCTTTTTTCGTTACCACAGGTTTGATAACAGGTTTGGGCGGCTCGACAGGCTTAGGTTTGGGCTTCGGCTTGGGTTTCGGTTGTTCGGGGGTAGGCTCGGGTGCAGCAGGTGTGCCTTCGCCTTCAGGGCTGCCGTCGCCACCGCCGAAATCGCCCAAATCGACAAATTCAATATTCGCCATTTCGACAGGAGGCGGTTTGTGCGCGTGCCATAAAAGTGCAACCAAGCCGACGTGAATCAACGCAACGGAAGTCACGACGGCTGGAGTTAAAATTCGTTTTTTATCCATAATTCCGTTATGTTAATAGCAACAATTCCCGTTTGCAAGTCGTTTTACAGTCAAAATAAGCATTAATGCTTATATAGAAAGTTTATAGACCTGCTGTTTTAAAGGCTGCATATCATAATATGATATTAGCTCTCATTACTAATATTATTAAACAAGCGGTCATCTGAAAAGATAAACGGTATTGCAAAAGCCTTCGCTTCTTACAATCTTTATGTTATCCGCACATCAGACCAATATTGAAACCTCATCAGACCGATAAAAATTCAAATAGTTTCAAACCATCTGTATTTTTTATCCATAAAATATCAGGCCGTCTGAAAACATTCTTTCAGACGGCCTGACTCAAACAAAATTATTTTTTCCGCTTCGCCCTTGGGTGCGCTTCATCATAAACACGCGCCAAATGGTCGAAATCCAGCTTTGTATAAACTTGCGTAGCGGAAAGATTGCTGTGTCCCAACAATTCCTGCACGGCACGGATATCGCCCGATGCCTGCAAAAGATGGGTTGCATAGCTGTGGCGCATCATGTGCGGTGAAATATGGCTGGCACTGCCCACGCGCACTGCCCACGCCTGCAGGCGTTTTTGGATTTGACGTTGCCCCAGCCTGCCGCCGTTCTTATTGGTAAACAATGCCTGCTCGCCTTCTTTGGCAATACGCACCGCCAAATAATCGCGCAATGCCGCAATGCTTTTAGCCACCAAAGGCACTTGCCGTTGCTTGCCGCCTTTACCCTTCACACTGACCCAGCCTTCGTCCAAAACGATACCGTCCAGATTCAAACCTTGTATCTCGCTCAGGCGCAAACCGCTACCATACATCAATTCAAACATGGCCTTATCGCGCACGTCCAACTCGTCATCAACAGGCGCATGGTCAAGGATATGGTTTAAAGGTTCTTGCGGCAGCGCTTTGGGCAGGCGTTCAGGCAGGCGCGGCGCTTTCATATTAAATGTCGGGTCGCTTTCCATGACTTCTATCTGCACCAGCCAACTGCAATACTGCCGCCATACCGACAATTTCCGCGCCAAGCTGCTTTCGCTTAAGCTCTTTTGCGACAGCTTTTTCAATACCGCCACAAAATCGCGGCGCGTCGGCAGGTTGTTTTCAAGATTATCGGGCAACAGGCGCATCAATTCACTCAAATCGCGCCGATAAGCGGAAACAGTATGCTCCGACTTGCCTTGTTGCAGCAAGGTTTTCAGATAGCGTTCAAGATGAAGCGCAAAATGGTTTGATTCCGCCATTTCAGACGGCCTCCAATGCCGTTTTCAATGCCGAAGGCAGACGGCAAACTCGTTGCTTGCCATAATCGAAACACACCATGCCTGTCTGCACTTTCGCCAGCATAAGGCCGTCTGAAGTCCTGCGGATACAGTACAGCAAAGAAAAACCCACACCGGCCACGCCCGCCGCCCCCATTTCTACCGACAGCTCATCGCCATGATGACCTTGCGCCAAATATTGCACCGCCGCATCCGCCATAATCAGGCCTGCCCCTCCGGCATCCATTTCGCTCCAACCCAGCGTCACCAGCCAACGCATCCGCACTTCATGGCACAAACGCAACACCGCATCGTTCGCCAGATGGCCGCCATAGTTCACATCGCCCACCCGCACCGTCAAGGCCGTCTGAAACAAAGGCTTATCACACTCGGCCACCAAAATCCTATCCATTTTGCACACCCGTTTTCAATACCACGCCATTATAAACCGAGACCCTGTTCGTTAATATATAAAAACAATGTAACAGCTTGTAGTTTTTCATTTCAAAAAACATTATAATTTATCGAATAAATTTACCCTTCACTACCTCAGGAGCTCCTCATGGCACTCGTATCCATGCGCCAATTATTGGACCATGCAGCCGAAAACAGCTACGGTCTGCCCGCATTCAACGTTAACAACCTCGAACAGATGCGCGCCATCATGGAGGCGGCCGACCAAGTTAACGCCCCCGTTATCGTTCAAGCATCCGCAGGCGCACGCAAATACGCAGGTGCCCCATTCCTGCGCCATCTGATTTTGGCCGCAGTCGAAGAATTCCCGCACATCCCTGTCGTGATGCACCAAGACCACGGCGCATCTCCTGACGTGTGCCAACGCTCCATCCAACTGGGCTTCTCCTCTGTAATGATGGATGGCTCGCTGATGGAAGACGGCAAAACCCCTTCTTCTTACGAATACAACGTCAACGCCACCCGTACCGTGGTTAACTTCTCCCACGCTTGCGGCGTGTCAGTTGAAGGCGAAATCGGCGTATTGGGCAACCTCGAAACCGGCGAAGCCGGCGAAGAAGACGGTGTCGGCGCAGTGGGCAAACTTTCCCACGACCAAATGCTGACCAGCGTTGAAGATGCCGTACGTTTCGTTAAAGATACCGGCGTTGACGCATTGGCTATTGCCGTCGGCACCAGCCACGGCGCATACAAATTTACCCGTCCGCCCACAGGCGATGTATTGCGTATCGACCGCATCAAAGAAATCCACCAAGCCCTGCCGAACACCCACATCGTGATGCACGGCTCCAGCTCCGTTCCGCAAGAATGGCTGAAAGTCATCAACGAACACGGCGGCAAAATCGGTGAAACCTACGGCGTACCGGTTGAAGAAATCGTCGAAGGCATCAAACACGGTGTCCGCAAAGTCAACATCGATACCGACTTGCGCCTCGCCTCTACCGGTGCCATCCGCCGCTTCATGGCAGAAAACCCATCCGAATTCGACCCGCGCAAATACTTGAGCAAAACCGTCGAAGCCATGAAACAAATCTGTCTTGACCGCTACCTCGCATTCGGTTGCGAAGGCCAAGCCGACAAAATCAAACCGATTTCTTTGGAAAAAATGGCAACCAAATACGCCAAAGGCGAATTGAACCAAATCGTTAAATAATCCGTATCTCGGATTCACACTAAGGCCGTCTGAAAACTTGAAAATAAGGTTTCAGACGGCCTTAGCTTTGGGGAAATTATAGTAAAATCTTCCACCGACCACACATCAAAACACATCGAAAGCAAACATGAAACTCGCCGTTATTTTGCCGGCCTATTGCGCCGAAGCTTATTTGCCCGAATGCTTGGATTCGGTATTGAATCAAACATTCCGCGACTTTTTCGTCATCGCCATCAACGATGCTTCAACAGACAAAACCGGCGAAATCCTCGAAGCTTACGCAGCCAAAGATTCACGTTTGCAGGTTTTCCACCTTCCGGAAAACAAGGGCGAGCCGTTTGCCTGCCAATTTGCCATGGATATGCTCAAAGACGTAGAGGTCGAATATGTGGCACGAATGGACGCGGACGATATTTGCGCCTTGGATCGTTTTGAAAAACAAATTCACTTCTTAGACAGCCATCCCGAAATCGATATTGTCGGCAGCCAAGCCACCATCTTTTTTGATGACCAAACCGGAAGAGAACCCATTTTAAGCGACCTCCCCCTGCTCGACAAAGACATTAAAGCCTTTCTCTCCTTTGCCGCCCAAAACATGTTCAACCCCACCACCATGTGGCGGCACGACAGCATTAAAGACCTCAGAATAAACTACACCGCGACAGAAACCGCGCCCGATTTCCATATGTGGGTGCAATGCGCCCTACATGGAAAAACCTTTGCCGACCTGCCCGAGCCTTTGTTGTCTTACAGGATACACACCGCTCAAGAAAGCAAAAAAAGAGACAAAATCAACAGATCCGTCCAATACACCATGGAATTATGGTTCAGCCACCTTTTCCCTGAATTAAACCCAGTAGAAGTCACTCTCTTAAGTCGAATCTTGCATGAAAAGCAACTGCGTTTAACCACCGAAGAACTGAAAACCATTTTTGCCGCTTATGACAGAATCAGCAAAGACCGCAGCATCTCTTTGTTTGGCGAAGACCGCAATACGTTGTTCGGTATGATAGACCAGTTCTTCAATTTCTTAAAAAGCCGGTTGAAATTCACTTAAATCATAAAAGGCCGTCTGAAACCTCGGTTTCAGACGGCCTTTATCTATTTCAATATCAATCTAAATCAGAACAAGCCGTGAATCACTCCTTCTGCGTCTACATCAATTTTCTCGGCAGCCGGAACTTTCGGCAGACCCGGCATTTTCATCATATTGCCGCACAATGCAACGATGAAGCCTGCACCGGAAGAAACGGTAATGCCGCGCACGGTAATGCGGAAGCCTTCAGGGCAGCCCAAGAGTTTGGCGTTGTCGCTCAAAGAATATTGGGTTTTCGCCATGCAGACCGGCATTTTGTCCAAGCCCAGTTTTTCCAGTGAAGCGATTTCGGCAGACGCTTCCGCGCTGAAATCGACATCTTCCGCGCCGTACACTTTTTGGGCGATGGTGCGGATTTTGTCTTTAATGCTCAACTCAACATCGTAGGCAAAGCCGAAGTTATTCGGTTGGTTTTCGATGGCGTTGACGACTTTGTGCGCCAAGTCTGCACCACCCGCGCCGCCTTTGCCCCATACTTCAGTCAAAGAAACTTCAACGCCGTGTTCCGCGCAGGCTTTTTCAATCATGGCTAACTCAGCATCGGAGTCGGACACGAAGCGGTTGATGGCAACCACCACAGGTAGGCCGAATACATTTTTCAGGTTAGAAATGTGTTTCAGCAGATTAGGCAGGCCTTTTGCCAAAGCATCAAGGTTTTCTTCGCCGAGGTTGGCACGCTCCACGCCGCCGTTGTATTTCAAAGCGCGGACAGTAGCCACGACAACAGCCGCATCAGGTTTCAAATCCGCCAGACGGCATTTGATATCGCAGAATTTTTCCGCGCCCAAATCTGCGCCGAAGCCTGCTTCGGTTACGGCGTAATCGGCAAGGTGTTTCGCCAAACGGGTGGCGGTAACGGAGTTACAGCCGTGGGCGATGTTGGCGAACGGACCACCATGCACAAAGGCCGGAGTGCCTTCGATGGTTTGCACCAAGTTAGGCTTAATCGCATCTTTAAGCAATGCCGCCATCGCGCCATTCGCTTTCAAATCTTTGGCGTAAACAGGGCTACCGTCTTTGGCGTAGGCGACAAGGATGTTGCCCAACCGCTCTTTCAAATCACTGATATCTTTGGCAAGACAGAATACCGCCATCACTTCGGAAGCAACGGTAATGTCGAAACCGTCAGGACGCATCACGCCGTCAACAGGTTTGCCCATACCGTCGATGATATTGCGCAACTGGCGGTCGTTCATATCGACCACGCGACGCCACAGGACGCGTTTCGGATCGATGTTCAACTCATTGCCTTGATAGATATGGTTGTCGAGCATGGCGGCGAGCAAGTTATTCGCCGCACCGATAGCGTGGAAGTCGCCGGTAAAGTGCAGGTTGATGTCTTCCATCGGCAAAACTTGGGCATAACCGCCGCCTGCCGCGCCGCCTTTGACGCCGAACACCGGACCCAAAGAAGGCTCGCGCAGGGCGATCACCGAGTCTTTGCCGATATGGCGCAATGCGTCCGCCAAACCGATGGTTACAGTGGTTTTGCCCTCACCCGCAGGAGTCGGATTAATGGCGGTAACCAAAATCAGACGGCCTTGTTTTTGCGGCAGTTTAAACGCTTCGGCAGGATTGATTTTGGCTTTGTAATGACCATAGGGCTCGATGTTGTCAACGTTCAAACCCAGCTTGGCGGCAATTTCACCAATCGGGCGCATGGTGGAAGACTGGGCAATTTCAGCATCGGTTTTGAAGCTCATGATTTTCCTTTATTGAGAGAGGGAAAGGCCGTCTGAAACAATACAATTAAAGACGGCTGGAAGAAAAAGAATATTAGTTCTATTATAACGTTTTCCAAAGACAAACCGCAGTGAAAATTTCGATATTTCATCAACAAGCGGATTCATATTGTCAACAATTTGAAACAAAGGAATAAAACATGAGCAGCAACGCATGGCTGTTTTGGGCATTGGCATCGGCAGGCTTCGCCTCATTGACTGCCATTTTCGCCAAAATGGGTTTACAGGGCATAGATTCGGATTTCGCCACCTTTATCCGCACCTTGGTCATCCTCGCCGCTTTGGTACTGTTTTTAACCTACACCGGCAAATGGCAGGGCGTGAACGGCTTTACCGGTCGTAACTGGACATTCCTCATCCTATCCGGCCTCGCTACCGGCGCATCTTGGCTTGCCTACTTCAAAGCCCTGCAACTGGGCAACGCCTCGCAAGTTGCACCCGTCGACAAATTCAGCCTAGTCTTGGTCGCCCTGATGGCCGTCGTTTTCTTAGACGAACGCCCAAGCACGCAGGAGTGGATAGGCTTAGGCTTGGTAACCGCAGGTGTGTTGACTTTAGCTTTGAAACGATAAAGATTGGGATATCAAAAAAAGGCCGTCTGAAAAATTTCAGACGGCCTTCGTTTCAACCAATCAGCTCACAATTAATTTGAACCGACTTTGATTTTTTGCCACAAGTTAACAGACAGTTTTTTCGCATCTGCGCTCATTTGAGGCATGACGAAACCGTCTTTCATGTCTTGCTCGTTCGGGAAAATAGAACGTGTGTTCACCAGCTCTGCAGGCATTTTTTCGCGTGCCGGTTTGCTGGCTGGGGCGAAGGTTACGGCGATACCGTTTTTCGCAGCCACTTCTGGATCAAGCGTGTAGTTGATGTATTTATGGGCATTAACGATGTTTTTCGCATCGGCCGGAATCAGCCAAGATTCAATCCAGAAGCCCATGCCTTTCGGCGTCAACACTTCAATGCCGACGTTGTTTTTCACTTCTTCGGAACGCGCTTTGGCCAAGTTCAAATCGCCGCCGTTACCTGCCGCCAAGCAGATATCGCCGCGCGCTAATTCGTCAATGATGGAAGGGCTGAAACGTTTCACGTCAGGACGGATGGTTTTCAAAACTTCTGCAGCCGCTTTCAAATCTTCAGGATTCGAGCCTTTAGGATCTTTACCCAAGTAGTTCAACAAGATTGGGAACATTTCGCTCGGGGTATCCCACAAAGCGATGCCGCAAGATTTCAGCTTGTTGGTGTATTCGGGTTTGAACAGCAAATCCCAGCCGTTTTCAGGCAATTTTCCGCCCAAAAGCTCCTTGCCCTTCGCCGTAATCGCAATCGTATTCACACCTGAGAAGTATGGAACGGCGTATTGATTGCCCGGGTCGGCGGTTTCCAACATCTTCAGCAATTCAGGGTCGATGTTTTTGTAGTTCGGAATCAGATCCTTATTGATTTTTTGGTATGCACCTGCCTCAATTTGTCGCGGCAGGAAGGCAATACCGGGTACAACCAAGTCATAGCCGGATTTGCCGGTCAGCATTTTGGCTTCCAGCGTTTCGTTGTTTTCATACAAATCGTAAGTCAGCTTCAAATTGTTGGCTTTTTTGAAGTCTTCGACTGTACTTTCGTCAACGTAGTTTGACCAGTTGTAGATATTCAAAGTATCGGTGGCGGCTGCTTCGGCATTGGCAGCAGGCGCGCTGCCTGCTTGAGGTTGCTCGGCTTTTTTCTCGCCACCGCCGCACGCGGCCAAAGACAATGCGGCCAATACGGCTAATACAGATTTTTTCATACGGGCAGATTCCTGATGAAAGAGTGGTTAATGTCAATAAATAAGAAACCCTGCACCCCATAAACACCCCGGCGCAAAGTTAGGCTATTGTAATGGAAACGTAAGCAAACGCAAAGCAATATCCATCTGATTTTTATTGAAATAAGGCAAAGCAATATCATCTTTTTCCCAAAAGCGTTGCACCGGCTGTCGTTTTTGGGCAAAATACGGCTGATTTGCGCACGTTTATAGAGAAAAAACTTGCATACAAGGAAATCTGTCTTTAAAATTGCGCGTTTACAGAATTTATTTTTCAGGAGATATTCAATATGGCAAACAGCGCACAAGCCCGCAAACGTGCCCGCCAGTCGGTTAAACAACGCGCCCACAACGCCAGCCTGCGTACTGCATTCCGTACCGCTGTGAAAAAAGTGTTGAAAGCAGTTGAAGCCGGCGACAAAGCTGCTGCTCAAGCAGTTTACCAAGAATCCGTTAAAGTCATCGACCGTATCGCTGACAAAGGCGTATTCCACAAAAACAAAGCAGCCCGTCACAAAAGCCGTCTGTCTGCTAAAGTAAAAGCTTTGGCTTAATACTGACGCAGATGCCGAAAATCCTGACAACCAAAGCAGGATGAATCGAGCTGATACGATGCCCCTGAGGTCCTGCCTTTCAGGGGCATTGCCGTATTCACCGCCCAAACCGACTAAACAAAACCATTTACCCTTTCATCAGGCCGTCTGAAAAACAACGGAAACTCTCATGACCAAGATGTTGAAACATTCCCTAAGTATCGGATTCATTGCCGCAGCCCCGCTGGCCACCGCCGATACCGCCCTACACTGCACCACCATTCAAGACAACGCCACCCGTTTGGCGTGTTACGACAACATCTACTCGGCGCAACTCCCCCCTCAATCCCCACTGCCGCAAGTGCAAACCGAAACCGCCAAAACACCGGTTGACCTCGAAAAAAGCGTGCGCAAGAGCATTGAGAAAAAAGAAGCGGCCATTGTATTCGACAACCCTACCCATCCGAATATTTCAGACGACGTATTAAGCGAAACTGCCGACAGCTACACGCCTCTAAGCCTGATGTACGATTTGGATAAAAACGACACGCGCGGCCTGTTGAGCGTACGCGAGCATAATCCTATGTACCTCATGCCTGTTTGGTACAACAGCAGCCCCAACTATTACCCGGAATCCCCCAGCCGCGGCGTAACCACGCAGGAAAAATTCAGCGAGCAAAAACGCCTCGAAACCAAAATGCAGGTTTCCTTCAAAAGCAAGATTGCCGAAGATTTATTCAAAACCCGTGCCGATGTATGGTTTGGCTACACCCAAAAATCCGACTGGCAAATCTTCAACCAAGGCCGCAAATCCGCTCCGTTCCGCAATACCGACTACGAACCCGAAATCTTCATTACCCAACCCGTTAAAGCAGACCTGCCTTTCGGCGGCAAACTGCGCATGGTCGGCGCAGGTTTTGTTCACCAATCCAACGGTCAAAGCCGCCCCGAATCACGCTCATGGAACCGGGTTTACGCCATGGCCGGCATGGAATGGGGCAAGCTGACCGTTATCCCCAGGGTTTGGATGCGCGCCTTCGACCAAAAAGGAGACGACGACGACAATCCGGATATCAACAAATACATGGGTTACGGCGACTTGAAAGTCCAATACCGTTTCAACGATAAGCAAAATGTTTATTCCGTCCTGCGTTACAATCCGAAAAGCGGACGCGGCGCCGTTGAAGCGGCCTATACTTTCCCCATCAAAGGCAAACTCAAAGGCGTTGTCCGCGGCTTCCACGGCTACGGCGAAAGCTTGATTGACTACAACCACAAACAAAACGGCATCGGCTTCGGCCTGATGTTCAACGACTGGGACGGCATCTAAATGACCCCATATTGTTTCAGACGGCCTTTGCAATCAAGGCGGCCGTCTGAAACAATAAGACAAAACAAGCCATTCGTTTAAAATACTCGTTTCCTAGCGTCCAAACGCGTATAATGCAAAGTTTGGGCAAAACTTGCCGGAATGAAACAAAGATGACAGAAGCCGCAGCCGAAAGCGGAAAAATCGCCAAGGCTTTAAAGAAATACCTAATTACAGGCGTGCTGGTTTGGTTGCCGATTGCCGTAACCATCTGGGCGATGAGCTATATCATCTCCGCCGCCGACAAACTGATCAACCTATTACCGGAAAGCTGGCAGCCCCAGCATTTCTGGGGGTTCAACATACCTGGCTTGGGCATTGTTGCCGCCACCGTCGTCTTGTTCGTTACCGGCGTATTCGCCGCCAACGTATTGGGCAGACGGATTCTCGGCGCATGGGACAGCCTTTTAGGACGCATTCCCGTCGTCAAATCCATCTACTCCAGCGTTAAAAAAGTTTCCGAATCCCTGCTCTCCGACAGCAGCCGCTCGTTCAAAACCCCCGTACTGGTTCCCTTTCCGCAACCGGGCATTTGGACGATAGCCTTTGTTTCCGGCCATATCCCCGCTAAACTCAAAGGCAGCCTGCCGCAAGATGACGACTATATTTCCGTTTACGTCCCAACCACGCCCAACCCGACCGGCGGCTATTACATCATGGTGAAAAAAAGCGACGTTCGCGAGCTGGACATGAGCGTGGATCAGGCATTGAAATATGTAATTTCGCTGGGCATGGTAATGCCGGACGACTTACCGGTTAAAGTCCTACCCGCCCAAAAGCCGTCTGAAGACGGTGATACCGAACATAACAATTAAGGTCTTCTTTTTTCAGACGGCCTTTCCTTCTTTTTCAAATTGAACAATATAAAAAGGTGATTTTATGCGTACCAACTATTGCGGCCTAATCAGCGAGCAATATTTAGACCAAACCGTAACCGTCAAAGGCTGGGTACACCGCCGGCGCGACCACGGCGGTGTGATTTTTATCGACTTGCGCGACCGCGAAGGCATCGTCCAAGTCGTAATTGACCCCGATACGCCCGAAGCGTTTGCCACTGCCGATTCCGCCCGCAACGAATACGTTTTGAGCATTACCGGCCGTGTGCGTAACCGTCCCGAAGGTACGACCAACGACAAAATGATTTCCGGCAAAATCGAAATCCTTGCCAAAGAAATCGAAGTGTTGAACGCCGCTGCGACGCCGCCGTTCCAAATTGACGACGAAAACATCAGCGAAAACGTGCGCCTGACCAACCGCGTTATCGACCTGCGCCGTCCGGTGATGCAGCGCAACCTGCGCCTGCGTTATCAAGTCGCTATGGGTGTTCGCCGTTATTTGGATGCGCAAGGCTTCATCGACATCGAAACGCCGATGCTGACCCGCTCCACGCCTGAAGGCGCGCGCGACTATCTCGTGCCGAGCCGCGTTCATCCGGGTGAGTTTTTCGCTCTGCCGCAATCGCCGCAATTGTTCAAACAACTGTTGATGGTGGCAGGTTTCGACCGTTACTACCAAATCACCAAGTGCTTCCGCGACGAAGACCTGCGTGCCGACCGCCAGCCCGAATTCACCCAAATCGACTTGGAAACCTCGTTCTTGAACGAGGATGAAATCATGGACATCACCGAAGGCATGGCAAAACAAGTCTTCCAAGACGCGCTGGGCGTGGATTTGGGCGATTTCCCGCGTATGCCTTACTCGGAAGCCATGTTCTACTACGGCTCCGACAAACCCGATATGCGCATCAGCCTGAAATTCACCGAGCTGACCGACCTGATGAAAACGGAAGAATTCAAAGTCTTCCGTGGCGCAGCCGACATGAAAGGCGGTCGCGTGGTTGCCCTGCGCGTACCGAACGGCGCGAAATTCAGCCGCAAAGAAATCGACGAATACACCAAATTTGTCGGCATCTACGGCGCGAAAGGTTTGGCGTACATCAAAGTGAACGATGTCAGCAACCTTTCCAACGGCGAAGACAGCGGCCTGCAATCTCCAATCGTGAAATTCCTGTCTGAAAACGCCCTGAAAGAAATCATTGCACGTACTGGCGCGCAAAACGGCGACATCATCTTCTTCGGCGCAGACAAAGCCAAAGTCGTGAACGAAGCCATCGGCGCACTGCGTATCAAAGTCGGCTTGGAACACGGCGCGGAAAACGGCTACTTCGTGGACGAATGGAAACCGCTGTGGGTGGTGGATTTCCCGATGTTCGAATACGACGAAGACGGCGACCGCTGGGCAGCCATGCACCATCCGTTCACCTCGCCCAAGCCCGGTCATGAAGACCTGATGGCGACCGATCCTGAAAACTGCCTGGCACGCGCCTACGATATGGTGTTAAACGGCTGGGAAATCGGCGGCGGCTCTATCCGTATCCACCGTGCCGACGTACAGGAAAAAGTGTTCGCCGCACTGAAAATCAGCCCCGAAGAGCAACAGGAAAAATTCGGCTTCCTCTTGGACAACCTGAAATTCGGCGCGCCTCCGCACGGCGGTTTGGCGTTCGGCCTTGACCGTCTGGTGACGCTGATGACCGGCGCCGAATCCATCCGCGACGTGATTGCCTTCCCGAAAACCCAACGCGCCCAATGCCTGTTGACCAACGCGCCAAATGCGGTGGACGACAAACAGTTGCGCGAATTGAGCTTGCGCCTGCGTCAGAAAGCAGTTGAAACAAAAGAAGCATAATTTACCGGCTTAACCTTTAAAATATCAAGGCCGTCTGAAAAATTTGAAATTTCTTTCAAATTTTTCAGACGGCCTTTCTACATTTTGGTCGTTTATATATATATAATCAACCGCAAACTGTTTTATTTTAAACGTTTACTTTAATGACGTTAGAGTGTGAAAATTAACCGTTTGTAATAAAAACAAACAAATAGTCTTCGCAAGCAATATCATAGCTGTTATACAATAAAGGAACCTGACAATGTTTCTAATACTAACGGGGCTGATACTGACTTTTTTTGTTACATTGTTTATTATTACTTCAATTGTTCATAAAAAACAGTTTGCCTACAACACACACCAAGACTATAACTATCCCTCCCTCCCCTCTACCGCGCATGCTACCCTCAAGGGTGGCAGCCTGACTTTGCCCGCCACTATCCGCGGGCAAGATACCGTTATTGCCAAACTCCGTATCAAATCCACTTGGGCAGGATTGCTGGTATTGCCTTTTGTTGAAACCATTTCATCTAAGGGAAAATGGAAGCAATATTTCGAATACGGCGCAAAAGGCGTGCGCTATATCAATCTGAGTGATACCTTCTCTGACAACGACAAAACCATCCGCTTGGAAGGCAAATACCTATCCTTGCCTGATCAAGAAATCGAACTCTCTGTTTATCCGCGTGAAAACCTCGACGGCAAAAAAATCCTTGTCCTCGCGCCTCATGCTGACGATGCCGAATTAAGCGCATACGGTTTGTATGAAAAACACGCCGCCAATTCAATGATCTGCACCTTAACTGCCAGCGAAGGCGGCAGCTTCCACTATGGCAATCTTTACAGCACATGCGACTGCGACACTCAGGCACAATATCTGCAAAAAGGCAGGATGCGCGTTTGGAACAGCCTGACCGTGCCCATTTTGGCCGGTGTGCCGTCTGAAAACATCCTGCAACTGGGCTACTTCGACAGCACATTGACCGCCATGCGCCAAAATCCGGAAAAAGAGATTAAATCGACCAAAATCGATACGACCGATGTCGATATTTTCCGCAGTGCCAATACCTCCCCATTGGCGAAACATCTCAAGCCCGGCTCGACTTGGAACAGCTTGGTGGACAACCTTGGCTATCTGATAGAAACGTTCCAGCCGGATATTATCGTGACGCCGTCTCCCAATATCGATGTGCATCCCGACCACCAACATACTGCTCTGGCCGCCATCGAAGCCCTGCGCAAAATCGATTACCGCCGCGGCAATCTGTTTTTACACACCATACATTATCTGAGCGACGACTTCCCTATCGGTAAAGTAGGTTCCTCCCTCAGCCTGCCGCCATCCTCCGAGCAACCGTTTTACTTCCAAAGCATCTATTCCCATCCCTTGGATAAAGAAGAGCAAAACCGCAAACTTCTCGCCCTTGACGCCATGAACGACATCCGTCCTAATTCAGACGGCTATATGCGTTGGAGCACCATGATATTCAAAGGCTTAAATAAACTGCGACACCACGTCCTCCATCTCGACAAAGACTTGGTCAACCGCTTTGTCCGCAGCAACGAATTCTTCTATACCGTCCCCATCAGCGACTTGTACCAAGAAGAGACGCTGAAACAAATCACCTATCAGGGCAAAGCCCAATAAACCACAAAGGCCGTCTGAAAAGATGTTTCAGACGGCCTTTATCACACCAAATCAAAACAATAAAATCACCGCATTACAAACGAAAAACACCAAGCCCAAATCCAAAAGCGACAACCCAAGTTATAATAAAACCCTTCCCACACGTCCCACATCATCATGCCGATTTACTTCATCGCCGATTTGCACCTGAGCGAATCCCATCCTCAGCTGACCGCACTCTTCCAAAAATTTATCCAAGAAAAAGCCGTTCACGCCCAAGCCGTATACATTCTTGGCGACCTTTTCGATTTTTGGATCGGCGATGACGAAAACAGCCCTTTGGTTCAAACCATCAAACAAACCATCCTCAGCCTAACCAAGCGTAGCATTGCCTGCTATTTCATCCATGGCAACCGCGACTTCCTCATCGGCAAAACCTTCGCCCGCGATACCGGCATGACCTTACTGCCCGAGTACGCCGTTATCGACCTGTTCGGCACACCCACCCTACTCTGTCACGGCGACACCCTCTGCACCGACGACCATTCTTATCAAAAATTCCGCCGTACCGTCCATCAAAAATGGCTGCAACGCCTGTTCCTGCTCCTGCCGCTCACGCTCCGACTGAACATTGCCACCAAAATCCGCAAGCAGAGCAAACAGGACAAACAACACAAAACCGCCGACATCATGGACGTCAATCCAGCCTTTACCCACGAAACCGTCCAACGCTTCCACACGCCCCTGCTCATCCACGGCCATACCCACCGCGAAAACATCCATCGCAACGCCGATTACACCCGCATTGTACTCGGCGACTGGCGCGATAATTACGCCTCCATTCTCGAAGTTGATGCCGAAGGCTACCGTTTTATCGCCTTATAAAACATCAGACCGTCTGAAAACCGGTTTCCCGATTGTTCAGACGGCCTGACTGACAAACATCCTCAAACGGTTTACGCAAACCAACCGCGTATCCGCTCCAAACCACCAAAGCGCACACACGCATCCGCATTCGCCTCGGTTTTCGGTTTCGCCCGATAAGCAATGCCGAATCCCGCCTCCCGTATCATCGGAATATCGTTCGCACCATCACCCATCGCCACCACCTGCCACGAAGCCAAACCCAGACACTCACGGTATTCACGCAACAAATCCGTCTTAGCCTGCGCATCGATAATCCGCCCTTTCAGACGGCCTGTCAGCTTGCCGTTTTCCACTTCCAACACATTCGCAAAATGGAAATCCAAGCCCAAACGCCGTTGCAGGCGTTCCGTAAAGAACGTAAACCCGCCCGACACCAGCATAAACTTCACATCATTCCGTTTGCACTCTGCCAACAAAAATTCCGCACCCGGCGAAAGCTGCAACACATTCTCGTACACCTCTTCCAACACGCGCTCGTCCAAACCGGCCAGCAAAGCCACACGCTTACGCAAAGACTGCTCAAAGTCCAGCTCGCCGCGCATCGACTGCTCCGTAATCGCTGCCACCTCATCTTTCAGCCCGACACCGGCCGCAATCTCATCCACACACTCAATCGTAATCAGCGTCGAATCCATATCGCTGACAATCAGTCCCAAATCAGCAAAAGCCACATCCGGCAACACCGCACCATCTATCTGCTGCGCAATCAACGCCGCACGCATATCGTCCGTCAATTCAAAATCATCATCAACCGGCACACGCAACACCGACTTCCCTGATGGCGCAGACACTAAACCGCCAAATGCCGACCAGTCGCAAGCGCCCAAATCCCCATGTTGCAACACCAAAACTTTCTTCATCTCATTCTCCTCATACCCCAAGACCTTTACAAACATATCGGGTACACATTCAGCCTAAAACAACGAAACCGTATTTTTGCAAAGGCCTTAAAAAACCAAAACAGCATTATAGCCGAACAACCCCGGCAATTTTCAGACGGCCTGTAAACAATTCAACTAGAGCTACCAATACCAATCCCTGCATCAACTAAACAAGTCATGATTCAAAAATTTGATTTAGGACAAGCTGTTTAAAAAACTTTGCAAGTAACAGATAACTTGTTATTGCTTTTTCTTACAGTTTCGATATAGTTCTTTATGGCTAGTTTGGCACTACCCCTTATATCTAGCTTTCATTGCATTACAACCTTCATTCGTTGCCAACGGCTCCCTTTCCGGCGGCAACCTTTTTTTGACCCGATGGTTTGGCAAAATCGAAATTGAATCAAATAAAATGATTCGGAGACTTATATTTAATTTTTAAAACAAAACGGCTTATAAAAAACAACGGCTCAATTTAAACGGATATTGCCGCCAATATTTAAAAACAAACAGACCTTTCTTTATCAAGGACCTCATCAAATGCATCATTCTGAAAAACTATTCAAACTGAGCACACTTACCCTCTGCCTTGCCGCATTGCCCCAAGCCGCACAAGCTGCCGAAGAAGTACAACAGGCTGAAGTGGAACAAGTTACCGTAGTGGGTAAAAACAAAAGCCTGCGCACTGAAAGCCAAAACAGCTACACAGTATCCGCCCTGCGCTCAACCACAGGGCTGGTGCTCTCTCCGCGGGAAATTCCCCAATCTGTCAGCGTTATTACTAAAAAACAAATTGAAGACCAAGGCATTACCGACTTAGAAGGTGCATTGCAAAACGCTACGGGTATCAATGTTTTCAAAAGCGGCGGACGCACGCATTTCATGTCGCGTGGCTATTTTATCGAACAGTTTGAAGAAGACGGCATTGCCACGCAACTCGGCTCTCCCGGCGGATTCGGCTTAGGCGGCCCAGCCGGCGACCCGACCAGTGCAACCGATATGGCCATGTACGACCACATTGAAGTGGTGCGCGGTGCGGCAGGTTTGACACAGGCAAACAACGAACCCGGCGGCACGGTAAACGCCGTCCGCAAAAAGCCGACTGCAAAACGCCAACTTTCCGCCGATTTGATGGCAAACTCATGGGGCAAAGTAAACAGCACCTTTGATGCATCCGGCACCTTAAGCCAAGAACACGGCCTGCGCGGTCGTTTTGTCGGCTCGGTAGGCAGCAACAAAACCTTCAAAGACCAATCCGGCGGCCGCGACCTCCTTCTGTATGGCGTGATGGACAAAGACATCGGCGACAACAGCAAACTTACCTGGGGCGCAAGCTATCTCAACCAAACCGAAACACCCGATCCTGACGGCCTGCCGATGCGTGCAGACGGCAAAGAGTGGAAACGCAGCCGCTATCTTGGTGCGGATTGGAACGAAGCCCGCCTGAAAAAATACAATCTTTTTACCGAATTTGAACATTATTTCAACGACAACTGGAAACTGAGCAGCAAGTTGGACTGGCGTAAGAACACCAGTTCAAAAGAATATTACACGCTGGGTGGCACAGGTAACGGCATCGGTACAGACGGCCTGGGAACCACATACAGCTTCGACCGTTACGATGCAGGCAACCGCCAGTTCACTTTCCAAAACAACCTGACCGGCCGCATCTTTGCTTTCGGCCAAAATCACGATCTCTTCTTCATGCACAGCTATTCCAAAGAGAACGTGAACTCAAGCAACCGCTGGTTTGATGACAGCAGTACCTATGACGCAGATGCCTTTAACGGCAGCGAGAAAGCCAAACCTGATTGGGATTCTGCCACAGCCAAAGCCCGTGGCGGTGACGGCCGTTATACTACCCATGCCTTTGGTTTGGGCGCGCGCATCAATCCTACCGACAAACTACACATTATCGCAGGCGGACGCTATACCAGCTGGAAACGCGACTTCTATTGGGATCGCAACCTCAAAGACGGGGTAGCAGGTTCATCAGACTCGCTCAAACGCAACCGCTTCGTTCCTTATGCCGGCATCACTTACGACATCACACCTAAACAAAGCGTTTACGCCGCCTATACATCCATCTTCAAACAAACGATGAACCGCGACTACAACGACAACCTGCTACCTCCGATTATGGGACGCAACTACGAACTCGGCTGGAAAGGCGAATGGAACGAAGGCCGTCTGAATACTTCCGTCGCCCTCTACCGCACCGACAAAGACAACAACAACCAACGCGTCAATGCCAAACCGCACGCCTATTGGGAACCGCTCAACCAAAGCAGCCGCGGCTTGGACGCCGAAATCTCTGGCAGCCTGACCGACCGTTGGCAAGTTTACGCAGGCTACACCTTCAACCGCAGCACCAACCGCAACAGCGTTACCGGCAATGTTGAATCTCGCCGAAAAGGCTACAACTTCAGCAGCCATACGCCGAAACATATGTTCCGCCTCTACACCAGCTATATCCTGCCGATTGATGACGGCAAATGGACGGTCGGGTTGGGGGTAAAGAGCAGCAGCAAAACCGCCAATTCCTACGGTTCCATCAAGCAAGGCGGCTACACGGTTTGGAATACCAACGTCCAATACCGCCCGAGCAAAAACCTGCAACTGGGGCTGGCAGTCAACAACCTGACCGACAAACGCTACTACGAAAACCAATACAGCCGTGCCGCCAACAGCGGCAACTTCTACGGCGAACCGCGCAATGCCGTGTTCAGCCTGAAATGGAAAATGTAAAATAGCGGCAAATCGGGAGTGGATTGCCCTCCACTCTTCAAAAGCATATAAAAACCAATCATTGCTTATAAACAAGGCCGTCTGAAAACAAAATTCTGTTTTCAGACGGCCTATCACGCACATTTACAAGCATTCATCATGAATACGCTCAAAAAATTCTTTTACCTTGCCCGCCCTTTTTGGTCGGGGACACACGGTCGCCTCCAATGGCTGATGCTCGCCGTTTTGATAGGGTTTACCCTATTCTCTATTACCATCAGCGTTTGGATTGCCGCGTGGGACAAACGCTTCTACGACGCGCTGGCCGCGTTTGACGGCGCATCCATGCCTTCGCTCATTGTCGAATACCTCGGCTATATGGCGATGGTTATCGGCTGCATCGTCTGCGGCGACTGGCTGCAAAAACGCCTCATCTTCCGCTGGCGCACCCATCTGACCGAGCAATTTCAAAAAAACTGGCTCGAAGGCCACAAACACTACCGCCTGCGCCTGACAGGCGAACCGGACAACCCCGACCAACGTATCGCCGAAGACATCTACCTGCTTGCCGACAAAAGCATCAGCCTCTTTCGCTCCTTCATCAATAATATTGCCAAATTCAGCGCGTTTGTCGCCGTATTGTGGACGCTCTCCGGCGTACAGACTTTCAACATCGGCGGATACAGCATTACTGTTTACGGCTATCTTGTTTGGGTTGCACTGATTTATTCCATCTTCAGCACCGTCATCGCCCATCTTGTCGGCCGCAAACTCAAAAACCTCAACATTGACCGCCAGCATCGCGAAGCCGACTACCGCGCAGCCCTTTTACGCGTACGCGACCATGCCGAACAAATCGCCTTCTACAACGGCGGCGAAGCCGAAACAGGCCGTCTGAAACAGCGTTACCTCCGCATCCGCGACAACTGGCGGCGGCTCACCAACTGCGAATTCCGCCAAGAAACCTTCTGGGCGACCTACGTGCGCATCAGCATCTTCATCCCCATCCTCGCCACCCTGCCCATGTACCTCGCCAAAACCATGACCTTCGGCGACATGATGCAGACCCGCACATCGTTTGCCCGCGTCCAAGACAGCTTCGGCTGGTTTACCGACTCCTACCGCCGCCTCATCGAATGGGCGGCAGTCGTCGAACGCCTCTCCGGTTTTCAGACGGCATTGGAACAAGTAGAGCAGGAAGGCAGAAGCGCCGCCCGCCCAGCACCCGCCCTGACTTTAAACAACCACCGCCAAAGCGGCATACTCGTCCTGCAAAACCTCACCGTCCACACCCAAACCGGCAGCCCCCTGCTCACCGACATCAACCTCGAAGCCCACGCCCCTGAATGGGTATTGCTCGAAGGCAGAAGCGGCATCGGCAAATCCACCCTGTTGCGCACCCTCGCAGGCTTGTGGCCGTATTACCAAGGCAGCTTCGCCCTCGACGGCAGCCTCCTCTTTCTTCCCCAACGCCCTTACCTGCCTGCGGACACATTGCGTCAAACTGTCAGCTACCCTTATACGGCCTGCCAAGACGACCATTTGATTCAAACCGTTTTGGAACAAGTCGGCTTAAGCAGCCCCACGGGTAGGTTGCACACGTTGATGAACGATTTGGACACTTCATACGAATGGCACGGCATCCTTTCCGGCGGCGAACAGCAACGCCTCAGCCTCGCCCGCGCACTGCTGCACAAACCGCAAATCCTGTTCCTAGATGAAGCCACCAACCAGCTCGATGATGAATCCGCCCTGATGTTGATGCAGACCCTCAAGCAACATTTGCCCGATACTTTGGTCATCGGCATCAGCCACCAACCCAAGATTCAAGCCCTGTTTGATAGCTCTCTGAATTTGAATGAAAAATTATTTAAATGTTAAAATGTGCAAAATGCTTGCTTTCGATCCCAACAAGGTATATAGTACCAAGTAACTAGTTCTTATTGATGAGAGCTACTCCTTGGATACTTGCCTCCGGTTCTCCAACCCGGGGGCATTTTTTTTGTGTTTGTATGAATAGGATAAAGACGGAATATAAAAGGTTTTAAAAACATGAGGCCTATAATCTTTATAAGGGATTGACTATAAATAAAAAACGCCAATCTCAAAGCCATAGTCAAATAAAACCTCAAACCACGTTTTCCCAAACTTTTAGGTCGTCTGAAATCCTCTCTCCAATATCGTCAATCCCATATTTCAGACGGCCTGTTTAACCCTCTATTGCAAAGCTTGGCACAAGCACCGCTGACCGACGGCAATTAATTACTATATAATCAAACGCATTGTTACCCTACAAAGGAGCCACACCATGACCACAAAAATTAAAATTGGTATCGTCGGTGCAACCGGTTACACAGGCGTTGAATTGTTACGTCTGCTCAGCAGCCACCCCAACACAGAAGTCACGGCCGTCACCAGCCGAAGCGAAGCCGGTATTGCGGTTGCCGACTACTTCCCCAGCCTGCGCGGCATTCACGACCTTTCATTCCAAACGCCCGAGGATGCCGGACTTGACCGTTGCGACCTCGTATTCTTCGCTACGCCCAACGGCGTAGCCATGAAAGAAGCACCGGCCCTTGTGGAAAAAGGCGTACGTGTAATTGACCTGTCTGCCGACTTCCGCATCCGCGACATCCCCACATGGGAAAAATGGTACAAAATGACCCATGCCGCGCCGCAACTCGTTTCCCAAGCAGTGTACGGTTTGTGCGAACTTCACAAAGACGACATCGCTAAAACCATGCTGGTGGCCAATCCAGGTTGTTACCCTACCTGCGTTTCCCTGCCCTTATTGCCGCTGCTTCAGGCTGGCCGTCTGAAAGCCAACGCTCCTCTGATTGCCGACTGTAAATCCGGTGTTTCCGGTGCAGGCCGCAAAGCCAGCACCCACGCCCTGTTGTGCGAAGCAGGCGACAACTTCAAAGCCTATGGCGTCGGCGGCCACCGCCATCTGCCTGAAATCCGACAAACCCTGTCCGGACTGCAAGACCATGTTTCAGACGGCCTGATTTTCGTGCCACACCTTGTTCCGATGATACGCGGCATGCACGCCACCCTGTATCTGCACCTGCAAGAACATACCGATCCTGAAGCTTTGCTGCGCGAATACTACCGAGACAGTCCTTTTGTCGATATTTTGCCTTCAGGTTCGACACCTGAAACCCGCAGCGTGCGCGGTGCTAACCTTTGCCGTATCAGCGTTCAAAAAGCGCCCGATCAAGACGATGTATGGATTGTTCTTTCCGTCATCGACAACTTGGTCAAAGGCGCAGCCGGTCAAGCCGTGCAGAATATGAACATTATGTTCGGTCTGCCCGAAACCACCGGCCTGACTAATGCACCATTGATGCCTTAATATCATCTTATTGAAAACACAAGGCCGTCTGAAACTTTGATCGTTCAGACGGTCTTTATCGATTCATTCACAAACATTACTCATACACCACGCCGGCAAGCATTTCTTCTTCATTCAAGTTGCCGTACTGTTGCTCCCAATCGTGGGTAGCCTCCACCATATCGCATTCTTTGGCAAAAGCCAGCAGCCTGCCGTCCATCTGCTCCAGACTCAAGCTGCCCAAGCGTTCGCATTCCGAAGCCGTCAGATTACCTTCTGCCTCATGCGCCTCCGAAGATCCGAAAGGCAGAGCAAAAAAACCCAGTACCAACGCCAGCAGCACCCAAAAAGTATTTTTACGCGAACGAGTCATTTCACACCTCTCATCATAATCATATAGCAGGTTTAAATCAGAAAAACTAAACCAAATAAAATTAAACTAAGAAAAATCGAATAGAAAATTAGAAATATCGATTTATCTAAGACAAAACAAATAATACTAAGAAAAAATAGAATATGCAATACTTTTTCTTAGATTAGGTAATTTTTTTCTTACAATTTTATAAAAACTAAGGTAAAATACACTCAAATCGTCCAAACCATATAAAAAACATACCTCCATAAAGGCATAAACATGGATACCTTTAAAGACCGCCTGGCTTTCTTATGGAAAGATGAAGCCCGCCAAGCCAAAATTGCCGCCGACATCGATATGACCATCGCCGGATTCAGCCGTATCTGGAACGAAGGCGGCCTGCCGAAATCGGAAACGCTAAAAAAAATCAAACAACTTAAAGGCTGCAGCATAGACTGGCTTTTGACAGGCGAAGGTTCACCCTTCCCCGATTCCGAAGCCCCAAAAGCCACAGCAACCGACACACTGGGCAACCCTGTCGATATAGACGAATTCGTCTTCGTACCGCGTTACGACATCCAAGCCGCGGCCGGACACGGTCAGCTCGTCGGCGATGAGCAACCCATGTTCGCCATGGCGTTCCGACGCTATTGGATTGAAAATTATGTAACGCGCGACATCAAAAACCTTTCCGTTATCTCAGTCAAAGGCGACTCGATGGAAGGCGTGCTGAATGATGGCGACACCATCCTCATCAACCACGGCCAAACCACGCCGCGCGACGGCCTCTATGTTTTGCGCCTCAACGAAAACCTTTTGGTCAAACGCCTGCAACTGATACCCGGCGGCATCGTCAACGTCATTTCTGCCAACGAAGCCTACCCTACTTTTGAAATCGACTTGAAAAACCCAACCGACGACGTTGCCATCATCGGCCGTGTCGAATGGTTTGGCAGAAGTATCTAAATCTGACATACTGATGCTTGAAATTTCTGCCATGCCCTCCATGTAAGCTGGCAGACCCTGTCTGCACAAACTTGCCTTGACTAACGGTTTGCGCGACAATAGTAAAAATATTCATATAAAAGGAATCACATCATGTCAGACGAAAGCCCTATTATCTTTACTGACAGCTGCTGCACCAAAGTTGCCGACTTGATTGCCGAAGAGAACAATCCTGATTTAAAATTGCGCGTATTCGTCAACGGCGGCGGTTGCTCCGGCTTCCAATATGGTTTTACCTTTGATGAAATCAAAAACGACGACGATTTTGAAATCCAGAAAAACGGCCTGACGTTCTTGGTTGACCCGATGAGCTACCAATATCTGGTTGGTGCGGAAATCGACTACACTGAAAGCCTGCAAGGTTCTCAATTCGTCATCCGCAATCCGAATGCAGAGACAACTTGCGGTTGCGGTTCGTCCTTCTCCGTATAAACAGTCCGTTTTTGCCACAAAAAACAGGCCATCTGTATCTTCAGACGGCCTTTTGTGTGAATTTATTTTAAACAATTTTAGATTTACCTTATAATATCGGGCGTGAATATTTACTCTGCAATAGACATAACATTGGACATGCATATTTCCATATAAATAAAAAATTATTGTCCAGCCGATTAACGACACAAAGGCAAACCGTACTTGGTCTGCCTGAGACTGTAGCCTCTGTTCTGGCTCGTATCATAAGCCAAGACAGCTCAAACACAATAACAAAACCTTAGGCCAAACCCATTTGGTTGACGCAGTCGAAATACTCATGGGATATCAATGAGCAAACAAGAAAAATTTTTCGACGTATACGTTTCCTATCCGCCAAACACGGATAGGGAGCGCATCCATGCCTGCCTGTATGAAAACCTGCCTGAAAACGAAGTTGAGAGCCTGATTCAAGCCTTGGCCGAGCGTCCGCAAGCCATTGTGGCCGAGAAATGCACCCAAGACGAGCGAGAAAATGCGCAGCATTACTTCGGCTATTTGGGTTTGGACGTGATCGTCCGTCAGGCTATGGAATTGGAAGCGGTTGAAGAAGAAGCCGTATTGGCAGTCAACACTCCCGACCCTATCCAATGCCCCGTCTGCATGACGATTATTGACGAACTAGATTCACAGGAATGTAAAACCTGCCACTTTGATTTGACAGAAAAAAATGAGCTTGCCATCCAGCGCAAGCGCATTGAATGGCAGGAAAGAATCTCTTTCGAGCATAAAAAACAAACCGAAATTGCCCACAAGCTCAAATATGAACGTGAGCAGGAAGAGAAAAAACTGCGCAAAAAAATCCGTGCCGAATTGGAATCCCAATTACGCAAAGAGTTAGGCCAAAATCCTGAGCTGGCCGCACTTGCAGCGAGGAAGAAAACACGGTTTCTGCTTACAATGGCTATCGTATTCGCCGTTTTGAGCCTGCTTGCACTCGGCTATATCGCTGCAAAATTCTTCTAAACTGATTTCAAAACTTAAGGCCGTCTGAAAAACAGATTTTCAGACGGCCTTTTATTTCCTTATTGATTGAACCATTTCAATCAAGCCTCTTGCACATCAACATCCACCGACCATCTGATTTTGCCGTCGCGGTTTTGCTGCAACACCTGCACCCACAAACTCACGGCGCGGTGCAAATCCTGTCGGGATATCGACTCGAGGAAGATTTGCGCGCGTTCGCGTTCGGCGAGGCGCACCATCAGCATGGGGGCGGCGCCGAACTGGGAGACGCTTTCGGGCAAAAGCGGGGCGAGAGTTTCTTTGGCGGCGTTGAGAAATTCCATCGCATCGGCAACACGCGGCGCGTCGGCGCGAATGGCGGTTTGAAAACCGAAGGGCGGCATGGCGAACATTTGCCGCTCGTTCAATTCGTTTTCGGCAAACATGGCGTAGTCCTGCGCTTTGACGGCGGCGAAGACGGGATGTTCGGGCAGTTGGGTCTGTATCAACACCTTGCCGGGTTTGTCGGCGCGCCCCGCCCTGCCGGATACCTGCATCAGCTCGGCAAACAGCCTTTCCGGCGCGCGAAAGTCCGCGCTGTACAGGCTGCCGTCGGCGTTCAACACGATAACAAGGTTGAGTCGCGCGAAATCATGGCCTTTGGCGAGCATCTGCGTGCCGACCAAAATGTCGATTTCGTTTTCGGCGATGCGGCGGTACAAATCTGCCCAGTCGTTTTTGTGCGCCGTGCTGTCCCTGTCGACGCGGACGACGGCGGCCTTGGGCAGGAAGGCGCGCAGGGTTTCTTCGACGCGCTGCGTGCCGTGTCCGACGGCGGTCAGGTCTTGGTTGCCGCAGTCGGGGCATTTGAACGGGATGGGTTCGCGGTGGTCGCAGTGGTGGCAGCGCAGTTGGCGGGCGCGTTGGTGCAATACCATTTTGGCGGAGCAGTTCGGGCAGCCGAAGGTATGGCCGCAGTCGCCGCAAAACAGCGCGGGCGCGAAGCCGCGCCGGTTGAGGTACACCAGCGACATGCCGCCTGCTTCAAAGTTCTGCTTCAAAAGCTGCAAGGCTTGCGGCGAGAAGCCGTTGTCGAGTTTCAGACGACCTACGTTGAGGATGTCCACTTGCGGCAGTTGCGCGGCGGCATGGGCGCGCTCGGTCAGTTGCAGCAGGCGGTACGCGCCGCTTTGCGCCTTGTGCCAGCTCTCCAAGCTGGGCGTGGCGCTGCCCAATACGACGGGGCAGCCGCTCTGCTTCGCCCGCCACACCGCCAAATCGCGGGCGTGGTAGCGCAATTCGTTGTCCTGTTTGAACGAGCCGTCGTGTTCCTCATCGACCACAATCAGCCCGACATCAGGCAAAGGCGTGAACACCGCCAGCCGCGTGCCGATCACCAGCTTTGCCTGCCCCAACATGGCACGCAAATAATCCTGCGTGCGCCTGCCTGCCGCCATCTGGCTGTGCAACACGGCGGTCGGCACGTCGGCAAAACGGTTTTCCACCCGCTCCAAAAGCTGCGGCGTGAGGTTGATTTCGGGCAACAGAAACAACACCTGCCGCCCCTGCGCCAATACTTTCGCCATCGCATCAAAATACACCTCGGTCTTGCCGCTGCCGGTGATGCCGTACAGCAGAAACGGCTGGAAGCTGCCGAAGGCCGTCTGAATTTCATCGGAAGCCTTCTGCTGGTCGGCGTTTAATACAAATTCAGAGTGCGAAGCCTGCCCGTGGTACGACCTTAAAACAGGTTTCGCCGCTTCCGTCGTTTCAATCCAGCCCTGTTCCGCCCAATCTTCGATTAATCTCGCCGCCTGCGCGTTCACCTGCTTTAACGCCGCCATCGTCATCCCGCCCAACAGCAGCGCATCCCACAAAGCCGCTTTTTTGTTGAACCGCGCCGGCGGCGGCGTTTGCGCCCTGCCCTGTTCGTTCAGCGCGTAAAACAACGGCGGCTGCGGCATTTCCACCGCGCGCGTTTCCTTCAAACCCTGCGGCAGCGCGGCAAACACCGCCTGCCCGGTCGGATAGTGGTAATAACGCGACGTAAATGCCAACAAATCACACCAGCTTTGAGGCAACGGCTTTTCTTCCATAAAGGCCGTCTGAACGCTCAAAATCCGCGCCGTATCCATATCGGGCGCAATATCCGCTTCCCACACAATCCCGACAACGGTTTTATTGCGGAAAGGCACAAGCACCCGCGTTCCCGGAGGAAGCGGCTCGGAATGGGAATAAGTCAAAAGGCCGTCTGAAAGCGGCACGTTTACGGCAATACGGTGATAGAACATACAAACAATCAAATTATTTTTTCGTATTTTAACAGCCGAAAGCTATTTTCAGACGATAATTTGAGCCTGAGTACAATGCAGACATGACAGAGGTTTGATACAATGCCTTACTTTCAACACACGCAAGTCTCTCGCATGAAAACCAAGTTAATCAAAATCTTAACACCGTTTGCCGTCCTTCCTTTGTTGGCATGCGGTCAACCTGCCGTATCCAACGCCAACGCGGCGCCTGCTCCGGCCGCCAAAGCGGAAGCGCCTGCTGACAAATCCGTTGCCGCTTCTTTGAAAGCGCGTTTGGAAAAAGTCTATGCCGCCCAAGATTTGAAAGTTTTGAGCGTCAATGAAACACCGATTAAAGGCATTTACGAAGTTGTCGTCAGCGGCAAACAAATCATCTATACCGATGCCAAAGGCGACTATATGCTCGTTGGCGACCTCATCAACGTCAACACGCGCCAAAGCCTGACTGAAGAACGCGCCGCCGATTTAAACAAAATTGACTTTGCTTCCCTGCCTTTGGACAAAGCCATCAAAGAAGTGCGCGGCAACGGCAAACTGAAAGTCGCTGTTTTCTCCGATCCGGACTGCCCGTACTGCAAACGCTTGGAGCATGAGTTTGAAAAAATGACCGACATCACGATTTATACCTTCATGATGCCGATTCCAAGCCTGCACCCTGATGCCGCGCGCAAAGCCGAGCTGTTGTGGTGCCAACCTAATCCGACCCAGGCATGGATCGACTGGATGCGCAAAGGCAAGCTCCCAAGCGGCAAAGCAAACTGTGAAAACCCTGTTGCAGAAACCACTTCGTTGGGCGAACAATTCGGCTTCAACGGCACACCAACCGTGGTCTTCCCTAACGGCCGCAGCCAAAGCGGTTACAGCCCTATGCCCCACCTCAAAGAAATCATCGAGAAAAACCAGTAATACAGGGTTTAATCTCCATAAAGGACGCTTTACGCGTCCTTTTTTCATGTCGCCCGCCATCAACTGCCTTCAGACGGCCTCAAAACAGACAAATATAAAAAAGGATGTGTCCAACACGTCCTTTTTCCCTTTACCTTACAGGTAGAATTTTTCAATTACTTTCAGATTTTCATCCAATTTATACACCAGCGGCTGACCGGTTGGGATTTCCAAGCCCATGATGTCTTCGTCGGAAATGCCTTCGATGTGTTTGGCCAACGCACGCAGGGAGTTGCCGTGTGCCGCCACCAATACACGTTTGCCGCTCAAGATAGCCGGAGCGATTTGGTCTTCCCAGAAAGGCAGGACGCGCTCGAGGGTAACTTTGAGGTTTTCGCCATCAGGTACGACATCGCTAGGCAGGTTGGCATAGCGGCGGTCGTTGTGGGCGGAGTGAGGGTCTTTAGGATCCAGCAGCGGAGGCAGGGTGTCGTAGCTGCGGCGCCAGATGTGGACTTGTTCGTCGCCGTATTTTTCTGCGGTTTGTTTTTTATCCATACCTTGCAGCTGGCCGTAGTGGCGCTCGTTCAGGCGCCATGATTTGATTTGTGGAACAAACAGTTGGTCAGATTCTTCCAAAACGATGTTACAGGTTTTGATGGCACGGGTCAGAACGGAAGTAAAGGCGATGTCGAACTCGTAGCCCTTCTCTTTCAGCTTCTTACCTGCTGCTGCGGCTTCTGCCAAACCTTGCTCGCTCAGCTTGACGTCGCGCCAGCCGGTGAAAAGGTTTTTCGCGTTCCATTCGCTTTGTCCGTGACGGATGAATACTAATTCCATGATAGTTTGCTCCAATGAAGTTTGGGAAAGGGTATTTATATCACACTTTGCCGCCGCGCTGATAACGCCGGCGGTTACTTTTGATATGTTGCAAGTTTGCTTTTAGTCTTCAGACGGCCTTGTCGGAAGGTAAACATCAAAACGCGTGCTTTTGCCTGTGTATTGATAAGCAGGCTTGCGCCCGTCGAGAAATTCGCCCAAGCGTGGGCGTTTGACGACAATACGCTTTTTGGCGGTATTCAACGCTGCGTCCAACAACTCGGCTTCGTCTTGTGCCGCGCCGACCAAGTCGTGAAAGTAAGCCATTTCTTTTTTCACGGCGGCGGTTTTGCGGCGTTCCGGATACATTGGGTCGAGATACACCACATCGGGTCTGCCGTTTTGCGTTGCCAATTCTTGCATTAAATCAACGGCATTGCCGAAGTGCAAAGTAATGCGTTGGGCAATCTCCCGTGTTTCTTCACTTTGCCCTGCCCTGTTAAGGCCGTCTGAAAGTAGACAGGCAACGGCGGGATTTTGTTCAAAAGTTTGTACCTTCAAACCCAACGAGGCAAGCACAAAACTGTCGCGTCCCAGTCCGCCGGTAGCGTCCCAGACAGTCGGTTGCGCAGTGTGGTTGACGGCTTTGGCAATCAACTCGCCGCCGCCTTTAGTGCGCCGGTAATGGGCGGCACCGCCATCAAAATCAACGCGGACACGGCCTTTTTCACCAGCGCGGCACAAACTGATACCGCTTTCGTCAGCAATAAGGAAACCGCCTTCTTCAGGCTGCCGGTCGATAACGGTCAGCCCGAAAGGCTCGGTAAGGCTGCGAAGTTCGGCAGATTCGGTTTCGTCAAAATAAATCTTGTACATAAGGCTTATGTTTCAGACGGCCTTGAAAACTCAGGCCGTCTGAACGTTTTAATTGATGTCCAAGCGTTCCATGCGGTAGCGCATAGAGCGGAAGCTGATGCCCAAAAGCTTGGCGGCTTGGGTACGGTTGTAACGGGTTTGCTGCAAAGCCTGCTCGATGATGCTGCGTTCCACTTGGTCGAGGTAATCCTGTATCTGCATGGTACGCGGATCAAACGGCGGAATGGGGCTGTGATTGAGCGTAGTTTCGTGTGCGTCAGGTTCGGCAATATCGTCAAAAGAGAAGCCGCTACGTTCAGCCTTAACCTGTGGGGCATTTTGAATCTGCAAGTCATCCACTTGTATCACTTGGCCGACCGTCAGTGCGACGGCGCGTTCGAGGATGTTTTCCAACTCGCGGAAGTTGCCGGGATAGCTGTAATGCAACAGGGCTTCTTGGGCTTTCGGGCTGAGTTTGTAGGTTTGATTGCCGTGACGGTGTTTGTACAGCAGATACAAAATCAGCGCGCCCAAGTCTTCGCGCATTTCGCGCAAAGGCGGCATGTGCAGGGTGACAACGTTGAGGCGGTAATACAAGTCCTGACGGAACGCGCCGCTTTCAACCAAAGCTTCGAGGTTTTTATGGGTCGCACAAATAATGCGCACATCCACAGGGGTTTCCCGCGCATCGCCGATACGGCGCACGGCTTTTTCTTGAATGGCGCGCAGGAGTTTGACCTGCATGGCAAGCGGCAAATCGGCAACTTCGTCAAGGAACAAAGTGCCGCCGTCAGCGTGTTGGAAAAAACCTAAACGGTCTTGATCCGCGCCGGTAAAGCTGCCTTTTTTGTAACCGAAAAATTCGCTTTCCATCAGGTTTTCAGGAATGGCGCCGCAGTTGACGGCAATAAACGGTTTGTCGGCACGGTTGGACAGCTCGTGAATCGTGCGCGCCGCCTGCTCTTTACCCGTACCGGACTCGCCGGAGATATAAACGGAAACAAGGCTGTGAGCCAATCTGCGAATCAGGTGGCGCACTTCGACCATTTGCGGCGAGGTACCCAACAGGCGCGGCATATCGTCCTCGCCTTCCAATATAGGTGCGTCTTGTTGCAAAGCAGGATTGATGCTGCCGGCCGAAAAACGCTCTTTTAAGGAATTGAGTCCTTCCGGAACAATCAAAGGCCGGTTAAATTCGCTCTGTACGCTCTTAGGAGGCGTAACGACAGGCTTGGCCGGTTGAGGTTCGGGTTTATACAGGGCGGCAGAAACTGGCACAGGCTGCGATTTGATTTTTTCAGACGGCGTGGGTTCGGCAGTATTGTCTGAAACCGACACTGCCGATTTAACCAATGAACGCAACTGCGACAGCGTAATCGGTTTTTGCAGATAATCAAACGCCCCTGCTTTCAAGGCTTCAACGGCTTGGTCGGCATTGCCGAAGGCCGTAATCACGGCGACGGGTGTGTCGAGCATCAACTCGTCGATGTATTGGACAACCTCGAGGCCGGAGCCGTCGGGCATACGCATATCGGTCAGCACCAGCGAATAATCGTTGTTGCCCAGCTTGTCTTTGGCTTCTTCAACACCAGCCGCAGTATCGACGCGCAGACCCATTTTCATCAGGGTCATTTCCATCAGGTCGCGGATGTCTGCCTCGTCATCAACAACCAAAACCGGCTCTTGCAATTTATTCATCCCGCGCTTGCTCCTTCGGTAAAATCAATTCAAACCCGTTCATTTCAGGGTGATAATGCAGCTGCCCCATATTGGCGTGTGCCAACTCGCGTGCGACGTAAAGCCCCAAGCCGGTGCCTTGTTTTTCGGTAGTGTAAAACGGCTCGAACAAATGATTTCGTACATCAGGCGGCACGCCTTTGCCGTTGTCCGCCACTACGATGGAAATATGCATCCTGCCGCTAGGGCGGATAAGGACGGTAATGGCGTTTTCGTCCTGACGGCTGTGTCGCCACGCATTGTTGCACAAGTTCCACATCACTTGCTGCAAGTGCATAGGATCGACCAATACGGTCAGATTGTTGCCGTCCATATTCATGCGCAGACAGCCGATGGCATCGGGATTGTTCAAGGTAAATTCCTGCTTGAACTCCAACCAGAATTTCATCAGATTAATCGGCTGGCGGCTGATGTTGTCTCGTTTGTTAAACAGGGATACGTCTTCCAACATCTTGTCGATGCGTTGGATATTGCTGTCGATGATGTTGTAGAGCTTGGCCTTGAGCGGGTCTGCCTCATCGCCCTCTTGCAACAAATCGCTGGCATGACGGATGGCGGACATCGGGTTGCGGATTTCGTGGGCAAGGTTGGCAGTCAACTGTCCGAGCGAAGTCAGCTTGGTGGACATGGCCTCCGCAGCCACTTCACGCAATGAGCGGACGTACAACATCAGCAGCTCAGTTTGCTCCTGAATCAGCGGAACGGCACGGACGTGCATGGCGTGTTGGAAAATATGGATATCGGTTTCAAAAGGTTTGTCGGGTTGACGCTGCCAGCGTGCGACCAGTTCGCCAAACACGATTTCCTGCTGATCGATAATCAGACTGGGGAAATAGATTTTTGCCTGCTTGTTAAACAGCCACACGCGTTGGGTCGCATCAATCACCACAACCGCTTCCTGAACGCGGTTCAAAACCAAATGGTTCAAGCCGCTGATACGGCGGTATGCCAGTTGATGGCGGCTGGCGGACTCTGTAGCCTGCTCCAAATAACGGGCGGCAAACGATGTCAACATTGCCACCAGATAGCCTGCGCCGATCAGCATCAAAGAATTCGCCATTGATTTCGCGTCCCAATTAAACGAATCGAAACGCATACTGCCGTCTAAAAACAGGTTCAAAATAAACAACATTGCCGTATAACCTGCATACAGCATGGGGTAATGGCCATAACTGAGCAGACACGACGTAGCAACAAACGGCAAAACCAAAATCCCGAAACCGGAAGCCGTACCGCCGGAGATATACACCAAAACCATCATCATGGTGATGTCGACCATGGCGCTGGCATTGGGCAAATCCAAAGACTGCCACTGCCAGCCCGGACGGAACACGGAGAGCATAATCAGGAAGAAATACAGCGTTACCCAGATATAAAACGCAACGTCCGGCAACGAAACGCCAATCAGGTTGCCGCCTGTGTAGCTGCCGAACGCGTGCAAAACCAAAAGCGGTAAGACGATGGCTATTCGGGCAATGTTGATTACACCGGGAATCCGCTCCCTCAGATTACCCAGTTCTTGAAGATTGGCTCTGTTCATAAGTGAACCTTTTTTATTATCATGCAATGTCGTATAAATTTAATTTATTTAGATATATTTGTTCTTGTTTCAGGACAAACTTTTCAGATGGCCTGAGATTTCCAATACCTTGCCTTTTTTACCGCGTTTGCCGTCAATATCGGCAATACGCAGTTTTTCCTGATATTCTGCACCGCGTCGGCCGACCGATACAACGGTAAACTCAGGAGAGGTCGTCACCATAATGTGTTCCAAAGATGCACCGTCGGTCAGCGACATCAACTGCAAACCGCGCCCTTTGGGCATGACTTTGAGTTCGCCGATGGAAAACGCCAAGAGGCGGTGGTCGCTGCTTGCCAGTACGATTTTGCAGTCGGGGTTGATGAGCGAGGAAGCATAGACGGCAATCGGCGGCAGGACGGTTTCGCCACTGTCCACAGTCATCACCACTTTGCCCGCTTTCACGCGCCCGACCATGTCGCCCAGCTTGGCAATGAAGCCGTAACCGCCGCTGCCTGAGAGCAGGTAGTGCTGTTCGGGCTGGCCGGTGAGCATGGCGACGGGTTTCGCGCCGTTTTGCAGCTCGATTAACGATGAAACCGGCACGCCGTCGCCACGTCCGCCGGGGATTTCGGCGGCATCGAGCGTGTAGGTTCTGCCCAGTGAATCCAGGATGACGACAGGCAAAACGGTGCGGCCTTCGAGGGTTTGTTTGAGGCGGTCGCCTTCTTTGAACGCGGTCTGGCTCAAATCGAGGTTGTGTCCGGCACGGCTGCGTATCCAGCCTTTTTCCGACAGAATCAGCGTGATGGGTTCGTCGGCGGTGGTCTGTGTCAGCACCGCGCGTCCGGCTTCTTCCACCAGCGTGCGGCGCGGGTCGCCGAACTGCTTCATGTCCGCCTGCATCTCTTTGATAATCAGCTTGCGTTTTTCGTTTTCGTCACCCAAAAGGATATTCAGACGACCTTGCTCTTCGCGCAATTCGTTCAATTCTTTTTCGAGTTTGAAACCTTCCAAACGCGCCAACTGACGCAGGCGGATTTCCAAAATGTCTTCGGCTTGGATTTCGGTCAGCCCGAACGCCACCATCAGGTCAGTTTTCGGGTCGTCTGATTCGCGGATGACTTTAATCACTTCATCAATGTGCAGAAAAACTTTCAGACGGCCTTCAAGGATGTGCAGCCGTTTTTCCACTTGGTTCAAACGGAATTTCAGACGGCGTGTTACAGTAACGACGCGGAAATCCAGCCATTCCTGCAAAATCGTTTTCAGGTTTTTCTGCGCGGGACGGTTGTCCAGCCCCATCATCACCAAGTTCATGGACACATTGCCTTCCAGCGAAGTCTGCGCCATCAGCGTGTTGATGAAGGTATCGGTATCGATGCGGCTGGATTTCGGCTCGAACACCAGACGCACGGGATGTTCGCCGTCGGACTCGTCGCGCACGCGATCGATTAAATCCAGCATCAGCTTTTTGGTATTGAGCTGATCTTGGTTGAGCTGCTTTTTACCCGCTTTCGGTTTCGGGTTGGTCTGTTCTTCGATTTCGGCAAGGATTTTGGCGGAATTGGCGTTCGGTGGCAGTTCGGTCACAATCACGCGCCATTGTCCGCGCGCCAGTTTCTCGATTTCGTAACGCGCACGCACGCGCACGCTGCCCTTGCCGGTTTCGTAAATCCGGCGCAATTCGTCCGCCGGCGTAATGATTTGACCGCCGCCGGCAAAATCAGGCGCGGGAATATATTGCATCAGGTCGGCGGTTTCCAGCGTCGGTTTTTTCAACAGCGCAATCGCCGCCTGCGTGACTTCGTTCAAATTGTGCGACGGAATTTCGGTCGCCATGCCCACCGCGATGCCCGACGCGCCGTTGAGCAACACCATAGGCAGGCGGGCGGGCAGGTGCAGCGGTTCGTCAAACGCGCCGTCGTAGTTCGGCACGAAATCCACCGTCCCCTGATTGATTTCGGACAACAGTAATTCCGCAATCGGCGTCAGCCGCGCTTCGGTGTAACGCATCGCCGCCGCCCCGTCGCCGTCGCGCGAACCGAAGTTGCCGATGCCGTCGATTAAGGGATAGCGCAAGGTAAAATCCTGCGCCATGCGGACCATTGCCTCATAGGCGGAACTGTCGCCGTGCGGGTGGTATTTACCCAAAATCTCGCCGACCACGCGCGCCGATTTCACCGGCTTCGCCCCCGCCGTCAAACCCATATCGCGCATGGCAAACAAAATGCGCCGCTGCACGGGCTTCTGGCCGTCTGAAACTTCAGGCAGCGCGCGGCCTTTGACCACGCTCATGGCGTATTCGAGATAGGCGCGTTCGGCGTACTGACCTAACAGCAGGTAGTCTTCGCCGATAGGAGATGGGCTTGGAGCGGAAATGTGTTCTGTCATCAGGATGGTAAAACGAAATAAATTAAAGAAGGATATTGTAAAGCAAAATCGGTAGTCATAGCCAATTTGAGTGATGAACGGTAGTGCAGCGACAATAAGGCTTACCGAATCAGGTCAGCAAATGGAATCCGTTTCGACAAAAAAGGCCGTCTGAAACCATTTCATGTTTCAGACGGCCTTTTCATTTTGGTTTTAAATCAAAACTTCGTTATTCTGTAGTAGCCGGTTTAGCCGCAGTTTTAATGGTTAAGGTCAACGCGGCGGCAATGGCGAGGAAAACACCGGCAAACGTCATCGCGTTGGCAGGGTTTGAACCCAAGAAGGTTTTGTACACCCAGCCGAAAGATACGGTTTCAATCAGCATTGGAATCACAATCATCATGTTCACAATACCCATGTACACGCCGTAACGTTCTTTCGGAATAGAACCGACCACAATCATAAACGGCACGCCCATCATACTTGCCCAACCGACACCGAAACCAATCATCGGGGCAAACATCAGGTATTTGTTGCCGATGTGCGGAATGGTGAGCAAGGCCAGCGCGGCAAGGGTTACGGCAAAGGCGTGAACATATTTGGCGGCATATTTGCGCGCCATCCACATCAGGCCGAAGGCGGAGATAAAGGTTACAACGTTGTAGAAACCGTTTACCAAACCGGTCCATGCAACCGCTTGACTATACGCTTCGGTATTTTCAACAGTCGAATCCCAAACGGATTGGACGATACTGTGGGAAATATATTGCCAGTAGATAAAGAGTGCGTACCATTGGAAGAGATACACCAAAGCCAGTTGCCACAGGGCAGTCGGCATTTCGCATACAGCAACGATAATATCTTTAACAGCATGAGCCGGACCACTTGGTTACGCCTTAATAGCCGCCATTTCCGCAGGACTAGGCTCGCGTTCGGATGTCGATAAAACAGTAACCAAAACCGAACCGATAGAGCAAACCGCACCAATATAGAATGAGCCGAATACCCAATAAGGAATACCCACTTCAGAAGTTTGGTTCAACCAACCAACTTGTTTAAGGAGATAAAGAGAAATGTTAGCAAGGGTAATACCCAAACCGGTAAACACAGACTGCATCAAGAAACCGGTAGATTGCTGATGTTCGGGCACAGTATCGGCAATAAAGGCACGGAAAGGTTCCATTGCAGTGTTGTTACTGATGTCCAAGAGCCACAGCAGCAATACGGCCACCCACAATGCGGTAACGTGCGGATAAATAAAGAGACAGAGGCTGCAGCCGATGGCGCCAATCAAGAAATACGGGCGACGGCGACCCAATCCCGGCACCCAAGTGCGGTCACTCATCGCACCAATCATCGGCTGCACCAGCAAACCGGTAATCGGGCCTGCCATATTCAAAATTGGCAACTGGCTCGGATCGGCATGAAGAAAGCTGAAAATCGGATTAATCGCAGTTTGCTGCAACCCGAAGCTATATTGAATACCGAAGAAACCGAAGTTCATCAGCATAATCTGGCGAAATGTCATCGCCACTTGTGGGGAGATTTTCATAGGAAGGCTACTCCTGGGTAATAAACTATGGAAACAACAAACTCCAATTTCAGCAGTATGACGCTTTTATTATATTTGGGCTGCCCTTTTTACTAAGGCAACTCCGTTTTCAGACGGCCTTTATTTTGACCGTTTGCATGATTCTTATTTTGATGTGTGTTTGTATTGTTTAAAGTTTATTTTCAGGCCGTCTGAAACTATTTATTAATCACAGACTGACGCCAGATGGTTTCCCCAACGACCTTGACTGGCCGAACCGAGCCGGTCGGGTGTTCAATGTGTTGAAACAGCAAATCCGCCGCCATCGCGCCCATGCGCAAATAGGGCAACTCTGTACTGGTCAACGGCGGAAACAGCGTCTCCGCAATCGCACTGTGGTTATCATAGCCAGCAACCGAAACTTGCTCGGGAACCTGCACGCCGCGCGTCCTCAAAATCCCGTACACGCGCACCGCCATTTCATCGTTGCCGCAGCAAATTACCATCGGCGGAAGCGGCAAAGACAGCAGCTTCAAAATAGCCGAAATCAAAGACCCGCTGTCGTTGCTGAAGTCAGGATAGCCAGTTTGCACCAAATCAGGATCGAAGACGATATCCGAATCAGCCAAAGCACGGCGGTATCCGGCCAATCTCAATCTCGTCGCTTCCACACCCGGCTGCAAAGTCACATAAGCAATCCGTTTGTGTCCGCTTTGGATAATCCGGCGCACCAAGCCATACTGCCTTGCTTCATCATCCGGCAAAACCGCCGGCGTACCCACTGAATCAAAACAGTTGACCAACACCATCGGACAACGGTTGGGCACTTCCGGCAGCAATACTTCCTGATGGAAACCTGCCACATATAAAATCCCCTCGGCCCGATGCTCCATAAAGGTACGGATCAGCGGCTCCATCTGACCGGGCTGACCCGGCTTATTATCGATGTCGGCAATCATCAAAATCTTGCCTTGTGCGCGAATCTGCTGCTGAATGCCCTTAATCAAGAACATATCCGGTATGCCGTGCCCGCCCGTATTCTCGCCTGTCCGCGAAATGGCGCCGATAATCAGGCCGACCAATCCGGAACGGTGTGACCGCATAATCCGCGCCGCAGAAGACGGGATATAGCCCAAAGCAGCAATCGCTGTTTCTACTTTGGAACGGGTTTTCTCACTGACCGGCGCATCGCTGTTAATCACCCGACTGACCGTCTTGGGAGATACCCCGGCATAAGCAGCGACATCATAAATTGTAGCCATCTTACGGACCCGCCCCGACAAGATTTCAATAATGTTACATAGGATAACACAGCAGACATCGGTGTCATACCCCCTTTTTTACAGAAACTTGATGATAATCAACCGTTTATATTGAATTTTGCATACATTTCTTAAACAAAACCGCCCCTACCACCTCCCAAAAGTTGTCCAAATTTGTTAAACTACAAACAACTACAAAAAGCAGAAAATAGATACCCTGCTTGTTTACCGTTACATACTAAGGAAACGAGATGTCCGCATACTCAGACGCATGGCAGGCCTTGGAAGCCCATCATGCCGATACTCAACACGTTACCCTGCGCGAACGCTTCGCCGCAGATGCCGAACGTTTCAACAATATGCACGAAATTCTGCACGGTTTGTTATTTGATTACAGCAAAAACCGTCTAGATGAAAACACCCTAGATTTATTGTGCCAACTGGCCGAAGCAGCCGATTTGCCACAATATATGCAGGCCATGAGCAGCGGTGAAAAAATCAACACCAGCGAACACCGCGCCGTCCTCCACACTGCCCTGCGCCTGCCTGCCAATGCCAAACCTGTTTACGTTGACGGCGAAAACATCGTGCCCAATGTTCATCACGAACTCAACCGCGCACTCGAGTTCGCACGCCAACTTTTAGACGGTACGCACGCAGGCATTACCGGCAAGCCGATTACCGACTTGGTTCACATCGGTATCGGCGGCTCCGATTTAGGGCCGCGCATGGCCACACAGGCGCTGCAGCCTTATTGGCAAAACATCCGCGTCCACTTTGTCAGCAACTCCGATGATGCCGACCTGACCCAAACCCTTCTCGGCCTCAACCCCGAAACCACCGTATTCAGCATTGCCAGCAAATCGTTCCGCACACCGGAAACCCTGCTCAATGCCTATGCTGCGCGCACTTGGTATCGCGATGCAGGTTTACCTGATTCCGGCATCTACCGCCACTTCTGCGCCATTTCCGCCGATGTGGCCGCTGCCCAAAACTTCGGTATCTCCCCCGACAAAGTCTTTGCCATGTCCGACTGGGTCGGCGGCCGCTATTCCGTCTGGTCGCCTATCGGCCTGCCATTGATGGTTGCCGTCGGAGAAAAAGCGTTCCGCAAAATGCTGGCCGGCGCACACACGATGGATACCCATTTCTTCGAAACGCCATTCCGCCGCAACATTCCCGTCCTGATGGCGCTCATCAACGTTTGGTACAACAACTTCCAACATTCAGACGGCCAAACCGTTGTCCCATACAGCCACAACATGCGCCTCTTTACCCCGTGGCTCAACCAGCTCGATATGGAAAGCCTCGGCAAACAGCGTACTTCAGACGGCCAACCCGTTTCCTGCACCACTGGCGGCATTGTCTTCGGCGATGAAGGCGTCAACTGCCAACATGCCTACTTCCAGCTTCTGCACCAAGGCACGCGTCTGATTCCCGTCGACTTCATCGTCCCCATGACCACAGTCTACGGCAACCACCGCCAACACCGCTTTACCGTTGCCAATGCCTTCGCCCAAGCCGAAGCGCTGATGAAAGGCAAAACCTTAGACGAAGTGCAAATCGAATTGGCTGCCCTGCCCCAAGACGAACGCGACCGCCTTGCGCCGCAGAAAGAGTTCCCCGGCAACCGTCCGAGCAACAGCCTGCTTATCGACAGCCTGACACCTTTCAACCTCGGCATGCTGATGGCGGCTTACGAACACCGCACCTTCGTACAGGGTGTGATTTGGCGTATCAACCCCTTCGACCAATGGGGCGTGGAATACGGCAAAGAGCTGGCCAAAACCATCGAACCCGAACTCGAACGCGGCACGCCGGCACATGACAGCTCCACCAACGGTCTGATCGCCTTCTACCGCAACTGCAACGCAAGATCGAAGGCCGTCTGAAAATAAAATGTCCGTAAGACTAGCATATCTACCTATCTTACGGACATTTCAAAACCTAATCGGCGGTAAGAATGAACCGTTAAAGCACCGCACTTTTAGACAAAAGTAGCTAGATTTTGATATAAAAAAAGGCTAAATCGATAATGACTTAGCCTTTTTCATCAGACTTGATTAGTTGTTTGTTGTTAATGCGCCTAAATCTTTATCAACTAAGAACAAACCTTTACCATCTTCACCAAGAAGATTTAATTTATCCAAAATTCCACTGAATAATTTTTCTTCTTCATGTTGTTCAGCCACATACCATTGTAAGAAGTTAAAGGCAGAGTAGTCTTTCTCTTCAAAAGTTCTACCAACTAATTCATTGATTTTAGAGGTAATTAACTTTTCATGTTCATAAGTTAATTCAAGTACTTGTTTCAATGATGAAAATTGATGAGGTGGTTCATCAATTTGTGTGATGATAGCCAATGCGCCGGTCTCATTTAAATAAGTGAAGAGTTTACGCATATGCTGCATTTCCTCAGCCGCATGCTCTGATAAAAATTTTGCAGCTCCTTCGAAACCTTGTTGTTCGCACCAGGCGCTCATTTGTAAATATAAGTTAGAAGAATAAAACTCTAAATTCATTTGATCATTTAATAGTTTAATCACGCTATTTGATAACATTTTATTTCTCCTATTCTTATAAAGTTTTTAATTCACGATCAATGTAGTAGAGCGCTGTACCACTTTCACCAAGAAGTTTGAATTTATCAACAATACTGTTAAATAATTTTTCTTCTTCATGCTGTTCAGCTACATACCATTGTAAGAAGTTAAAAGTAGAGTAATCCTTTTCTGCAAAAGTACTCTCAACTAACTCATTAATTTTAGATGTCACTAGTTTTTCGTGTTCAAGTGTTGTTTCAAAAACTTCTTTTAATGAAGCGTAATCGTGTTTAGGGGCGTCAATTTTACCTAACAAAGGCATTCCACTGGTTTCGCTCACATAAGTAAACAACTTTTGCATATGTTCCAATTCTTCATCGGCATGACGAAGTAAAAATGCCGCAGCGCCTTCATAACCATGTTTATGGCACCATGCACTCATTTGCAAATAGACATTTGATGAATACAACTCGAGATTAATTTGTTCGTTTAATTTTGCTGTAATTGACTTACTTAGCATAACTAACTCCTTTTCTTAATGCGGTTATATAGATGTATCACAATACAAAATTTGTATTTGCGGATGAATTTTACTCATTTTATTGAGAATAGTCAATTTTATTTTATCAATTTTTATTGTAACACATTAATTTAAAAGGATTTTATAAATAAATCATTCTCATTTGGTTCCATTTAATGAAATGAGTTATCAATATCGCCTTTGCCTAAATTCTCTAGAGAAATGATGAGGTGTTGGAAGGAGAATCGTAGATTTCCAAAGTTTTTTGCTCTCACTTATCAACTCCAAAATACTGGATAAATAGAAAACATGAAAATTCAATGTTTTTTATAGAATTACGCATCAAAGCGATATAGTTTCAAAGTAGGTTATCCTTAATATTTGAATGTGACAATTACCATTTATTATTTAACATAATATACATATTGTTGAAAAATCTACTGGTTAACTTCAATCAGGGAAAGCATGAAGAAGTTAGGAAGTTGGTTGGAAAGTTGATTAGGGTAGATTTTATTCAAATGAAAGACTAGGCTATGAAATCAAAATTTGTGTATAAGTTACTGGTAATTTCAAAGTACCTGTATATTTTAATTTGTATATCAATACCAATCGTTTTTATTTATGAAAGCTACCAAGGAGATAATGTTGATTTTATGATTTATATTCATGCTTTTATTATTTTTTCCATATTGGGTGTATTGACTCAATATTCTACATCTAATTTTTTTGAAAAGGAAAAATAACATGATTGAACTATCCATTGAGGATCTGGAACTAATTTATGGAGGAGGCTTAGGAGAGAGAATCCTTCAAGGAGGAGCAAATGGTGCATAAATAGGAGGATCAATTGGTGCAGGTATTGGTCTGGGTGTCGGTATAGCTTTTGGCAGTATTCCTGCCGGACCAGCTATTATGGTCGGTGGCACAATTGGTGCTGCTGTTGGTGCTGCAACTGGTATGGGTGTTGCAGCATATGAGTATTACCAAGAAACTCAGCCTAAAGGGACAGTAACGGTCGGTCCGATTTCTGCTTTTGCTGTGGGCAAATCAGGAAACGGCTACACTGACGGCACAAATTACCACTGATATTTCTCATCGTTCAAACGATCTCTAGGGGTCGTCTGTAACTTTCTTAACTTCAATTTTATGAATACACCCAAGCAACCCTTCTTCCGTCCTGAAGTCTCCGTTGCCCGCCAAACCAGTTGTTCCAACAAAAGGCCGTCTGAAACTTAATTTGTCAAAGTTTCAGACGGCCTTTATTCAACAAAGATAGCAGAAGTTAATTCGCCATATCCCCCATCTTTGCTACAATATCCCTTTTCTTTTTTATTGATTCCACTATGACAACCGCACCCCAAACCAGCACTTGGCGCAAGATTTTCTCGCGCAGTATGCTGATTTGTATCTTTACAGGCTTCACTTCGGGGTTGCCGCTTTATTTTCTGATCAACCTGATTCCAGCATGGTTGCGCAGCGAATATGTCGATTTGAAAACCATCGGCCTGATGGCACTTATCGGGCTGCCTTTCACTTGGAAATTTATCTGGTCTCCCGTCATTGATTTGGTCAGATTACCTTTTTTAGGACGGCGGCGCGGTTGGATGCTGGTTACGCAAATTGGTTTGCTGCTGACCTTGCTCATTTACGCCTTCCTAAATCCTGCTCAGCATTTATATGTAATTATGGGCTTATCGTTGGTGGTCGCCTTTTTCTCTGCCAGCCAAGATATTGTATTGGATGCATTTCGACGCGAAATTTTGTCAGATGAAGAATTAGGCTTAGGCAACTCTATCCACGTCAATGCCTACCGTATCGCCGCTTTGGTACCCGGCTCGCTCAGCTTGATTCTGGCCGACTTAATGCCTTGGCACAACGTATTCATCATCACGGCGCTATTTATGTTGCCGGGTCTGCTGATGACCCTGTTTTTAGCCAAAGAGCCTGATATTCCCCCAACTGTGCCTCGTACATTTGCCCAAACAGTCTCTGACCCTTTCAGTGAGTTCTTCTCACGCAAAGGAATCAAACAGGCCATATTGGTATTGCTGTTTATCTTTCTCTACAAACTGGGCGACAGTATGGCAACGTCTCTGGCAACGCCGTTTTATCTGGACATGGGCTTCAGCAAAACCGACATCGGCCTCATTGCCAAAAATGCCGGTTTATGGCCTGCTGTCATTGCCGGTATTGTAGGCGGTATTTGGATGATAAAGCTCGGCATCAATAGAGCTTTGTGGATTTTCGGCGTGGCGCAATGGGTAACGATTCTAGGCTTTGCTTGGCTGGCAAATTTTGGCAAATTCGAAACCATCACACTAACAGAACAAATGATGCTTGCAGCTGTAATTGGTGCAGAAGCAGCTGGCGTAGGTCTGGGTACAGCAGCATTTGTTGCCTATATGGCTCGTGAAACCAATCCAGTATTTACGGCCACACAATTAGCCCTCTTTACCAGCCTGTCAGCCGTTCCCCGTACATTTATCAATGCTTCGGCAGGTTATCTGATTGAAGCGATGGGTTACTTTAATTTTTACTGGCTGTGTTTTGCTTTGGGCATACCGGGCATGTTGCTGCTGTTTAAAGTGGCACCGTGGAATGGCGAAAAAATGAGTAACTAGATTGCCAGTCTAAAACTTCTAGTAAAACAAAAGGCCGTCTGAATGTTCAGACGGCCTTTATCATACAAAAGCTTTATTCGGCAGCAGGTTTGACAGTACTGCGGACATCACCGCTTTTTTCTTTATGTTTCAAAACAGCGCGGTCGAGCTTGTCCATCAAAACATCAATCGCAGCGTACATATCCTGTTCAATCGCTTCAACGTGCAAATCTTTGCCTGCCAGATGCGCATCGGCTTCAGCTTTTTGATTGACTTTTTCCACCGAGAGCGTAATGGTCACAGAGATGATGTTGTCGGCGTGGCGATTGATTCGTGCCAACTTGTCGGAAACATAGTTTTTGATGGCTTCGGTAACATCAAAATTCAGACCGGTGATTTTCAGATTCATGATACAGCTCCTTCGGTTGATTAGTCCGTCAAAACGGATCGGAATATATCTACTCGGTAAATTTTCGCTTGTGTGCCGGTGGGATGTCTAATGATTCTCTATATTTTGCAACTGTACGTCTGGCGATTTCAATGCCGCGTTGTTTTAATAATTTGACGAGGGTCTCGTCCGAATAGGGTTTGCTGCTGTCTTCGCTTTCAATCAGCTGGCTTAATACGGCTTTGATTGCGCCTTGGCTGAACCCTTCGCCGTCATCGTCGGCATTGACTGCCTGTGTGAAGAAATAGCGTAACGCAAACAGGCCGCGCGGGCAAGACAAATATTTCTGATTGGCGGCGCGCGAGATGGTACTTTCCGCCAGACCCAATTCGGCGGCGGCATCTTTCATCAGCATTGGCGACAGGCCGATTTCTCCGAAGATGAAAAAATCTTCCTGATTTTTGACGATATACTCAGCAAGGCGGAGGACCGTGCTTTTACGCAGCTCCAAAGAATCAATACGCTGCTTGGCTTCGTTGATTTTTTCCTTCCACCCCAGTGCGCCCTCTTCCGCTGATTTCATCAGGTCGCAATACTCCTGATTGAGCTGCAGCTTCGGCCAAGCCGCCTCGTTGCTGATGACTTCCCAGCCATCCTTGCCCTCTTTGACCCAAACGTCAGGCTGAATATAAGGCGTGGGCGTGGCAGAGGCGAAACCGTAGGCCGGATAGGGATTGAGCTCGGCAATCATATCGAGCGCGGCTTCTATGGTTTCACTGTCGGTATCGGGATAGAGTTTGCGGAAACGCAGAACATTTTGTTTGCGGTTTTTGCCTAAGTCTTGAAGCGAACTTTGCACCAAATGCGCGGCCATTTGTCGGGCAGGAGAAGCCGGCAAACGCATTAACTGCAGCATGAGCGACTCGGTCAAATCCGCCGCCGCCACGCCGGGCGGATCAAAGGTTTGCAATATATCCAGTGCATTTTGCAGGGCTTCTTCGTCCAGCATCCATTCTAACGGCGTGTGGTCGATGATTTCTTCAAGGCTGTCGGTGAGGTAGCCTTGTTCGCCCAAAAAATCAATCAAGACATGAACATAGGCCGCTTCCACTTGCGAGAGCGGATGCTCGCACACTTGGGCATGCAGATAGTGTTTGAAATCCTCTTCTTCGGCGATGTTGCTCCAAATATCTTCGGCATCATCGCCGCTCAACTGCTGACCTGCGCGCGGCATGGTGACGGTACGGTTGAGTCCGCTATCGGCAAACTCATCGGTTTCCGGACGCTCAAGCAGAGGATTGTCTAATAACCAGTCTTCCACTTCGCGCTCAAGCTCAAGACCCGACATCTGCAAGATGCGCAAAGACTGCTGCAGCCGCTGGTTGAGCTGCTGGGTCTGTTTGAGTTTAAGGACGAGTGAAGACATAGTGTTTTTTCAAAGTGTATGGATAGTTTTTCAGACGGCCTTCGTACGGAGAGCCGTCTGAAAAACTAGGTTATCGGTATTATATTTGTATTTTTAGTAATTATTTCAATATTTAGAGCCACCCTCAATTAAAATGAGAGCCTCGTGTGAAACCGGTTTTACGATTACCGCCAAATATGCATTCAATATTTGAAATTTTCACCCAAGTAAACCGAACGGACTTGTTCATTGTTGACCAAATCATCCGGCTTGCCTGAAGCCAATACCGTACCGTCGCTGATGATATAGGCACGGTCGCAGATGCTGAGGGTTTCGCGCACGTTGTGGTCAGTAATCAATACGCCGATACCGCGTGATTTGAGGAACTCGATAATTTTCTGAATATCGATGACGGCAATCGGGTCAACGCCGGCAAAAGGTTCGTCCAGCAAAATGAAACGCGGCTGCATGGCCAACACGCGCGCGATTTCGACACGGCGGCGTTCGCCACCGGACAAGGACGGCGCAGGGTTGTTGCGCAGGCGCTCGATGTTCAAATCGGCCAACAGTTTTTCAAGTTCGGCATCGATACGGCTTTTGTCCTTCATGCTGATTTCCAAAATGGCGCGGATATTTTGTTCCACGGTCATTTTGCGGAAAATCGAGGCTTCCTGCGGCAGATAGCCGACGCCGAGGCGGGCGCGCTCGTGAATGGGCAGGTGGCGCAACTCTTGGCCGTCCAGCATCACGCTGCCTGCATCGGCGGCAATCAGGCCGACAATCATGTAAAAGCTGGTGGTCTTACCCGCGCCGTTGGGACCGAGCAGGCCGATGACTTCGCCGCTTTCGATTTCCAGGGAGAAGCTTTTGACGACTTGGCGTTTTTTGAAACTTTTTTGCAGGTTTTGAACCACAAGACGGCTGTTGTTTGCGCTCATATTCTGTTGACTTTCGATATTGACCTCAGGCCGTCTGAACCTTTTTCAGACGGCCTTGTTCGTGTGTTTTCTTATTTGTTTTTTTGCGGGCTGGACGGCTGGATGACAACGCTGACGCGGCCGGATTTGGCGGCGGATTTCACACCGGATTTGGCGCTGCCGTTGATGGTGTAAACCTCAGTTTTGGTGTTGTAAGTGATGACCGCACCTTCAGCCACATCGCCGCCGCGCTGTACTTTGGCATTGCCGGTCAGGGTAACCAGACTGGCTGCGGAAGAATACGTGACGGTATTGGCTTGGCCATTCACCACGCCTTTGCCGCCGTCCAACTCTTGGCTGAATTTGACGGGCGAGCCGGTGGCTTTCATCAACTGCTCGCTTTTGTCGTTGCGCGAAACGGTTACGCTGCCGGCACGGATATTGAGCGTGCCTTGTTTGATGATGACGTTGCCGGAAAAGGTGGTGCTTTGGTTGTTTTGATCAAGCGAGCCTTGGTCGGCTTCGATTTGAATCGGCTGCTTGCTGTCGCTTTGCAGGGCAAAGGCCGGGCTGGCGGCAAAAACGGCAACAAGGGCTAAGGTTTTACAAATTTTTTGTATCATAAATTGTGGCTTTCACTTTGGAAGGGAAATTCAGCAAACCGGTTTTGTGATCATAAGTCATGCCGTTTGCCTGACCGCCGGACTGTCCGTATTGGAAAGTAACGGGACTGTCGGTATAGGCGTATTGCGCCTCGGTATCGACATTCAAACGTTCGGTTTTGACAATGCCGGCCAAACGCTTGGCATCTGCCGCTTTGTTTAAGACGACATTTTGTTCAAAAACGACTTTTTTGTTTTGAATATTGTACGCAGCCTTGTCGCTGCCGACTTCGTACAACAGGTTGCCGTCGCGGTAAAACGAAAGATGCGGTTTGTCCAAATGCACATCCGCGCTATTCGGATATTGGACGGCATCGACCGCGCTCAGGTTTTCTTTCAGACGGCCTTCTTGGTCAAAACGTTTGCCGTTGATGCCTTTCATAGCATATTGCGGCTCATTCGGATTGAGGACGACTTCTTCGACTTGTACTTCGCTGATGCGGCCGAGCCACGCCGCCAGTGCGCCGAGTGAGACGGCCAACACCAGCGGAAAGGCGATTCCGTAACGCCATCTGATTTTCATCGTACATACTCTTTCAAAGCAGGTTCAAGCGTACCTTGCGCCTGCATAATCAAATCGCACACTTCACGCACCGCGCCTGCGCCGCCGGAACGCCGAGTTACATAATGGGCGTATTGCAAAGTAAACCAATGCGCTTCAGGGACGGTGACCGCCAATCCGCAACGCACCATCACAGGCAAATCGACAACATCGTCGCCGACAAAGGCGCACTCATGCTCCTCCACACCGGCCTGTTCGCGTAATTGGGCGTAGGCGGCACGTTTGTCGTGAATGCCTTTGAAGTAATAGTTGATGCCGAGCTGCTTCACGCGGATACCGACGGAAGGTGCATCGCGGCCGGTAATAATCGCCGTTTGCACGCCGCCGGCCTGAAGCATTTTCAAACCGTGTCCGTCCAAAGTGTGGAACGATTTGATTTCTTCGCCGTTGTCGCGAATAAAAATGCGGCCGTCGGTCAAAACGCCGTCCACATCCAGTATCAGCAGTTTGATACCTAAAGCGCGTTGTTGCAGGTCGGAAGAGAGGTTTTGCATAAGGTTTCCTTATTTCAGACGGCCTATTCTAGCATAAGGCCGTCTGAAAACGTTTTTGCCGTCGTTTCAGACAATTCGTGCCATCAATAAATCGTGCATGTTCAGCGCGCCAATCAGTACGCCGTTTTCTTCGACCACCAGCAAACCGTTCACATGGCCGCTTTGCATGGCTTTCAAAGCTTCGGTGGCGAGACGGTCGGCGGAGATGGTTTTTGGCGAAGCGTGCATGATGTCGTCCACTTTCAAACCGGCAAAGCTGTCGCGTTCTTGAAACAGACGGCGCAAGTCGCCATCGGTAAATACGCCTTTCAGACGGCCTTCGGCATCGGTTACCGCCAACATGCCCAAGCCTTTTTCACTCATGCGGACAATGGCTTCTTTCAACGGCGTGCCCAACAAAACGGCTGGCAGGGCTTCGTCTTTGTGCATGATATCCGCCACGCGCAGCAGCAGGCGTTTGCCCAAGCTGCCGGCCGGATGGCTTAAAGCAAAATCGTCCGGCGTAAACGCACGCGCCTGCAACAATACCACCGCCAGCGCATCGCCCAACGCCATCACGGCGGTCGTACTGGAAGTCGGTGCAAGGCCGAGCGGACAGGCCTCTTTGGAAACCGCCGCGGTAATATGGATATCGGCATGGCGCGCCATGGTCGAAGTCGGATGAGCAGTGATGCAAATGAGCGTGATGTTTTTGCGTTTCAACGCCGGAATAATCGCCGCAATTTCGTCGCTTTCGCCGGAATTGGAAATAGCAACCACGACATCGTTATCGACAATCATGCCCAAATCGCCGTGCGCCGCTTCGGCAGGATGGACGAAAAACGCAGGCGTGCCGGTGGAAGCCATGGTCGCCGCCATTTTGCGGCCGATGTGTCCGGACTTGCCCATACCGGCAATCACAACCCTGCCCTTGCAGTGCAACAACGCTTCCGCCGCACGGACAAAGTTGTCGTCCAAAGCCGCCGCAATTTCACGCAAACCTTCGGCTTCCGTATTCAATACATCACGCGCCCAGTCGAGATAAAGTGTGTTTTCCGCCATCAAAACTACCTTTCGTGCTTGAATTTAGGTTTGTTTTGCCCAAATTAATCGGCTGTAAACTGTTCAAATTCATCGAATCGGCGTAGCATTACCGCCACTTCACAAACAAACCTATTATGTAAAAGGAATCTGAGATGACTATTTTATCGGACGTTAAAGCATTAGGACAACAAATCTGGTTGGACAATCTCTCCCGTTCGCTGGTACAAAGCGGCGAATTGGCAGAAATGCTGAAACAAGGTGTGTGTGGCGTAACTTCCAATCCTGCCATTTTCCAAAAAGCCTTTGCCGGAGACGCGCTGTACGCCGATGAAGTAGCCGCGCTCAAACAACAAGACCTAACCCCGAAACAACGCTACGAAACCATGGCGGTTGCCGATGTGCAAGCCGCTTGCGACGTATGCCTTGCCGAACACGAATCCACCGGCGGCAAAACCGGCTTCGTCAGCCTCGAAGTTTCGCCTGAATTGTCCAAAGACGCACAAGGTACGGTTGAAGAAGCGCGCCGCCTGCACGCCGCCATCGGCCGCAAAAATGCCATGATTAAAGTACCGGCAACCGACGAAGGTATCGAAGCGCTTGAAACCCTCGTTTCAGACGGCATCAGCGTCAACCTGACCCTGCTCTTCTCCCGCGCCCAAACCCTTAAAGCCTATGCAGCCTACACACGCGGCATTGCCAAACGTTTGGAGGCGGGACATGACGTTTCCCATATCCAAGTTGTCGCCAGCTTCTTTATTTCCCGTGTCGATGCCGCATTAGACGCCACTCTGCCCGACTACCTCAAAGGCAAAGTCGCCATTGCGCTGGCCAAAGCCGCCTATCAAGATTGGGCGCAATACTTCAGCAGCAGCGAATTTGCCGCACTTGCCGAAAAAGGTGCCAACCGCGTCCAACTTTTGTGGGCATCTACTGGCGTGAAAAACCCTGCCTATCCTGATACGTTGTACGTTGACAGCCTGATTGGCGCCCATACCGTCAACACCGTTCCCGATGCCACACTCAAAGCCTTTATCGACCACGGCACCGCCAAAGCCACGTTGACCGAAGGCACGGACGAAGCCCAAGCGCAGCTTGCCGAAACCGCCCAACTCGGCATTGATGTTGAAACTTTGGCAACTCGTTTGCAAGAAGACGGTTTGAAACAATTTGAAGATGCTTTCGCCAAACTACTGGCTCCCTTGGCTTAAGCGAATTGAACGGACGGCCAAGAAACTTAAATCATTTTGAAAAGTCTCAGGCCGTCTGAAACCCAAATTCGGGCGTGTACGGCACGCCCTTTTCTATCACGATTTGAATAGCGTGCAGACACACTGCCCCTGCCCTACAAAACCACCCTGCCATGTATATAGGACGTTTCGCCCCCAGCCCTACCGGCCTGCTTCATATCGGCTCCCTACTGACCGCCGTCGCCTCCTATGCCGACGCGCGCGTTCATCAGGGCAAATGGCTGGTCCGCATTGAAGACCTTGACCCCCCGCGCGAAATGCCCGGCGCCGCTGCCGACATTTTGCGCACGCTCGAAGCTTTCGGTTTTGAGTGGGACGGCGAAGTCGCCTATCAAAGTCGCCGTTACGACCTATATCAAGACACCCTCGACCGTCTTAAAACAGCCGGGCTGGTGTATCCCTGCTATTGCAGCCGCAAAGACTGGCAGGCGGCGGCAACACATGGCGCAGACGGATTTGTATATAACGGCCGTTGCCGCAATCCTCAGCAAAGACCCGACACGCAAAACAAAACTCCGGCATGGCGCATTCAAGTTCCTGATCGCATGATCGGTTTTTCAGACGGCATTGTCGGACATTACGCACAAAATCTGGCACATGATATCGGCGATTTTGTCCTGCTTCGTGCCGACGGCTATTGGGCATATCAGCTTGCCGTGGTTGCCGACGATGCCGATCAAGGCATAACGCATATTGTCCGCGGTCAGGACTTGCTCGTTTCCACGCCGCGCCAAATCTATCTGCAACAATGCCTCGGCGTTCCCACACCGGCCTACGCCCACCTTCCCCTATTGACCAACAATCAAGGGCAAAAATGGTCGAAACAAACCCTTGCCCCGGCTTTGGATTTGAATCAAAAAGAACAACTCCTACGCCAAGTCCTAACCTACCTCAACCTACCCGATGCACCTACCGTGAACCGTCCGCAGGAATTGCTTGATTGGGCGGTAGTACACTGGCAAATGGACAAAATCCCAAAATCGTCCATTATCACAGACTGAATTAGCACGATTACAACAAAATTACTCTAGGTATTACAATATTTCATAAAGTTATGTAAGTAATCTTCCGGTTCATCCCAAACCATGCCCAAGAAGCGAAAAATCATGTATATTTTGAAAATTTCCTAAAATTGTCACAAACTGATAATTTCAAGGTTGTAACAACATACGGCTGACGCGTTATTGAGGATGACAAAACGCGGCAGATCTCCCACGATACAACAAAAAGAATACCGCTATGCCAAGTGCCATTATTGTAGAAGACGAAGTATTAGCAGCAGAACGCTTACGTGTATTATTGGAAGAGTGCAATGTCGTACTACTCAACGTCTTTCACCATGCCATGCCAGCATTGGAGTGGCTGAGCGTCCACGAAGTCGACATCGTCTTTGCCGACATCGGCATGCCGGAAATCGACGGTCTCGAGTTTGTCGAACGCATTAAGCGTACCGCCAAGCGCCAGCCGGAAATTGTATTCACCACAGCCTATGAAGAACACGCCCTGCGCGCGTTTGAGCTGGCTGCCGCAGACTATCTGCTCAAACCAATCAAAATGACCCGCCTGCAAACCGCGCTTGACCGCATCATCGAGAAAAAACGCGAAAAAGCAGACAGTTTCACCCATTTCAAAGTGTACAACCGCGAACGCATGGTTGAAATCCCATGGCAACAGGCGCGTTACCTGATGGCGGAACACAAAACCGTCTATCTGTTTACCGGCGACGGCCACAGCTACGAATTACCGAAAACATTGGTTTACTGGGAAGAATTGCTGGGCGATAAAGTCATCCGCATCCACCGCAATGCCCTCGTCTTCCGCCACACCCTCGACAGCCTGATTCGACTGGACGATGACGAAAACGACGAATACGCATCCACATGGGGTGCTAAAATTCTCGATATTCCAACTCCGTTGCCTGTCAGCCGCCGACAACTGTCCACCCTGAGGAAAATCATTAAAAACAGCATCTAACAATGCGCTCCTTGATTGGCTCTCTTTAAATCAAAGGCCGTCTGAAAAGATATTTTCAGACGGCCTGAGACCTTTGCAAAATTCCCCCCAATCCCCTAAATTCCCACCAAGACATTTAGGGGATTTTCCATGGGCACCTTCTTTCAATAAACCGCACAAGCCATGATTGCCAAACACATCGACCGTTTCCCACTATTGAAGTTGGATCAGGTGATTGATTGGCAACCGATCGAACAATACCTGAATCGTCAAAAAACCCGTTACCTTAGAGACCACCGCGGTCGTCCCACCTATCCCCTGTTGTCCATGTTCAAAGCCGTCCTGCTCGGACAATGGCACAGCCTCTCCGATCCCGAACTGGAACACAGCCTCATCACCCGCATCGATTTCAACCTGTTTTGCCGTTTTGACGAGTTGAGCATCCCCGATTACAGCACCTTATGCCGCTACCGCAACTGGCTGGCGCAAGACGACACCCTGTCCGAATTGCTAAAACTGATTAACTGCCAACTGACCGAAAAAGGCTTAAAAGTAGAGAAAGCATCCACCGCCGTCGTTGACGCCACCATTATTCAGACCGCCGGCAGCAAACAGCGTCAGGCCATAGAAGTCGATGAAGAAGGACAAGTCAGCGGACAAACCACACCGAGTAAAGATAAAGATGCCCGTTGGACAA
>NZ_JAPWBA010000009.1:0-76462 GCF_041433195.1 Neisseria sp. 27098_8_139
CTGGTCTAAATATCGATAAAGAAAAAAGGCCGTCTGAAAATTTTCAGACGGCCTTTCATCTAACTTACATTATTTAGCCAGTTCGGCACGCAGTTTGTGGGTTACGTTCATCATCACTTGGAGTTGTTCCAGAGTTTCTTTCCAGCCACGTGTTTTCAGGCCGCAGTCTGGGTTAACCCACAGACGTTCAACCGGTACAACCTCGATGGCTTTGCGCAACAGATGCTCAACTTCAGCTTCTGTCGGTACGCGTGGGCTGTGGATGTCGTAAACGCCCGGGCCGATGTCGTTCGGGTATTTGAATTCGCCGAACGCGGTCAAGAGTTCCATGTCGGAACGTGAAGTCTCGATGGTGATGACGTCGGCGTCCATAGCTGCGATGGCAGGCAGGATGTCGTTGAACTCGGAGTAGCACATATGAGTGTGGATTTGTGTGCTGTCTTCGCAACCGGTAGAGGACAGGCGGAAGGATTCGCCTGCCCAGTTCAGGTAGGCATCCCAATCGGCGCGTTTCAAAGGCAGACCTTCGCGGATGGCAGGTTCGTCGATTTGGATGACTTTGATGCCTGCTTTTTCCAGATCCAATACTTCGTCGTTCAAAGCCAGTGCGATTTGTTTGCACACAGTAGAGCGAGGAATATCGTTGCGGACGAAAGACCATTGCAGAATGGTTACAGGGCCGGTCAACATGCCTTTCATCGGGCGTTTGGTCAGGCTTTGTGCGTAAGTAGACCAAGCCACGGTCATGGCTTCAGGACGGCTTACGTCACCGAAGATGATAGGTGGTTTAACGCAGCGTGAGCCGTAGCTTTGTACCCAGCCGTATTGGGTGAATGCAAAACCGCTCAACAGTTCGCCGAAGTATTCAACCATGTCGTTACGCTCAGCTTCGCCGTGTACCAGTACGTCCAAGTCCAGTTTTTCTTGCTCTTCAACCACCAAGGCGATTTCTTTTTTCATCGCGGCTTCGTAATCGGCGGCAGACAGTTCGCCTTTTTTGAAGGCTGCGCGTGCTTGGCGGATTTCGGTAGTTTGTGGGAAAGAACCGATGTTGGTAGTCGGCAGCAGAGGCAAGTTCAACCATGCTTGTTGCGCTTTGATACGGTCGGCAAATGGAGATTTGCGTTGGTCTGCGTTGGCAGGCAAATCGGCCAGGCGTTTGGCAACGTCTGCACGGTGGATTTCGCTGCTGTTGGCACGGGAGTCGGCAGCAGCTTGGCTGGCAGCCAGTTCTTCGGCAACAGAATCACGACCTTCGTTCAATGCAGCTTTCAGAACGCGCAATTCTTGGGTTTTTTGCAGGGTAAATGCCAACCAAGAGTACAGGTCAGGTTTGTTAGCTTTCAGTTTTTCTTCAACTGACAAGTCAAATGGAGTGTGCAGCAGAGAGCAAGAGCTGGAGATCCACAAACGGTCGCCCAGTTTGGCTTGCAGAGGCTCAACAGTTTCCAAAACTTTGTTCAGGTTAGCGCGCCAAATGTTGCGGCCGTCGATAACGCCGGCAGACAGAACTTTGTCGTAGTCAGCAAATGCGTCCAGCTGTTCAGGAGCGCGTACCAAGTCGATGTGCAGGCCGTCAACAGGCAGGGATTTCAGCAAAGCAGCGTGTTCGGCAACAGAACCGAAGTAAGTGCTCAACAGGATTTTGGCGCTTACTTTGCTCAAAGTAGCGTAAACGTCTTTGTATGCTTCTACCCATTCTTTAGGCAGGTCAACAGCCAATGCAGGCTCGTCGATTTGAATCCACTCGGCACCGGCTTCAACCAAAGCAGTCAGGATTTCAACGTAAACAGGCAACAGTTTAGGCAACAGGCTCAGACGGTCGAATTCAACAGCGCCTTTTTCTTTACCAACCCACAGGAAAGTCAACGGACCCACAACGGTCGGTTTGGCTTTCAGGCCCAAAGCTTGGGCTTCTTGCAGTTGTTGAACGTAGTGTTTGGCGTTGGCTTTGAATTCGGTATCGGCGTGGAATTCAGGCACCAAGTAGTGGTAGTTGGTGTCGAACCATTTGGTCATTTCGATAGCGAATTGGTCTTTGTTACCACGGGCCAGTTGGAAGAATTGTTCCAAAGACAGATTTTGGCTGTCGAAGCCGAAACGGGCAGGGATGGCACCGGTGGCAACTTGCAGGTCGAGGATGTGGTCGTAGAAAGTGAAATCGCCTGCAGCAACGAAATCAGCGTTGGCAGCAGCTTGGTGTTTCCAGTTTTTCTCGCGCAAGTCTTTAGCAACAGCCAGCAATTCTTGCTCGCTGATTTCTTTGCGCCAGTATTTTTCTTGTGCGAATTTCAATTCGCGGAAGGCACCGACGCGCGGGAAGCCTGAAAAATGCAATGTTGTCATGTTAACTCTCCTAGTTGGAATTTTTAATCAGGCCGGTATGGCCTGAATGTTCGATATTGTAAATCAGAATGGGGAGGCCGTCTGTTTTATTAACGGGGACGTACACCCAAAATATGGCAGATGGCGTAAGTCAGTTCGCTGCGGTTGAGGGTGTAGAAGTGGAAGTCTTTGACACCTTCGCGAGAGAGGACTTTGACCATGTCGATGGCGATGCTGGCGGCAACAAGGTTGCGCGTGCCTTGGTCGTCATCCAAACCTTCGTACATTTTAGACAGCCAGCTTGGGATTTTGACGTTGGTCACTTGGGCCATTTTGGCCAATTGTTTGAAATTGGTTACAGGCAGGATACCGGGAACGATTTCAACGTCGATGCCCATCATCACGCAACGGTCGCGGAAGCGCAGATAGCTTTCTACGTCGAAGAAGAATTGGGTGATAACGTGGTTTGCACCCGCATCGATTTTGCGTTTCAGATTGATCAAGTCCGCTTGGGCAGATTTGGCTTCCGGGTGCACCTCAGGATAGGCCGCTACGGAAATATCGAAGTCGGCAACGGAGCGCAACAGTTTGACCAAATCTTCGGCATAGAAAGGTTTTTTCTCGTAGCCGGGCGGCTCGTCGCCACGCAGGGCAACGATGCGGCGGATACCGCTGTCCCAATAGTCTTTGGCAATTTGACGCAACTCGTCAGGGTTGGCATCGATACCGGTCAAGTGAGGGGCGGCTTCAAGGCCGGTTTCTTGTTTGATGCGTTTAACAATGCCGTGTGTGCGGTCGCGTTCGCCTGAGTTTGCACCGTAAGTTACGGAAACAAATTTCGGGTGCAAGGTTTGCAGGCGATGGATGGAATCCCATAACATGGTTTCCATTTGTTCGTTTTTCGGCGGGAAAAATTCGAATGAAACGTTGATGTCGCCTTTCAAATCGGAAAGGCTGTGATTTAATGCGTTAATTTCTCTAGCGTGATTCATGCTTATGCACCTTCTGCATATCTTTTATTTGTTGTCAGACTGCATAATAAATTTGAGGTCAGTATGAGTCAATTTCGAAATTTTCCGAAATTGTATGAATAGATTTAATAAAGACCTCAGGCTGTCTGAAAAAACAGCCTAAGGTCTTGTTTGATAGGAAGGGGAAGAAAGCTTATTCTGCTTCATCTATCCATGCTTGTTGTACGGCTTCGAGAATGCGCTCGCCGCAACGCGCCGGATCATCGTCAAATTCAGGCAAAGCCATAATCAGATCACGCAATTGGGTAAAGCGTACGGTTTTCGGATCGATGCTGTCGCCGTGTAAGTCGTAGAGTTCTTCGGCGATGCGTTGGGTATCTGTCCATTTCATGATGTGTTCCTTTATTTGGTCTTTAGGCTGTTGGTGAACATTTTAATCAAGAAGTAGGCGGACTGCCAGAATGTTTTACTGTAGATGCGGATATAAATAATGCGGGTATTTTTTAACAAAATAGCATATTTGCGTTAAAATACAGCACGGCACTTAAAAACTACGGCACATTCGCTTTGAATTTGCCGTTTTATATATTTTATTCCGTTTTTAATGATGGTTTGCGCATGAATAATTTACATTATCCCAATGCAACCAAATCATCTGGAACGGCTCTTAATACGAAATCCATCACGTAAAAATAAAAGGAAAAATGATGAATAACGCACTCAACGCCAAATTGTCCAAACTGATTTACGCGCTTGCTTCAGATGATTCAGAGTATCTGGCCAAAGCAGACGCATTTGACCGTTTGCTGTTGTTGGTTCGCGAATTTTATCGGATGCTGGACGAAACAGAAGGTTTGAAGCAGCTGGTGTTTCGTCTGTATTACGGCAAGCATTATGGTTTGATTAAACTGGATGCCGCTTCACCCAATGACGATGCAGGCGCGTTGAGGCTGAAACGTTGGATGGTTTATTCGCGTATCGCAGAGCGTATCGAAAATTGCGGCAAGCATTTGTCGGTCGTGCTTGAAGATGCGGTGTTGGAAAATGGCGCGGACAAATCTCATTATATAGATGAAGCCAATGTCATTATCGAGCGTTTCGGTTTGGTAAGAGATGAGGCTGCACTTTCGGCCATCGAGGCAGAGGAAGCGTTGAAAACAGAGCAAGAGTTACAGGCGACAAGCGAGCCTCAAAAATCTGCTCCTAAGCATAACGGCAATCTGCATCAAATCAGAATGCAAGAAAAAATCGAAAATTACTCCGCCACGCAGAAAGTGGCCGCTATGCAGATTTCCCGTATGCGTTTTATTTTTCCTCATATCAAATAATTTGCTGCATAACCAAAAGGCCGTCTGAAAACCATGAATTTGTGGTTTCAGACGGCCTTTTTCATTAAGCCTTGTTCTAGTGGTCTTCACGCGCGTGGTTGATCGTATATTTTGGGATTTCCACCACCAAATCTTCGTCGGCAACGACTGCCTGACAGCTCAAACGTGAATCAGCTTCCAAGCCCCATGCTTGGTCGAGCAGGTCTTCTTCCAATTCGGTCGGTTCTTCCAGGCTGTCAAAACCTTTGCGGATAATCACGTGGCAGGTTGTGCAGGCGCATGATTTTTCGCAGGCATGATCGACTTCGATATCGTGGTCGAGCAGTACGTCAAGGACGGTTTGGCCTTCTGGTGCATCTTCGATAACCGCGCCTTCGGGGCATAATGTCGCGTGCGGGAGTACGGTAATTTTTGGCATTTTTATTGTCTCGGTTGTTTAAGAGTGGTTGTGGTTCAAAGTGGTTTCAGACGGCCTTGGATATTCAATATTCAGGCCGTCTGAAAAATGGGTTTATAACATGATGCCTTTACTTTTTAGGTTTTCCAAGCATTCATCTAAATAAGCATCATCGTGTTCGGGGTAAATCGGAGAATCGGCGGCTTCGGTATCATGTGCGGCATAAGGGGCAACCACTTTGCCGCGATACAGCGGGTCTTTCCATAAAACGTCAGGCTTGTAGCCGCGCTTTTCCATCTCTTTCATAATCAACGTGTGATACAGATAGAGTTTGTAGGGCGAATGGGTAAAAACGTAATTAACCGTCGCATGCGGCTTGCCCCAGCCTGCCCCGCGTAAAGCGGCGCATTCGCGATGCTGCCCCAAAAGCTGGGCGCGGGGGAGTAGGGGGATAAGGGTTTGATGCCAGAGTCTCATAAAAGAAATCGTTTCGGTTTTTGGATATTAGATAGACGACCTTTGTATCTTTCGAGGCCGTCTGAAACTGTTTAGGCATCAAATATTATCAACGCTTTGACCTGTCAGCGCACGTTGGATGTTGCGGTTCATGCGCTTGGCGGCGAAGTTATCGGTGCTGTGGCTGAGTTTGGCGACGGCGGAGCGGATGTCTTCGGCTTTGCCGTTTTTCAGACGACCTTGCAAGTCGGCAATGTCTTGTTGAATCTGTTGCAATTCTTCGGCTTCCAATAAGTCGCTATCCAATTCAAGGGCGGCATTGACGGCGTCGGTCAGGCTTTCGGCTTCGACTACGGCTTCGGCGCGTGCGCGTGCGGCCATGTCTTCTGCGGCGTTGCTCATGCTGTCTTTGAGCATTTGGGTGATGGTGCTGTCGTCCAAGCCGTAGGAAGGTTTGACTTCGATTTGCGCCTGTACGCCGGTGCTTTGTTCTTGTGCTGAAACGGACAGCAATCCGTCGGCATCAACTTGGAAGGTCACGCGGATACGCGCTGCGCCTGCGGCCATGGGCGGAATGCCGCGCAGGGTAAATTTGGCAAGGCTGCGGCAGTCGGAAACGAGTTCGCGCTCGCCTTGTACGACGTGTATCGTCATGGCGGTTTGACCGTCTTTGAAAGTGGTGAAGTCCTGCGCGCGTGCGGTAGGAATGGTGGAGTTGCGCGGGATAATTTTTTCGGCTAGACCACCGTAGGTTTCCAAACCGAGCGACAAAGGGGTAACGTCCAGCAGCAGCCATTCGCCGTCGGTTTTGTTGCCTGCAAGGACGTTTGCCTGTATGGCGGCACCGAGTGCGACCACTTCGTCAGGATTGAGGTTATTCAGCGGAGTTTGACCAAAGAATGTGGCAACTGCTTGTTGAACGTGCAACATACGGGTAGAGCCACCAACCATAATTACGCCTTTGACATCTGCCTTGGTTACGCCGGCATCTTTCAAAGCCTGTTTGACGGGCTCGATGGTTTTTTGTACTAGATTTTGGGTCAGGTTGTGAAACTCTTGGCGGGTAATGACGGTATGAACTTTATGGCCGTCTGAAAGTGTGGTTTCGATGACGGCTTCGGTTTGAGTGGTCAGTTTTTCTTTGGCAGTACGGACAAGGGAAAGCAGAAGTTGGCTGTCTTGTTCATTGAGTTTGGAGAGGTCGTTTTGTTCAAGCAAGTAGCAGAACAAACGATGATCAAAGTCGTCGCCGCCCAATGCGCTGTTGCCGCCGATGGCTTTCACTTCAAACAGGCCTTTGGTCAGTTGCAATACGGATACGTCGAATGTGCCGCCACCCAAGTCATAAACGACAAACGTGCCTTCTGAGGCGTTGTCCAGTCCGTAGGCGATTGCGGCGGCGGTCGGTTCGTTAAGGAGGCGCAAGACATTCAAACCTGCTAAGCGCGCGGCATCTTTGGTGGCTTGACGTTGGGCATCATCAAAATAAGCGGGAACGGTAATGACGGCACCAACCAAATCACCGCCCAATGTTTCTTCAGCACGAGATTTGAGGGCTTTGAGGATTTCTGCCGATACTTCGATAGGCGTTTTCGCACCTTGACGGGTGTTTAACTCGACCACGCGCTCATTGGGCGTGAACCGGTAGGGCAGGTATTGCGCCTCTTGTGCAAGGTCGGTAAGGGTGCGGCCGATCAGGCGTTTGGCGGAGCTGACTGTATTTAGCGGATCGGTTTTTTGGGCAGAAAGGGCGTTTTTGCCGACTTCAACTTCACCATCTAAATAACGGACAACCGAAGGCAGGGTGGCACGGCCGTCTGAATCGGGCAGGCAGACTGCGCTGCCGCTGCGGACTGTGGCAACCAAGCTATTGGTTGTGCCTAAATCAATGCCTACGGCGAGGCGGTGTTGATGGGGGGCGGCGGACATGCCGGGTTCTGAAATCTGCAAAAGAGCCATGATTGTGTGCCTTCTGATGCTGTATTTATTAGGATGGGGCAGATTTTAGCAGATTTTTGGCAGATAGTTGAGTGGTTTGCTAGGAAATAACCATAAGGCCTAATGTTGTTTTTTAATTGAAAAGAAAGTGGATTTTGAATTTAGACTTGTATTTTTTAAGAAATGCGGATAAAATTCAGCCTCTTTGCCTTGCCTTTTACTTCGCATGGTGAAAGGCTGTTTTTAATCATCCATAAGGAGATAACATGCGTCATTACGAGATCGTGTTTATCGTTCATCCTGATCAAAGCGAGCAAGTGCCTGCTATGGTTGAGCGTTACAAAACCATGATTACTGAAGCCAGCGGTAAAATCCACCGTTTGGAAGACTGGGGCCGTCGTCAATTGGCTTACCCAATCAACAAAATCCACAAAGCACACTATGTTTTGATGAATATCGAAACTACTCCTGAAGTGGTTGAAGAGCTGGAAACTGCTTTCCGCTTCAATGATGCCGTACTGCGTCACCTGACCATCAAAACAAAACACGCTGTAACTGAAGCTTCCCCAATGCTGGGCGGCGAAAAAGCAAAAAACTTGCTGAACGGTGCAGCTGAAGAAGTTGCAGCAGCCGAATAAGATTGAACAATCTGATTAAGCTTACCGCCCGTATCTTGCAGGTCCAGCCTTTGAGATATACGCCGGCAGGGGTTCCTGTTTTAGATGTTGTGTTGCAACATGAGTCTTGGCAGGAAGAAAACGGACAGAAATGTCTGGTCAAATTTGAAATCCCTGCGCGGATTTTAGGTAAGCAGGCTGAGGAATGGCAGTATCGGCAAGATGCTATCATCGAATCGGAAGGTTTTTTGGCGCAACGCAGCCAACGCTTCCCCAAGCCGGTACTACGCATACAGAACATTAAAGAATATAAAGGTTAAACGACAATGGCTCGTCAATCATTCAAACGTAGAAAATTCTGCCGCTTTACGGCTGAAAAAATCCAAGAAGTTGATTACAAACAAGTTGATTTGTTGAAAGACTTCATCTCTGAAAACGGCAAAATCATCCCTGCCCGCATTACTGGTACTAAAGCACACTACCAACGTCAGTTGGCTACTGCTGTGAAACGTGCCCGTTTCCTGGCTCTGTTGCCTTACACCGATCAACACAAATAATTTTGGAGTTTAAATCATGCAAATTATTCTGTTAGAAAAAATCGGCGGTCTGGGTAACTTGGGTGACATCGTTACCGTTAAAAACGGTTACGCACGCAACTTCCTGATCCCTGCCGGTAAAGCAAAACGTGCAACCGAAGCTAACATGAAAGAATTCGAAGCACGCCGCGCTGAATTGGAAGCCAAACAAGCTGAAATCTTGGCTGATGCTAAAGCACGTCAAGAAAAACTGGAAGGCCAAACCATTACTGTTGCTCAAAAAGCCGGTGTTGATGGTCGTCTGTTCGGTTCTGTTACCAATGCCGACATCGCTGAAGCGATTGTTGCTGCCGGTATCCAAGCTGCTAAAGCAAACGTACGTCTGCCTAACGGTCCTTTGAAAGCTGTTGGCGAATACGAAGTGGAAGTGGCTCTGCATACTGATGCTGTTGCTAAAATTACCGTTGCTGTTGTTGCAGCCGCTGAGTAATTGATTCATTCAAGGCCGTCTGAAAATCAAGGGTTTCCTTGGATTTCAGACGGCCTTGTCTATGTGCTTGAGCCGAAGCAAATCAGTGCCGAGTTGTTTATATTTTTGGCTGATTAAAAAGTATGGCAGTTGGCATAGAAAGATGATGTGTTGGACGAATATTCTTTTGTATTCGGATTTATCATAGTATTTTAATAAAGAGATTATTTATGAATAAAATCAAAATCTTTGGGATGGGTCTGGCTGCTTTGGCTCTGGCTTCATGTAGTACCCCGCAAAAGCCTGCTGTTGATACGGCAAAACCGGTTGAGCCTGTTTCTTCTGCAAAACGCCCTGTATTTGATGCTGCGGCTGAATCTGTTGCCAGCAGCGGTTTCAATGAGAACGTCAATGTTCAGCAGTTTATCCAATATGAAGTGAAAAACCGCCGTTTCAGTGCGCAAGAATTGCGCAATTTCTTTAATGGCGTGGTGTATAAAGGCAACATTATTACCATTATGTACCGCCCAAGCACTTCGCGTCCTTGGTATGAATTCCGCACCGGTAACTCTGGTGCGGTCAAATTTAATGGTGGTAGACAATTCTATGCGGCAAACCGTGCCGTAATCGATGATGTGGCACGCAAATACGGCGTACCTGCCGAATTGATTGTGGCGATTCTCGGTATCGAAACCAATTACGGCAAAAATACGGGCAGCTTCCGCGTTGCCGATGCCTTGAGTACATTGGCCTTTGATTATCCACGCCGTGCCGAGTTCTTCCAAAACGAGTTGAGCGAACTTTTGCAGATGGCAAAAGAAGAAAAAGAAAATGTCTTTGACTTCAAAGGCAGCTATGCCGGTGCAATGGGTATGCCGCAATTTATGCCTTCAAGCTACCGTAAATGGGCGGTAGACTATGATGGTGATGGTCATCGCGATATTTGGAATAATGTCGGCGATGTGGCAGCTTCTGTCGCCAATTATATGAAACAGCATGGCTGGCAGACAGGCGGCAAGATGGTTGTGCCGGTAAGTCTGACGATTACTCCGCACTTGCAGGCGATTATCGATGAGAAAACAGCTTTGACACGCACTGTCGCAGATTTCAAAGCCTTGGGTGTCGTGCCTCAAGCTGCTGTTGCGGATAATGAAAAGGCTGTATTGTATGCTTTGGAAACCAGCCCGGGCGTATTTGAATACTATTTGGGCCTGAATAACTTCTACACAGTATGGCAATACAACCACAGCCGCATGTATGTAACAGCGGTGCGCGATATTGCAAATGCAATCAATAACAATGGCCTGTAAGCCATAAGAAAACCACCCTTTGGGGTGGTTTTTAAGTATTTATGACTTTGCAGAACATTTTAAGCCATCAGTCTGATTTTCATGGCGTAACGTTTTTTGCTGTGCCCTGAAACAAACTGTCCGCCTCGTGGAGGGGATAAAAATGCATTGCCTTCTGCGGTTGGCTCTGCACAAGTATATTGGCCGTTTCGATCGCTCCAGAGGGCATACACAGGCAGATTGTGGGTGCGGATATCCAGTTTCAAGCCGTCAAATGCAACGTGTGCATCTTGATTGGAGGAAACAAATTCGGTATGGGAGATATAGTCGACATCGTATGGCGCACCGTTGAAATCAAATTGTGTGCCGGCGGCGGTAAAGTAGGGGTGGAATCCTGGGGATGTGCGGACGGGCGATTCGCCGTAATTGCAGACGGTTAGGATGGCGATGGCTTCATTTTCGTGAGGCAGACTGTAATCGAGCAACCATTCGACGTGTTCATAGCCTTTTTCTGTGCTGATTAATTTCAAGCCGATATCCGATTCATTTTGATGGCGGATTTCCCAGTCTGAAGTTCTGCCGAAACCATGTTGGGCCAGATGATTTTTGCTGTCCGGTCCGAATTGGGGCAAGCAGACATGCATGCCGCTGCGTAATTTTGTGTCATTGGCGACTTGAACGATGGTTTTCGGAAACAAGATCTCCCGCCCTTTTAAAATCAGGGAATCAATATATCCGCCCATTGTGTTGACTTGTATGGTGGCTGATTGGTTGCGTAGTATGATTTCAGACATAATGATTTTAGCTTTAACTTGGTTATTATTTGTGTAGCATTCTAACATTGCGATGACATGCTGTCGCTGCCAGCTTGATAGAAAATCCTTAATAAAAATCAAAAAAATGCTAGAATATATGCCATTTTCTGAGGCCGTCTGAAGAGCGGATAATTCTTTTCAGACGGCCTTCCTATTTATTTCCCGTAGAGAAACAACATGGCTTATCAAGTTCTTGCACGAAAATGGCGTCCGAAAACCTTTGCCGATTTGGTCGGTCAGGAACACGTCGTCAAAGCCCTGCGCAACGCGCTGGACGAAGGCCGTCTGCACCATGCCTATCTGCTGACAGGGACGCGCGGTGTGGGCAAGACCACGATTGCCAGGATTTTGGCCAAGAGCTTGAACTGCGAAAATGCCGTGCATGGCGAACCATGCGGTCAGTGTGAAAGCTGTACGCAAATCGACAGCGGCCGTTATGTGGATTTATTGGAAATTGACGCAGCATCGAATACCGGTATCGACAATATCCGTGAAGTGTTGGAAAACGCACAATATGCGCCTACTGCGGGTAAATACAAAGTCTATATCATCGACGAAGTGCATATGCTTTCCAAAAGCGCGTTCAATGCCATGCTGAAGACTTTGGAAGAGCCGCCTGAGCACGTTAAATTTATTTTGGCGACCACCGATCCGCACAAAGTCCCCATTACCGTATTGAGCCGTTGTCTGCAGTTTGTTTTGCGCAACATGACAACCCAGCAGGTTGCCGAGCATTTGGCACATGTCTTGGATCGTGAAAACGTTCCTTATCAGCCGCAGGCTTTGCAGCTTTTAGGACGTGCCGCCGCCGGCTCGATGCGCGATGCGTTGAGCCTTTTGGATCAGGCGATTGCCATGGGGTCGGGTAAAGTGGCCGAACAAGATGTCCGCCAAATGATCGGAGCGGTCGATAAACAATACTTGTTTGAATTGCTTGAAGGAATCATCAATCAAAACGGTGAGGCCTTGCTGGAAAAAGCTCAGGAAATGTCTGCCAGAGCGATTGGTTTTGACAGCGCATTGGCAGAATTGGCCATGCTGTTGCAACGTTTGGCTTTGATTCAAACCATTCCTTCCGCCTTAGCGAATGACGACCCTGAACGTGAAACTTTGCTGCGATTAAGTCAGGCTTTTAGTGGCGAGCAGATTCAGCTTTATTATCAATGTGCTATTCATGGCAAACAGGATTTGCCGCTGGCTCCGGACGAGTATGCCGGTTTTGTTATGACGCTTTTGCGCATGCTTGCATTTGCGCCGTTGGCCGCTTCGGGTTGTGATACGCAAAGTCAGATTGAACACACGGATTTGCATTCCGATCATCAGAAAGCTGAGGCCGAAAAAAAGCCTTTTCAGCTGCCGAAATCTGAGCCGATAGCAGCACCGGCGGTTGAGAAAGAAGCTGTTCTAAGCAAACAGGATACCGTTGAAAGGCCGTCTGAAGAAACTATTCAGTCTGCTCAACAACAGGCGGATGTACCACCTTGGGAGGAAATGCCGAGCCAAGTATCGGACGAAACGCCTCAAACAAAAACGGCGCAGATACAAGAAACTGCGGAGACATTGCCTGTTGCAAAAGTTCAGACGGCCCCTGAGCCGGAAGAATATCCGCACATGAATGAGGAAATTCCACCTCCGTATTTTGATGAAGCATATACATATGAAGATTCACACGGTGCTGATGTGATGGAAGTACCGCAGCCGGTTGAGTCTGCTGAGACTGAAGAAGAGGAGGGGGATGAAGAAGAGCTTCAGTTCGCTCCTTTGCCTGAGTTTAAAACTGAGAATTGGCACAGCATTATCGAACGCTTCGCCCGTAAATTAGGCGCGGCGCAGATGTTGGCACAAAATGCGGCATGGACAAGTTATGATGCGGAAGCAGGTTTAATCATGCTGTCGTTGACGGATGAGGCCAAAGCGACTGCCAATAAAGAGCGACTGGATAAAATCTGCCAGACGTTGAGCGAGGCATACCATCTTGGCAATTTAAGGCTGCAAACCGAGCCTTGGCAGGATGATAAAGGCTGGGAAACGCCGGTTATGCGCCGCAAACGTATTCAAGAAGAAGGGCGGCAGCAGGCGCAAGATTTGCTGGAAGCGGATACAACGGCGCAGAAAATCTTGCAAACCTTTGAAGCACAATGGCTGCCGGATTCTTTAGAGTTGGCAGGACATTCTTAAAATACTGATATACAAGGCCGTCTGAAAGGCAATAGCGTTTTCAGACGGCATGAGTGAAACCCATTTATTCAAACCCATAGGAGTAAAATATGTTCGGAAAAGCCGGATTAGGCGGCCTGATGAAACAGGCTCAACAAATGCAGGAAAACATGAAAAAGGCACAAGCCAAGCTGGCTGAAACCGAAGTTGAAGGCGAAGCAGGCAATGGTTTGGTGAAAGTTGTGATGACGTGTTCGCACGTTGTCCGCAAACTTGAAATCAGCCCTGATTTGATTCAAGAGGCCGCTGACGACAAAGAAATGTTGGAAGATTTGGTATTGGCTGCTATCAATGCCGCTTCTGAAAAAGCCGAAGAAACGACCAATAAAACCATGGGTGCATTCACCCAAGGCTTGCCTGCTGGTATGGGCGACTTCTTCCGCTAAACTCGCGCCGTAAAGCAAACAAAGGTCGTCTGAAACACCAAAAATCAGTTTCAGACGGCCTTCGTATTATCTGTTTTGCAGATTGAAATCAACATATCGGCAGTTATTCCGCCGCAGGCATATTGAGTGTTTATTGTATTCAAATCCGCTCAACCAATATTATAGTGGATTAACTTTAAACCAGTACGGCGTTGCCTCGCCTTGCCGTACTGGTTTAAAGTTAATCCACTATAAAAACCAACCGATACACCAAACAAAATGAAACCGTCCCTTTCTATCCGCTCACTTCTTTTAAGTTGTATATTCGCCGCAACAAGCACAAACAGCTTTGCCGCCGCAACCATCATTACTTCTCCGGACAAGCAGTTCAGCGTTAGAAAAGTCTGCAAACACAAAACCCAGGAATGCTCTTTCTTTGCAGGCAAAAAAGCCATCGAAAAAAATCTTCCCGAAGATAGGACAAGCTATGAATGGCTTGGCAATACCTTCGCATTAAGAACCAGCTTTGGGTCGTATGATTCCTACACTACTTTCGCCGACCGTACACACAAGCCCCATACACTTTCCTCCGTCATCGCCACCGACAGCAAAACGCAATGCGCCGTGACCGCAGATAATAAAGGTGTGTCGTTCTACTCGCTGTTCCGCGACAAACCCGTCAAATTCATTGCTGCAAACGATAAAAAATTCAGCTTCTCTCAAGATGTTGCCTCGTTGGAATCCGTCGTCGAAGCAGAGTTCAAAGGCAAGAAAGTCCACATGACTTATATGAACAAAGCCGAACGCAATGTCTCGGTCGTTTTAGACAATCCGTGTGTGAAATGATGTGTCAAGTTTGATGGACAAGGTCGTCTGAAAAGATATAGTGGATTAACTTTAAACCAGTACGGCGTTGCCTCGCCTTAGCTCAAAGAGAACGATTCTCTAAGGTGCTGAAGCACCAAGTGAATCGGTTCCGTACTATCTGTACTATCTGTACTATCTGTACTATCTGTACTATCTGTACTGTCTGTACTGTCTGTACTGTCTGTACTGTCTGTACTGTCTGTACTGTCTGTACTGTCTGTACTGTCTGTACTGTCTGTACTATCTGTACTGTCTGCGGCTTCGTCGCCTTGTCCTGATTTAAATTTAATCCACTATACCGCTTATTCAAAAGCAAAACAGCCCAAAACCTGATTGACAAAAGGTTTCGGGCTGTTTGCGCCTGTTCGCCAAACGAAGCGGGTAGGGCGCAAGGCGTGCCAGTTTGGCAGATAGAGGCCTTTGCAAAGGTCTCATGAGGATGCAGGGCTTTCTTTGGGAAAGAACAATCGTTCCTTATTGATGTAAAAAAGCCTGAACAGAAGTTCAGGCTTTTTAAATTTGGCTCCCCGACCTGGGCTCGAACCAGGGACCTGCGGATTAACAGTCCGTCGCTCTACCGACTGAGCTATCGGGGAATGGGGCGTATTATAATGGCTGGAAAAAATGTGTCAATCAATATTTTTAAGAAAATGGTGCAAAATATTTCAAATGTTTGAATGTTAAAAACATTTTGTAATCAAGTTTCACATGCTTTCCAGCCGTTTCAGACGGCCTTTAGTATTTGGCGTTAACCAATTTGCCATTTTGGAACACTTGCTGCTGCATTACCGTACCGTTGTAGGCGTAAGTGGTTAATGAGCCGTTGCTTGGCGTGGCGCGGAACTGCATCAGTTGGTTGCGGCTGAGGATGTAGGGGTCTGTGCGTTTTTGGCTGTTGTCGCTGTAAAAGTCTTGGACAACGTATTCATTGTTGCGTTTGCTGATCAGTTGGCGATGGAAGCCGCCTTTGACTGCGCTGTTGCTGGGTGTGCCGTGCGCATCAAAATAGGTCACGATTTGTTCTTCTGTGATGCGGATGCTGTCCGAATCCGTATCTTTGGTGGTTTTGGTTTTGTCCAAGCCGACAGGGATGTTGATGGATGTGCCCAAGCCGACGTGGCGGCCGATGCTGGTGCCGACGCCTAAGCCGACGGAAACGCCGGGCGTGCCGACTGTACATGCGCTGAGTGAAGCAGCCAAAAGGGCAGGTAAGAGAACTTTTTTCATAATGTGTATCCTTGTAATAAGAAATGTTTGTAATGTGGGAAGTATAGTATTTTTGCGGTGTGGCTGGTGTTAGTATTGGTAAAAGGGCGCAATGCCGTCTGAAAAACAAGATAGAAACGAATATATCATTCTGGTGTAGAATGTGCCGAAATAATGATTTAATAAGAATGTGAATGAATAATGAAAACTTTGAAATTTACGAAGATGCACGGCTTGGGCAATGATTTTATGGTGGTCAATGCCATCAATCAGGACTTTGATCCGTTGGCTGCGCCGCTTGCCCAATGGGCGGACCGTTATCGCGGCGTGGGTTTTGATCAGTTTTTGGTAGTGGAGAAGCCTTCTTCTGATGCGGTCGATTTTCGGTACCGCATTTTCAATGCCGATGGTCGGGAAGTAGAGCAGTGCGGCAATGGTGCGCGTTGTTTTGCGCGTTTTGTCGCGGATAAGGGTTTGACGGATAAAACGGAAATCTTGGTCGAAACGGCAAAAGGGATTATTGTGCCGAAGCTGTTGGATAACGGTTTGGTTACCGTCAATATGGGTAAACCGCGTTTCATGCCGTCTGAAATTCCGTTTGTGCCTGCACATGGTGAAAATAAAGATGCCTTGACACATATTGTCTTGGTCGGTTTGGAATCTGTACCGGTAAGCTGCGTGAATATGGGTAATCCGCATGCGGTGATTTTGGTGGATGATGTTGAGACTGCACCGGTAGAGCATTGGGGCGGCGCTATTGAATCGCACGAGCAGTTCCCTGAACGAGTCAATGTCGGTTTTGTGCAGGTTGAAGATGAATTGTCAGTCCGCCTGCGCGTGTTTGAACGGGGAGTGGGGGAAACTCAGGCTTGCGGCACTGGAGCGTGTGCGGCCGTGGTGGCCGGCGTGCGCAATGGCTTGCTGAAAGAGGGTGCGCCTGTGCGTGTTACTCTGCCTGGCGGCGAATTGTTTATCAGTTGGGAAGAAGGTGGCGATGTGCAAATGACCGGCCCTGCTGAAACCGTTTTTGAAGGCGAGTTGCAGTATTCATGATGGTTTCTTTGGATTTTTGGTTTGCCATCGCGTATGCTGTGGTATCGTTGGCATTTATTTTTCGCGCGCAGCGGTTTCAATGGCTTTGGGCTGCGGTGTTGTTGTGGCTGGGGATTTCGGCACTGGGCGCGCGCTTGCTGCCCGGAATGTGGGGCTTTACGCATACAGGCCCTTTGTTCATCCCTCATTTTTATCTGACAATCTCCAGTATTTTCTTCTTTATTGATGACTGCAGTAAAACGGAAGACAAAAAGTTTTGGTCGGCAGGCGAATATGCCGGTTTGACCTTATTTGCGGTTTCCAATGTCGTCATGACTTTGGCTTTTGTTTTCTTGGCAGGCGTGGTTTATTTCATCTTGCCATTGGCAGGTGCGGTTTTTGCATGGGCGGCCTTGTTGAAAATTTATGCCTTGAAACCGATTTATTGGTTTGTTTTGCAGGGCGTGTTGATGCTGGTGTTTTATCTGCACCGCGTGGTCGTGTGCAAGCAGTCGGCGGCTTTGTTTAGTACGACTCAGCTGCAAATGGGTTGGCTGGTTGCGGTTATCATGCAGGCTGTGGTTGCCATGGCTTTGATTTTTGAACGGGGCGGATATTAATTTATCCAAACTAAAAGTTATAATGAAAGAAATTTTCGATATTGGTTTTTCAGACGGCCTGAGTTTAATATGCAGGCTATATCACATCTAAATCTGGAGCAGGAAATGAAAATTGCAAATAATATTACCGAGCTGATCGGCAACACCCCTTTGGTGAAATTGAACCGTCTGACCGAGGGTTTGAAAGCGCAAATCGCCGTTAAACTTGAATTTTTCAATCCGGGCAGCAGCGTGAAAGACCGTATTGCCGAAGCCATGATTGAAGCGGCGGAGCAAGCCGGTAAAATCAATAAAGATACCGTTATCGTTGAGGCGACCAGTGGCAATACCGGTATCGGTTTGGCAATGGTATGTGCGGCCCGCGGTTATAAATTGGCGATTACTATGCCTGAAAGCATGAGTAAAGAACGCAAAATGCTGCTGCGTGCATTCGGTGCAGAGCTGATTTTGACACCGGCTGCCGAAGGTATGGCAGGCGCTATCGCTAAAGCCCAGTCTTTGGTGGACGAACATCCAGATACTTACTTTATGCCGCGCCAATTTGATAACGAGGCTAATCCTGAAGTTCACCGCAAAACTACTGCCGAAGAAATTTGGCGTGATACAGACGGCCAAGTTGATATTTTCGTGGCCGGTGTGGGTACTGGCGGCACGATTACCGGCGTGGGCGAAGTATTGAAAAAACACAAACCCGAAGTTCAAATCGTGGCTGTCGAGCCTGAAGCTTCCCCGGTATTGAGTGGTGGCGAAAAAGGCCCGCATCCGATTCAAGGTTTGGGCGCAGGCTTTATCCCCAGCGTTTTGAATACGACTATTTACGACAGCATTGTCAAAGCACCTAACGAAGCAGCGTTTGAAACTGCGCGCGCTATGGCTGAGAAAGAGGGCATTCTGGTAGGTATTTCTTCCGGTGCCGCAGTATGGAGCGCATTGCAACTGGCTAAAAAACCTGAAAACGAAGGCAAGCTGATTGTTGTCTTGTTGCCGTCGTATGGCGAACGCTATCTTTCTACGCCTCTGTTTGCCGATTTGGCATAATATAGGATTGTTGTTAAAGGGCCGTTTTCAGACGGCCTTTTTTACGTATGGGCTTGAGATATAGTATGAAATCTGTTGTAATTCAGTTAATGAGCTTTGAATACCGTTATTCAAAAGTTGGTTTCTTCAACGAATCATGCTTATAATGCGCATTATGAAAAAATATATTCTTCCTATCCTTGCTGTGGCGGTACTTGCCGGTTGTGAATCGATTTATGTTCCAACATTGAAAGAAGTGCCAGTTCGACCAACCAACGTCAAGAAACCTAAGGCTGATTCACAAGTTTCAGCTACCAGTTATCATTTGGCTCCTTCGCATTGGGCAGATGTTTCCAAGATTCATGATGAAGCACGTCGCTTGAGTACCCAAGTGAGCCAAGGTAGTCTGACCAAAGTTCAGGCTGCCCAATATTTGAACCGCTTCCGTATCCAACAAGTGGGACGCAACTCCGTCGATGACAGTATGTACGAAGTTTATCTGCGTTCTGCCGTTGACAGCCAACGTGGTGAAATTACTACCGAGCAATCCAAACAGTACATTCAAGGTGCTTTGCGTGGTTGGCAGCAACGTTGGAAAAACATGGATACCAAGCCAAGCAATCCTGCGTTTACCAACTTCCTGATGGAAGTTATGGGTATGCAGCCTTTGAAATAAAAAAGTCATAAACCGAGAAGGCCGTCTGAATATTCAGACGGCCTTCTTCTCATATTTATATATGTGTAGTCGAATTGTATCCAATTAAGAACCAAACAGCTTGTCAGCCGCTTGACGGGCTTTTTCTTGAATATCTTTGGTCAGATAGTTTTTCATCTGAGAATAAACCAATGCAATGACGGCAATGTCGTCACTGAAACCAAATGGAATCAGCAGGTCGGGAATGCTGTCGATGGGGCTGAGAAAATAAACCAGTGCACCGACAATAATCATTTTGGCCCGGTTGGGCGTGTGTTCGGATTCCCAAAGGTAATAAAGTGCATAAAGCTGTCGGACGACAGGTTTGCCCAGGCGGCCGGCAAAGCGTCCGAGTTTTTTCATAAAGCCGGATGTGTCCAAGTTTCGACGGCGGAAGGAGGGGATATAGTCTTCCGGATCGGGTGTGTTTTGATGAGGGGAATGTGTCATGATGCAGCTTCCTTATAAGGTATGGAAACATTGTTGGTGTTGTGCTGTATTTTAGTCCATCTAGAGATGGATGAAATGTCTTTGAATGTATAACTATGTAAGAGTAGTGATGATAATGCAATGGTAATAAGTTAAGAATGGCTTATGCCGCAGCAATCAAATCACTACTGCTTACCCACAAAAATAAATCGATTATATGGAGTAATCATGAATAAGAGAATAAAAATATGTCCCGCTTGTCAACAAGGCTATCTCTACCATTCAAAACCTAAATATCTTCATGATGAAATTATTCTGTGTGATGAATGCGATGCAGTATGGCTCAAAGGAGTGAATATATTTTATGGAGAATATGAAAAAGATTTTTATTCTTATGTTCCTTTCATGGAATCCCAAGGTATAACGGATGAATGTATCTGGGAAGGAGAGCTGTTCGATCATCCATATTATGAAGATGAAAACTCAAATGATATGGATTGATAGAAACTTTATATAGTGGATTAAATTTAAATCAGGACAAGGCGACGAAGCCGCAGACAGTACAGATAGTACGGAACCGATTCACTTGGTGCTTCAGAACCTTAGAGAATCGTTCTCTTTGAGCTAAGGCGAGGCAACGCCGTACTGGTTTAAAGTTAATCCACTATATCTTTTCAGACGGCCTTGTCCATCAAATTTGGCACATTATCTCACACACGGATTGTCTAAAACGACCGAGACATTGCGTTCGGCTTTGTTCATATACGTCATATGGACTTTCTTGCCTTTGAACTCTGCTTCAACGACAGATTCCTTTGTAAAGATTAGGTATCAAGAGTGAGAATTTATCTCACAATAGATACAATTCTCAAATAATAATGATGTTATCGTAAGTGCTTTGATGGGGAGATGGCTTAATTGCAGGAAAGTAACAAAAAAGGCTAGCCACGCAAAAAAAAATCTAAGAATGATTGTTTGATTTTATTAGTCTTTTGGTAAAAATCATTAGAGCATTCATAAATTGCACTGTTCAAAATGAGATAAAACAGGTAAATTATGGTTTATGTAGCTTATTGTAGTGCTGAGCTATAGGTTTTGAGTTGATAATAAATCTAGAGGAACTGACCATGTCCGCCAAATCACGCCCGGTATTTTTGGAAATTCCGAATATCCGATTGCCCATACCGGGGATTGTATCTATTCTTCACCGTATCAGCGGCGTCGGCTTGTTTGTGATGCTGCCTGTTCTCTTGTATTTCTTCTCTGGAACGCTGGATCGCGAAGCGTCGTTTGAAGCATATCGTTCTGCTATCTCCAATCCGTTTGTGAAGCTGATCCTTATCGGTCTGTTGTGGGCATATCTGCACCACTTTTTCGCCGGTATCCGCTTTCTGTTTTTGGATGTACACAAAGGCTTGGAATTAAATACTGCCCGTGCTACTGCTAAAGTTGTATTTGCTTCTGCTTTGATTCTGACTGTCGTTTTGGGAGCTTTGTTATGGTAGAACGTAAATTGACAGGTGCGCATTACGGTTTGCGCGATTGGGCAATGCAACGTGCAACTGCGGTCATCATGTTGGTGTATACCGTGGTTCTTTTGGTTGTTTTGTTTACGTTGCCTAAAGAATATTCGGCATGGCAGGCATTTTTTGATCAGACTTGGGTGAAAGTATTTACCCAAGTGAGCTTCTTGGCCGTATTCCTGCATGCATGGGTAGGTATCCGCGATTTGTGGATGGACTACATTAAGCCTTTCGGCCTGCGTTTGTTTTTACAAGTTGCCACCATCGTTTGGTTGGTAGGCTGCTTGGTGTATTCAGTTAAAGTAATTTGGGGGTAAATATGGGTTTTCCTGTTCGCAAGTTTGATGCCGTGATTGTTGGCGGTGGTGGTGCAGGTTTACGCGCAGCCCTCCAATTGTCTAAATCCGGCCTGAATTGTGCTGTTTTGTCTAAAGTGTTTCCAACCCGTTCTCATACTGTAGCAGCTCAAGGCGGTATTTCTGCTTCATTGGGTAATGTGCAGGAAGACCGTTGGGATTGGCACATGTACGATACCGTGAAAGGTTCCGACTGGTTGGGTGATCAAGATGCGATTGAATTTATGTGTCGCGCAGCGCCTGAAGCCGTAATTGAGTTGGAACACATGGGTATGCCTTTCGACCGTGTGGAAAGCGGTAAAATCTACCAACGTCCTTTCGGCGGGCACACTGCCGAACACGGTAAACGTGCGGTAGAGCGTGCATGTGCGGTTGCTGACCGTACCGGTCATGCGATGTTGCATACTTTGTACCAACAAAACGTCCGTGCCAATACACAATTCTTTGTGGAATGGACGGCGCAAGATTTGATTCGTGATGAAAACGGCGACGTAGTCGGTGTAACCGCCATGGAAATGGAAACCGGCGAAGTTTATATTTTCCATGCTAAAGCTGTGATGTTTGCTACCGGTGGCGGTGGTCGTATTTATGCTTCTTCTACCAATGCTTATATGAATACCGGTGACGGTTTGGGTATTTGTGCCCGTGCGGGTATTCCGTTGGAAGACATGGAATTCTGGCAATTCCACCCGACTGGTGTAGCCGGTGCCGGTGTATTGATTACCGAGGGTGTACGCGGTGAGGGCGGTATTCTGCTGAATGCCGACGGCGAACGCTTTATGGAACGTTACGCTCCGACTGTAAAAGACTTGGCTTCCCGTGACGTGGTTTCCCGTGCGATGGCGATGGAAATTTACGAAGGTCGCGGTTGTGGTAAAAACAAAGACCACGTTTTGCTGAAAATCGACCATATCGGCGCAGAAAAAATTATGGAAAAACTGCCGGGTATCCGCGAGATTTCCATTCAGTTTGCCGGTATCGACCCGATTAAAGACCCGATTCCTGTTGTGCCGACTACCCACTACATGATGGGCGGTATTCCGACTAACTACCATGGCGAAGTTGTCGTTCCGCAAGGTGAAGATTACGAAGTACCTGTAAAAGGTCTGTATGCGGCAGGTGAGTGCGCTTGTGCTTCCGTACACGGTGCGAACCGCTTGGGTACTAACTCCCTGTTGGACTTGGTGGTATTCGGTAAAGCTGCCGGCGACAGCATGATTAAATTCATCAAAGAGCAAAGCGACTGGAAACCTCTGCCTGCTAATGCTGGTGAATTGACCCGCCAGCGTATCGAGCGTTTGGACAACCAAACCGATGGTGAAAACGTTGATGCATTGCGTCGCGAACTGCAACGCTCCGTACAACTGCACGCCGGTGTGTTCCGTACTGATGAGATTCTGAGCAAAGGCGTTCGAGAAATCATGGCGATTGCCGAGCGCGTGAAACGTACTGAAATCAAAGACAAGAGCAAAGTGTGGAATACCGCGCGTATCGAAGCTTTGGAATTGGATAATTTGATTGAAGTAGCGAAAGCGACTTTGGTGTCTGCCGAAGCGCGTAAAGAATCGCGCGGTGCACACGCTTCAGACGACCATCCTGAGCGCGATGACGAAAACTGGATGAAACATACCCTGTATCATTCAGATACCAATACTTTGTCTTACAAACCGGTACATACCAAGCCTTTGAGCGTGGAATACATCAAACCGGCTAAGCGCGTTTATTGATGAGTTTTCAGACGGCCTTTACCTTAAAGTCCGTCTGAAACCTAACCATACCCACATTGAACTGCTTGAATTCATAATACAAAATCATTGGGCAGTTTATGAGAAAAGGAACACTTCTCATGGAAAAAATGAGTTTTGAAATTTACCGTTACAACCCGGACGTTGATGCCAAACCTTATATGCAACGTTACGAGTTGGAATTGGAACCAACCGACGTTAAGCTTTTGGATGCTTTGGTGCGCCTGAAAGCGCAAGACGATACATTGTCTTTCCGCCGTTCTTGCCGTGAAGGTATTTGCGGTTCTGACGGTATGAACATCAACGGCAAAAACGGCTTGGCATGTCTGACTGATCTGCGCGGCCTGAAACAGCCGGTTAAAATCCGTCCTCTGCCAGGCCTACCTGTTATCCGCGACCTGATTGTGGATATGACCCAATTCTTCAAACAATATCACTCCATTAAACCTTACGTTGTCAATGATAATCCTATCGATGCGGACAAAGAGCGTCTGCAAACTCAGGAAGAGCGTAAAGAGTTGGACGGTTTGTACGAATGTATTTTGTGCGCCTGCTGTTCGACTGCCTGCCCGTCATTCTGGTGGAACCCTGATAAATTTGTTGGTCCGTCTGGCTTGCTGAATGCTTACCGTTTCATTGCGGATAGCCGTGATACTATTACTAACGAGCGTTTGGATAATCTGAACGACCCATACCGTTTGTTCCGTTGCCACACTATTATGAACTGCGTAGACGTATGTCCTAAACACTTGAATCCGACCCGAGCTATCGGTAAGATTAAAGAGATTATGTTGAAACGAGCCGTTTAAGAAATGATGGTTTTTGACGATATTGCCAAACGGAAAATCCGTTTTCAAACCCGCCGGGGATTGTTGGAATTAGACTTAATCTTCGGCAGGTTTATGGAAAAAGAATTCGAGCACCTGAGTGATCAGGAGTTGTCCGAATTTTCCGAAATCCTCGAATTTCAAGACCAAGAGTTGCTTGCCTTGATTAACGGACATTCGGCGACGGACAAGAAACACCTGATTCCCATGCTTGAAAAAATCAGACAGGCATGACGTATTATAGAGCTTGTTTGCGATGCTAATCCGAACAAGCTCTTTCCATACGGAGGCCGTCTGAAAAAAAGGACCGTGCCGCTTGGGCGGCAACGAAAGCCCCAACTTACAAAGGAGTTTAAGAATGTCTAAATCAGTCAAGCTCACCACCCCGAATCAAGAGACCTTGGAACTGCCAGTATTGGAAGCAAGTATCGGCCATGATGTGGTTGATATCCGTACTTTGACTAAAAATACAGGTCTGTTTTCCTTCGACCCCGGATTCGTGTCAACTGCAAGTTGTGAATCCAAAATCACTTATATTGATGGCGATGAAGGTCTGTTGTATTACCGTGGTTATCCTATCGAGCAGCTGGCAGAAAAATCCGATTATTTGGAAGTTTGCTATCTGTTGATTTACGGCGAACTGCCTACCCCTGAACAGAAAAAAGAATTTGATGCCACAGTCAGTCGCCATACTATGCTGCATGAGCAGTTGACTTGGTTCTTCCGCGGTTTCCGTCGCGATGCGCACCCGATGGCGATGATGGTTGGCGTGGTTGGCGCTTTGTCTGCTTTCTACCAAGACAGCTTGGATATTGCCAATCCAGAGCACCGCAAAATTGCGATTTACCGCTTAATCTCCAAAATTCCGACAATTGCGGCAATGTGTTACCGTTATTCCAACGGTCTGCCGTTCAATTATCCAAAAAATAACCTTTCCTATGCTGAAAACTTCTTGCACATGATGTTTGCGACACCATGTGAAGAATACAAACCTAATCCAGTATTGGCTCGCGCGCTCGACCGCATCTTTATCTTGCATGCCGACCACGAGCAAAACGCTTCTACTTCGACTGTGCGTTTGGCCGGCTCTTCGGGCGCAAACCCATTTGCCTGTATCGCTGCCGGTATCGCCTGTCTGTGGGGTGCTTCACACGGCGGTGCAAACGAAGCTGTGTTGAAGATGCTGGATGAAATCGGCGATGTATCTAATGTTGCCGCATACATGGAAGGTGTGAAACAACGCAAATACCGCCTGATGGGCTTCGGTCACCGCGTATACCGCAATATGGACCCACGAGCCAACATCATGCGTGAAACCTGTTATGAAGTCTTGAAAGAATTAGGCTTGGAAGACAGTCCTAAATTCAAGCTGGCGATGGAATTGGAACAAATTGCACTGAAAGATCCATTCTTTGTTGAACGCAAGCTGTATCCAAACGTCGATTTCTACTCCGGTATCGTCTTGTCCGCATTGGGCATTCCAACTGAAATGTTTACCGTTATCTTCGCATTGTCGCGCAGTGTAGGTTGGATTTCTCATTGGCATGAAATGATTAGCGATCCGGCACTGAAAATCGGTCGCCCACGTCAACTGTATACCGGTGCAGAGCGTCGCGATTACGTTCCGGTAGATAAACGTTAATAGACAATATATTAATATATTGTTGAAAAGTCGTTTGAAAAAATCGAATTGCCGTTTTCAATGAGATTGGTCGTAATTAATTAAGTTGATAGCAGGTAATTTGATTTGAAATAGGGTAGAATAAAGTGTCATTTCAGACGGCCTGAATTCCGTTCGGAGAACACGGGATTCTACCCTTTGTTTATATTTTAAAGAAAAGAGCTCACGCCATGATGGACGAAAAACTCAATTTCTCTTATCTGTTTGGTTCTAATGCGCCATACATCGAGGAGTTGTATGAAAAGTTTCTGGATAATCCGGAATCTGTCGATGAAAAATGGAAACAGTACTTTACCGATTTGAGTAAACAGCCGGGCGCAGTCGCTGTCGATGTTGCCCATACACCGATTCGTGAATCATTTGCCACTTTGGCTAAAAAGAAAATTGCCGCAGCCGTCGCAGGCGGTGTGGATGAGGCAATGATGAAAAAGCAAGTCAGCGTTTTGCGACTGATTTCTGCCTATCGTATCCAAGGCGTGGGTGCAGCCCAACTTGATCCGCTCAAACGTATTCCTCCTCAAAATATCGAAGCTCTCGATCCTAAATTCCACGGTCTGTCAGATGCCGATATGGCGCTTCAGTTCAATATGGGCGAGGGCGATTTTTCCGGTCAGAGCAAACTGCCTCTTTCCCAAATCATCAGCAACCTCAAACAAACCTACTGCGGCCATATCGCGGTAGAGTACATCTACATCCCAAATACCGAAGAGCGTCGCTGGGTTCGCAATTATTTTGAAAGTGTACTGTCTACGCCAAGCTACAACGTTGAACAAAAACGCCGTATCTTGAAAGAAATGACTGCTGCCGAAACTCTGGAACGCTACCTGCATACCAAATATGTCGGCCAAAAACGCTTTGGTGTAGAAGGCGGCGAAAGTGCGATTGCCGGTTTGAACTACCTGATTCAAAATGCCGGTAAAGACGGCGTGGAAGAAGTCATCATCGGTATGGCACACCGTGGCCGTCTGAATGTTTTAGTGAATATTTTGGGCAAAAAACCCAGCGATTTGTTCGCTGAGTTTGAAGGCCGTGCCGAAATCAAATTGCCTAGTGGCGACGTGAAATACCACATGGGCTTCAGCTCCGACATTGCTACGCCACATGGCCCGATGCACGTTTCTTTGGCATTCAACCCGTCACACTTGGAAATCGTTAACCCAGTAGTGGAAGGTTCTGCGCGCGCCAAACAAAAACGTTTGGGCGAAAACGGCCGCGATAAAGTCTTGCCGGTATTGATTCATGGTGACTCTGCATTTATCGGTTTGGGTGTTAACCAAGCAACATTCAACCTGTCTAAAACACGCGGTTATACCACCGGCGGTACTGTTCACATCGTGATCAACAACCAAATCGGCTTTACGACTTCCGATACCCGCGATACCCGTTCAACCGTACACTGTACCGATATCGCGAAAATGGTTTCCGCTCCGGTTATCCATGTGAACGGCGATGATCCTGAACGCGTTTGCTTTGCCATCCAAGCTGCCTTGGATTACCGCAAAAAATTCCATAAAGACATCGTGGTCGACGTTGTCTGCTACCGTAAATGGGGCCACAACGAGGGCGATGATCCGACCTTGACCCAACCGATGATGTACAAAAAAGTATCGCAACACCCAGGTGCGCGTGCTTTGTACACCGAGCAACTGATTGCCGAAGGCGTGGTAACTCAAGCTGAGGCCGATGGTTACATCCAAGCCTATCGTGATGCTTTGGACAAAGGCGAACATGTTGAACAAACAACTTTAAGCAACTTCCAACGCACTCAAATCGACTGGAGCAAATACCAAGGCAAAGATTGGCGCGAACACATCGAAACTGGTTTGCCAGCCGCGGATATTGAGCGCCTTACCGAGAAGTTTACCGCCGTACCGGAAGGCTTTGCCCTGCATCCGACTGCAAAACGTGTGATTGAAGCGCGTAAAGCCATGGCATCTGGCAAACAAGCCATCGACTGGGGTATGGCCGAAACCTTGGCATATGCAAGCCTGCTGACTAAAGGTCATGGCGTGCGTATCTCCGGTGAGGACTCCGGCCGCGGTACATTCTCACACCGTCATGCAGTATTGCACGATCAAAAACGCGAAAAATGGGACGACGGTACTTATGTTCCTCTGCGCCATATGGGCGAAGGCATGGGCGAGTTCCTGGTTATCGACTCCATTTTGAACGAAGAGGCCGTGATGGCGTTCGAGTACGGCTTTGCCTGTTCCGCACCTGACAAACTGACCATTTGGGAAGCTCAATTCGGTGACTTCGCCAACGGCGCGCAAGTAACTATTGACCAATTCCTGTCTTCAGGTGAAACCAAATGGGGTCGTTTGTGCGGCCTGACCACCATCCTGCCGCACGGCTACGACGGTCAAGGCCCTGAGCACTCTTCTGCACGCGTAGAACGTTGGTTGCAACTGTGTTCCGAGAACAATATGCAAGTCATCATGCCGTCTGAAGCGTCGCAAATGTTCCACCTCTTGCAACGTCAAGTCTTGGGTTCATACCGCAAACCGCTGGTGATTTTCATGTCCAAACGCCTGTTGCGCTTCAAAGGTGCAATGAGCCCGCTGGAAAACTTCACCGAAGGTTCGACTTTCCGTCCGGTTATCGGCGATACCGCAGAACGTGCAAGCAATGACAGCGTGAAACGCGTGGTATTGTGTGCCGGTCAGGTTTACTATGACTTGGAAGCAGGCCGTGCCGAGCGTAAACTGGAAGATGATGTCGCTATCGTCCGCGTTGAGCAGCTGTATCCGTTCCCATACGAGGAGGTTAAAGCTGAACTGGTGAAATATCCGAACGCAAAATTTGTGGTTTGGGCACAAGAAGAGCCGAAAAACCAAGGCGCGTTCTACCAAATCCGCCACCGCATCGAAGACGTTATCAGCGAAGAGCAAAAACTGTCTTATGCCGGTCGTCCAAGCAGTGCATCGCCTGCAGTGGGCTACTCAAGCAAACACATTGCTCAATTGAAACAATTGGTTGAAGACGCTTTGGCATTGTAAACCAAGTAGCATTCCGTCTGAGTCTGCTCAGGCGGAATGCCCATATGCAGAATTAAAAACACACAACAGGCCGTCTGAAAGGGCCATTGGAGACACAAAATGATTATTGATGTAAAAGTACCTATGCTGTCTGAAAGCGTATCTGAAGGCACGCTCTTGGAATGGAAGAAAAAAGTTGGCGAAGCAGTTGCCCGTGACGAAATCCTGATCGATATCGAAACTGACAAAGTGGTTTTGGAAGTACCTTCTCCGCAAGCCGGCGTATTGGTTGAAATCGTAGCGCAAGACGGTGAAACCGTTGTTGCCGACCAAGTTTTGGCTCGCATCGATACAGCTGCTACTGCCGCTGCCGAAGCACCTGCAGCCGCTCCTGCCGAAGCAGCCCCAGTCGCCGCTCCTGCTGTTGCACAAAACAACGCCGCTATGCCTGCCGCCGCCAAACTGGCTGCCGAGACCGGTGTTGACGTGAACACATTGCAAGGTTCTGGCCGTGACGGTCGCGTATTGAAAGAAGACGTACAAAATGCCGCTGCCCAACCTGCCGCAGCCGCTGCTCCTGCTGTTGCACTTCCTGCCGGCGCGCGTCCTGAAGAACGCGTACCAATGAGCCGCCTGCGTGCCCGTGTTGCCGAACGCCTCTTGGCTTCTCAACAAGAAAACGCCATTCTGACTACATTCAACGAAGTCAACATGAAACCAATCATGGACTTGCGTGCGAAGTACAAAGATAAATTCGAGAAAGAACACGGCGTAAAACTGGGCTTTATGTCCTTCTTCGTTAAAGCCGCTGTTGCCGCCCTGAAAAAATATCCGGTTGTGAATGCTTCTGTTGACGGCAAAGACATCGTGTACCATGGCTACTTCGACATCGGTATCGCGATTGGCAGCCCACGCGGTTTGGTTGTGCCAATCCTGCGCGATGCCGACCAAATGAGCATTGCCGACATCGAACAAGCAATTGTTGATTACGCGAAAAAAGCCAAAGACGGCAAAATCGCTATCGAAGATCTGACCGGCGGTACATTCAGTATTACCAACGGCGGTACTTTCGGTTCTATGATGTCTACCCCGATCATCAACCCGCCTCAATCTGCGATTTTGGGTATGCACGCCACTAAAGAGCGCGCCGTGGTTGAAAACGGCCAAGTTGTTGTCCGTCCGATGATGTATCTGGCTCTGTCTTACGACCACCGTATCATTGACGGCCGCGAAGCTGTATTGACCTTGGTAGCCATTAGAGACGCGTTGGAAGACCCAGCTCGCCTGTTGTTGGATCTGTAATCGTTTCAGACGGCCTTTTATTTATTAATGAAAAGGCCGTCTGAATTTTTATTTAGATGTAGCGTAATGTAGTATCGTGCTACAATAGGCTCAACAAACGATTGAGGCCGTCTGAAACATTTGATTCGAATGAATCGGCAGATATGGACTTTCAGACGGCCTTTTCTTAAAACCATCAAAACGCAGTCATTCAAAATAAAAAAGAAACAAAAAGTATCGTTTTTATTTTGAGATACTGCTAAAAGCAAAGGATGACACGATGTCTCAATATGATGTAGTAGTGATTGGTGCAGGCCCGGGCGGATACGTTGCCGCCATCCGTGCCGCGCAACTGGGTTTCAAAACCGCTTGCGTTGACGCAGGCGTTAACAAAGCAGGCAATGCCCCTGCATTGGGCGGTACTTGCTTGAACGTAGGCTGTATCCCTTCCAAAGCCCTGCTGCAATCCAGCGAACATTTCCACGCTGCGCAACACGATTTTGCCGAACACGGCATCACTGTCGGCAACGTAAAATTCGACGCGGCCAAAATGATTGAGCGCAAAGATGCCATCGTGACCAAGCTGACCGGCGGCGTGAAATTCCTGTTCCAAAAAAACAAAGTAACCAGCCTGTTCGGTACTGCTTCCTTTGCCGGTAAAAATGGCGATGCTTACCAAATCGAAGTCGATAACAAAGGCGAGAAAACCGTTATTGAAGCCAAACACGTCATCGTAGCAACAGGTTCCGTACCGCGTCCGCTGCCACAAGTCGCTATCGACAATGTGAACGTATTGGACAACGAAGGTGCATTGAACCTGACCGAAGTGCCTGCCAAACTCGGCGTGATCGGTTCCGGCGTGATTGGTTTGGAAATGGGTTCCGTATGGAACCGCGTGGGTGCAGAAGTTACCATTCTTGAAGCTGCGCCGACCTTCCTGGCCGCCGCCGACCAACAAATCGCCAAAGAAGCCTTCAAATACTTCACCAAAGAGCAAGGCTTGAGCATTGAATTGGGCGTGAAAATCGGCGACATCAAATCTGAAGGCAAAGGCGTTTCCGTTGCTTACGAAACTGCTGCCGGCGAAGCCAAAACCGAAGTATTCGACAAACTGATCGTTGCCATCGGCCGTATTCCAAACACCAAAGGCCTGAACGCCGAAGCCGTAGGCTTGGAAAAAGACGAGCGCGGTTTCATCAAAGTAGATGGCGAATGCCGTACTAACCTGCCTAACGTATGGGCAATCGGCGACGTGGTTCGCGGCCCGATGTTGGCACACAAAGCCAGCGATGAAGGCGTTGCCGTTGCCGAGCGCATTGCCGGTCAAAAACCGCATATCGACTTCAACAACGTACCGTTTGTTATTTACACCGACCCTGAAATCGCTTGGGTGGGTAAAACCGAAGAGCAGCTCAAAGCCGAAGGCGTGGAGTACAAGAAAGGTACTTCAGGTTTCGGTGCAAACGGTCGCGCATTGGCAATGGGCAAAGCCAAAGGTACGGTTAAAGTGTTGGCAGATGCCAAAACCGACCGTATCTTGGGCGTACACATGATCGGTCCGGTTGTCAGCGAATTGGTTACCGAAGGCGTGACTGCGCTCGAATTCTTCGCCAGCAGCGAAGACATCGCCCGCATTATCCATGCCCACCCAACCTTGTCCGAAGTGGTTCACGAAGCTGCATTGGCGGCCGACAAACGCGCTTTGCACGGTTGATAGACATTAAGGCCGTCTGAAACTTTTCAGACGGCCTTAAGGCCTTCGACAAATTGAATGTTCCGAGAGCTTCGTTTTCTGATTTATAATTCCGTCAGACAAACACACAGCATTTACATTCATTATGAACAAAGAAATAGTCGGTATTTTCTTTATACCGGCGGGCATCATCAGCATGTGTATGGCCGCATTGTGGCAGATGTATGTGATGATGACCGAAACTTATACGCTCAACCGTTTCAAAGATAAAGAATTGGTTTGGCGCGTGGCATTGTTGTTTATCAGTTTCAGCCTTGCCGTTTATCTGCTCTGTCCGAATTCGCGTAAAAAAGGCATTGTCTTTTTTATTCTCGGGGGAGGCGGTGCAACCATGTATCTGCTGGCGCGGATGTGGTTGCCCTTCAGTAAATAGTAGGGCCGTCTGAAAATATGGGATTGGCCGCAGGGCGATTCCTAAAACCCACTCACCTTAAGGAGAAATCCATGAATTTACACGAGTATCAGGCTAAAGAACTGCTGGCTAGCTACGGTTTGCCCGTACAAGGCGGTATTTTGGCACACAACGGCGAAGAAGCCGCTGCAGCTTACGACAAATTGGGCGGCAAATTCGCTGTTGTCAAAGCACAAGTACACGCCGGCGGCCGCGGTAAAGCGGGCGGCGTAAAAGTCGTTAAAAGCCGCGAAGAAGCTAAAGAAGTGGCTGAAAGCCTGATTGGCACCAACTTGGTAACTTATCAAACCGATGCCAACGGCCAACCTGTCAACAGCGTTTTGGTTTGCGAAGACATGTATCCGGTTCAAACCGAGCTGTACTTGGGCGCAGTGGTTGACCGTTCTACCCGCCGCGTTACATTCATGGCTTCTACCGAAGGCGGCGTGGAAATCGAAAAAGTTGCTGCCGAAACTCCAGAAAAAATCTTCAAAGTAACCGTTGATCCGCTGGTCGGCCTGCAACCTTGCCAAGCTCGCGAAGTTGCCTTCCAACTGGGCTTGAAAGACAAACAAATCAACGAGTTCGTCAAACTGATGACCGGCGCGTACAAAGCGTTTGTCGAAAACGACTTCGCCCTGTTTGAAGTAAATCCATTGGCAGTCCGTGAAAACGGCGACTTGGCCTGTGTGGACGGCAAAATCGGTATCGACAGCAACGCGCTCTACCGCCTGCCGAAAATTGCCGCTTTGCGCGACAAATCTCAAGAAAACGAACGTGAGCTGAAAGCTTCCGAATTCGACCTGAACTATGTTGCCCTGGAAGGCAACATCGGCTGTATGGTTAACGGTGCCGGTTTGGCGATGGCCACTATGGACATCATCAAACTCAAAGGCGGCCAACCTGCCAACTTCTTGGACGTTGGCGGCGGCGCAACCAAAGACCGCGTGGTTGAAGCGTTCAAACTGATTCTGGAAGACAAATCCGTTAAAGGCGTATTGATCAACATCTTCGGCGGTATCGTACGTTGCGACATGATTGCGGAAGCCATCGTGGCAGCCGTTAAAGAAATCAACGTCAACGTTCCTGTCGTTGTTCGTTTGGAAGGTAACAACGCCGAACTCGGCGCGAAAATCCTGAACGAATCAGGTCTGAAACTGACTTCTGCAGACGGCCTGAATGACGCAGCCGAAAAAATTGTTGCAGCCGTAAACGCCTAAGGAGAAAAGAATGAGCGTATTGATTAATAAAGACACCAAAGTATTGGTTCAAGGTTTCACCGGTAAAAACGGTACTTTCCACTCCGAACAAGCTCTGGCTTACGGCACTAAAGTTGTCGGCGGCGTTACTCCGGGCAAAGGCGGTCAAACCCACCTGAACCTGCCTGTGTTCAACACCATGAAAGAAGCGGTTAAAGAAACCGGCGCGGACGCATCCGTAATTTACGTTCCCGCTCCGTTTGTGTTGGACTCTATCGTTGAAGCCGTTGATTCCGGCGTAGGCTTGGTGGTTGTGATTACCGAAGGCGTACCGACTCTGGACATGCTCAAAGCCAAACGCTATCTGGAAACCAACGGCAACGGTACCCGCTTGGTCGGTCCTAACTGCCCGGGCGTGATTACTCCGGGCGAGTGCAAAATCGGCATTATGCCGGGCCACATCCATACTCCCGGCCGTATCGGCATCATTTCCCGTTCCGGTACATTGACTTACGAAGCCGTGGCACAAACCACCAAACTGGGCTTGGGTCAATCAACCTGTATCGGTATCGGCGGCGACCCGATTCCGGGTATGAACCAAATCGACGCGCTGAAACTCTTCCAAGAAGACCCAGATACCGACGCCATCATCATGATCGGTGAAATCGGCGGTACTGCGGAAGAAGAAGCAGCCGAATACATCCAATCCAACGTAACCAAACCTGTTGTAGGTTACATTGCTGGTGTTACCGCTCCTAAAGGCAAACGTATGGGCCACGCCGGTGCGATTATCTCTGGTGGTAAAGGTACTGCGGAAGAAAAATTCGCCGCTTTTGAAAAAGCTGGCATCGCCTACACCCGCAGCCCTGCCGAGTTGGGCACTACCATGCTGGAAGTGTTGAAAGCAAAAGGTTTGGCATAAGACTTAAGTCTTTAAGCTGAATTGAAAAGGCCGTCTGAAGTTTTCAGACGGCCTTTTTTAAATTCCATTTAGTCATTTTCAGAATAAGCACTTAATTTAATTTAAATTAACGTTTATTTCGAAATAAACGGTTATAATTTATTAACAGATAAACAGTCTGTAACCATATCAACCTATATCAAGGAGAAAAGCATGAAAAAACACGATTTTGAAGCACGTCGCGAGGCTTTGCTGAAAGACATCCGAGAAGTGATGGATGATGTGGAAGAATTGTACCGCAATGGTGTTGAAGCCGGTTCGGAAGAGGGCAGCAAAGCCCGAGCCAAATTGGAAGAAAAATTGGCTGTGGCCAAAGAGCGTTTGAGCCGTTTTGAAGAAGAGGCCGGCGAGCGTTTGCGCCATCATGCCGAGCGTGCGCGTGAAAAATACGAGCAGTTTGAAGAGGCGGCTCAGGAGCGTTTGAAAGAAGGCAAAGAGCGTTTTGCCGAATTTGAAGCCGATGCTGGTGCGCGTTTGAAACGCGGTGCCAAACACGCTGATGAAGTGGTGCATGAAAAACCATACTATGCGATGGGTTTTGCCGCATTGGCCGGTTTGGTTGTCGGTGTGTTGTTGAACCGCCGTTAATGCGAATATGTTAAGGCCGTCTGAACAGGCGTGCACATGAAATCATGGATTTCATTGCGCTGTGCAGACGGCCTTAGCCTTATGTTTTCCTGAAAAAAGGATAGTTAAGATGGGAATTCGCCAGCGTTTTGAACATGGCAAGGCTTTGTTGAATCAGGGCGTGGATTTGCTGCTGCTGCGTTTGCAGGTATTGAGCTTGGATTTGACGCGTCAGGCGGAGAATGTGTTCCGGTTGGCGATTTGGCTGGTGTTGTCCGGCGCGCTGTTGATGGTGGGCTTGGTCGGTTTACTGTTCGGTTTGAACCGCGTGCTGTCGGATGTGGCGGCGTTGTGGGTATTTTTCGGCATTTTCTTCGTGAGCCTGCTGATTATTGCCGTATTGTTCCGTAAAGTATCGGCAGATTATCGGGAGCAGGGCAGTCGTGTGGCTGAAACTTTGCAGGATATTCGATCGGACATTGCGTATTTGCGCGGTGAGATAGACAAGGATGCGGACGATGAAGCAACAGGAGTATGAAGAAGCGCGCGAGTTACTGCTTTTGGAAGCCAAGCTGGTGCGGCTGCGGATTGAAGCGGAAAATTTGAAACTGCGTAAAGCGGAAGAAAGTAATGCTCGGCAGACTAATCGTTTGGTGATGTTGGCCGATGTGGCATATCAGTTGAGCCAAACGCGTTTATTGTCTCAACGTGCTTTGTTTTCTACATCGCGCCGTCGGCATTGGATTTGGCTGGTATTGGCTGTCATACTGGGCTTGTCGAGATAACCGAGGGCAGAGGTTTGGTCAAAATGATATTTGCGGCGGGTTGTTGGCTCGTGTGAGCCGCTTGTTGAGGACGCTGCGTCATTGTGTTGTCGAAGCTGAAACTTTATCTATGTTGAGTATTTTTTACAAAAGACACCGGCCGTCTGAACATTTCAGACGGCCTCAATGTTTGGAGTTTCAGATATAATGGCGGCAATTTTGAAATTATTAAATGAAGGATAAGTGATGAACCGTTTGTATCCCCACCCGATTATCGCCCGTGAGGGCTGGCCGATTATCGGCGGCGGTTTGGCTTTGAGCCTGCTGGTGTCGATGTGTTGCGGCTGGTGGTCTTTGCCGTTTTGGGTGTTTACCGTATTTGCCCTGCAGTTTTTCCGCGATCCTGCGCGTGAAATTCCGCTAAATCCTGAAGCGGTGTTGAGCCCGGTTGACGGCCGTATCGTGGTGGTTGAGCGCGCACGCGATCCGTATCGTGATGTCGATGCTTTGAAAATCAGTATTTTTATGAACGTGTTCAATGTGCATTCGCAAAAATCGCCTGCCGATTGTACGGTAACGAAAGTGGTCTATAACAAAGGTAAATTCGTGAATGCGGATTTGGACAAAGCCAGCACGGAAAATGAACGCAATGCGGTTTTGGCGACTACGGCTTCTGGTCGTGAAATTACCTTTGTTCAAGTGGCCGGCTTGGTGGCGCGCCGTATTTTGTGCTACACCCAAGCAGGTGCGAAACTGTCTCGCGGTGAACGCTATGGCTTTATCCGATTCGGTTCGCGCGTGGATATGTATCTGCCTGTCGATGCTCAGGCGCAAGTGGCGATTGGTGATAAAGTTACCGGCGTCAGCACTGTATTGGCGCGTTTGCCGCTGACTGCGCCGCAAACTGAATCTGAGCCTAAAGCCGCAGCTCCACAAGCTGCACCAGCTTCACAAGCGGCTCCGGCTGAAACAGTGGCAAACCTATCTACCGAACAACAGCAAATCGAAGCAGCGGCGGCTAAGATTCAAGCGGCTGTGCAAGATGTGTTGAAAGATTAATTGCCGGTTTTGAATGATTGGTTAAAACAAGAAAAAGGTTTTCAGACGGCCGTCTGAAAACCTTTTTTGTTTGCCTATCCAATTTTAAAACTTCACATTTACGCCGCCGGTAAAGCTGCGGCCCATTTGCGGCGTATCAGAGAGGAAGCTGCTATGGGCGTAAACGGATTGGTTGAGCAGATTGTCGGCTTTGACATACCAATTCCACTCGCCATAGCGCGTATTGCGGCGGTAGTTTGCGCCGAGGTTGAGCATATGGTGTCCGGGCGTGCGTGTTTCGTAGCGGGCGAGTTTGTTTTGGGCGAACACGCGGTAGTAGTCCAAATTGGCATCGATACGGTCGGTCAGCGAGGCTTTCAGGTGGAAGCCGAGGCGCGCAGCCGGAACGCGAGGCGCGTTTTGGTCGTCCTGTGCGATGAAAGGACGGTTACCGTAAGCATCTTCCCTGCCGGGTAGGGAAGGCAGGTTTTTCAGACGGCCTCGTACATAGTCGCCGGAAACGCCGATGCGGTAGCGCGGTGTCGGTTTGAAGTAGATTTCGCCTTCCGCGCCGTAGAAGTCGGCGCCGGATTGGTTGTAGCGCACGAGCTTCATTTCGCTGTCGTCTTCGATGGATTTGGGGCCACGTCCGTCGTTTAAGGTTTGGGCGTAAATGTAGTTGCCGAAACGGTTGCGGTAGAGTGCCAGATTGTATTGCCAGCGGTCGCCTTCGTAGCCCAGCGCGAGTTCGATATTGTTGGAACGCTCTTTGTTGAGGTGGTTGTTGCCGACTTCAAAGGTGTTGGTGGCAACGTGTTTGCCGTGTGCGTACAGTTCTTGCGTTGACGGCAGGCGTTCCTGATGGGAGGCGGTCAGGCTGAGTTTGTGGTGTGGCGTGAAATACCAGTTGCCCGAAAGTGCGAACGAGCGGGCGGTTTGGCGGTGCGCACCGAGGTCAGGCAGGGGTTGGTTGTAGTAGTTTTCTCGATCAATCAATGCTTTGTCGTACTGGATGGAGGCTTTTTGTTTTTCCACGCGTACGCCGCCTTCAAGCGTGAAGTTGTCCCAGTTTGCCTGTTCTACACCGAAAAAGCTGTAATGGCGCACATTGTTGTCAATCAACATCGGTTGTTGGACGGTTTCGGGAATGGCGGAAAGCGCGCTGGATTTTTGTCCCAAATATTGTACGCCCCAGCTGCCTTTCAGACGGCCTATGGGTTGGTGGCGTAACTCGATACGGGCGTTGTGTGTTTTATTGTTGAAGAAGTTTTCTACTGCATCGCCTGCTTTTTCGTCGTGGTGGTAGTCATTGCGGTTCAGGTGTACGCGCAGGGCTTCAAAACCGGGGAACGGTTGCTTCCATTCGGCGCGGAGTTCGTAGCGTTTGTTGCGCAGGTCTATCCACGGTTTGCCGTTGTGGACATGGGTGTGTGCATTATCATCGTCGTGGAAACCGCAGCTCAAACCCGGATTGTCGTAATCGACGTCTTCTTCGGTCAAGAGGTGCGGATAAAGCTGCAAATAGCGTTTGTTAATCAAACTTTTCTGCCAGATGATGTCGGCGTGGCAGTCGTCGTAGAGATGGCTGTGGGCAGGCAGGCCGTAGCGGTCGCGACGGTCGCTGTACGCCACGCCGAGGAAACCTTTATCCCCAACCCAAGACAGGCCGATGCTGCCTGTTTTTGAATCGGCATGGCTGTCGGGCAGTCGTTTCAGACGGCCTTCTTCTTTTTGATAGCGCGGTACAGCGTAATCGCCTGATTTGCGGTACAAGCCTTCAGTATGCAGCACGAAGTTGTTGCCCAAGCCGATATTGATGCCTGCGGATGTCAGTTTTTCCAAATTGCCGCTGCTCAAACGTAATCCGGCTTCGCCCGATACGCCGTTTTCAGGCATTTTTTCGGGGATTTTCCCATCGGCAACATCGACCAAACCGGCTACATTGCCCGAGCTGTACAAGAGCGTAACCGGACCGCGCAGGATTTCGACTTGTTGCGACAAGGCGCTGTCCACCATCAAGGCATGGTCGGGCGAGAAGTCCGCCATGTCGCCCGTTTCGCCATGATGGTTTAACACTTTAATTCGTCTGCCTGTTTGACCGCGAATAACGGGAGCGGACGCGCCGCCGCCGTATTGCGAGGCATGAATGCCCGGTACGCCGTCTAAAGCATCGCCTAAGTTGACGGCTTTTTGGCGCAAGGTATCGCCGGAGATGATTTTGTCGGAGGCGGTCGAAGTGTGCAAAAGCCCCGATGTGGCGCGCGGACGGCTTTTGCTGACGACGGTAACCTCGTCCAAGTCAACCGACTGCTCAGTTTCATGCGCTTGGGAGAGGATAGGGGTGCTGATTAAAAGAATAGATAAAACAATGGGCTTGAGTGTGGTTTGTGTCATTTTAGTTTCTCATCATATTTTGAAAGGCTGTTATTATATAACATTACATCATTTATATGATAAGATTTTTGAGAAAAAAAGGCCGTCTGAAAACGAAGCGTGGTTTTCAGACGGCCTTTAGCTTGTATGTGGGTTTAAATGAAAACGGAACAATCTCTCTGCTGCCGGGTTTGGGTAAGGCAGAAAGTCATGGCAGATTGTTTGCTTTCATTGAAAGCATTACTTGGTTTCGGCGGCTTTAGCGCCAGCGGTCTCTGCAATCAAATCTAAGAATACCAACGGCTTTTTGCCGATATTTTTGAGCGCGTGGGACTGGCCGGGGCGGGCGATAGTGATGTCGCCGGCGCCGACTTCGGTTTGTTTGCCTTCGCTATCGGTAAACAGGCCTTTGCCGGATACGATGATGTAAACGTCTTCATTGCCGGTATGTTTGTGTTGGCCGATGGAAGCGCCAGGCGGTAATGTGAGCCAGCCGATTTCTTTGAATGCGTCTTGGTCGGCGGTTTGATGGCGCGTGAAGGCAAAGTTGCCAAGCAACGGGCCTTGACCTCCGGCTGCGTTTTCGCGGTTCCATTCTGCTAAGTCGGTTTTTTTGTACACTTGGATGCTGCGGTCGGTGGGGGTGGTTTGTTCGGCAGCTTGAGCGCTTATGGATGTGCCGAGCAGAAGGGCGACGGATAATGCGGCAAATAGTGGTTTCATGGTGGTTCTCCGTTTGTCAGGTTGAGTCAGATAATGCGGATTCCGTTTTCAGACGGCCTGCGGGGTTGAAATGTGTAACCCCGCAGGCTTCCTCCCAAGATTTATTTCACATTGCGCAGATAGTTCAACAATAAAGGAACAGGGCGGCCGGTCGCGCCTTTTTCACCGCCGGATTTCCATGCGGTACCTGCGATGTCGAGGTGTGCCCATGGATAGTCTTCGGTAAAGTAGGACAGGAATGTTGCGGCGGTAATCGTGCCTGCACCCGGCGTGCCGATGTTGGGGATGTCGGCGAAATTGGATTTGAGTTGGTCTTTGTAGGTCTCAAAGAGCGGCAGTTGCCATGCTTTGTCGTCCACGTTGTGAGAGGCGGCGAGCAGGCTGTCAACCAAATCCTGATTGTTGCCCATCACGCCGCTGACGTCATGACCCAAGGCGATGATGCACGCGCCGGTCAGGGTGGCGACGTCGATAACGGCTTTGGGTTTGAATTGTTCGGCGTAAGTGAGCGCATCACATAAAATCAGACGGCCTTCGGCATCGGTGTTCAACACTTCGATGGTCAAGCCTTTCATGCTTTTCACGACGTCGCCCGGTTTGTTAGCCGCGCCGGAAGGCATGTTTTCACAAGTGGCGACGATGGCAATCAGGTTGATCGGCAGTTGCAGTTTGACGGCGGCGCAGAAGGTACTGATGACGGTTGCCGCGCCGCACATATCGAACTTCATTTCGTCCATGTTCAGGCCGGGTTTGAGGGAAATGCCGCCGGTGTCGAAGGTAATGCCTTTGCCGACCAATACCACAGGCGCGGCTTCTTTGTCGGACGCACCGAAATAGCTCAGTTCGACCAAATATGGGTCTTCGACGCTGCCTTTGGCGACAGACCAGAACGAACCCATGTTTTCTTTGATGTAGTCTTTTTCAATAATTTTGGCGTGTGCGCCCAATTTTTCGGCTTCGGCTTTGGCGGTACGCGCGAGGAATTCAGGCGTGCATTCGTTGGGCGCGGCATTGCCCAAGTCGCGGCAGAGGCTTTGCCCGTAAACTTGCGCTTCGGCAACGCGCAGGGCTTCTTTGACGGCGGCTTCGTGTGCGCTGTGGAACACGGCTTCTGCAAATTTGGCCGGTTTGGCTTCTTTTTTGTAGCGGTCGAAACGGTAGGTGGCATTGCCGAACGCAATCGCAAACGCTCCGGCAACGTCTGCGGCTTGCGCTTCATCGAAAGCATGAACGTCCACATTGACCGTTTCTTGATTTTGCGCCCATTTGGCGGCTTCGGCGGCGGCTTTGTTCAACGCGGCGCGGTCGGTTTTAGCGAGGCGGGCGACGGCAATGGCTTGCAAACCGTTGTCCGTCGGGATTTTGGTGTCGGCGAAATTTTGACCTTCTTCAAGGGAAGCGAAGAGGGCGAGGGCAGTCGGGTTGCTCAGTTGCGATGCTTCGGCGCAGACAAATAATTGCGCACCTGCCTGTTGAGCCTGCAAAGTTTCGGCTTTTGTGCTAAATTTCACGTTTATTCTCCTGATTGGAACGGTTGTCGGTTGTTCAGACGGCCTGTTGACCAACCGTCCGAACAGATGAAAATCATTGTACTCCATTTGTGTCATGCCGTCTGAAGCCTTATTAATAAATATAGGTTTCCCATAAACCGTATACCACGCTCAATCTTATGATTTACCAAAGAAACTTTATTAAAGAACTTTCCTTTACCGCTGTCGGCATCTTTGTCGTCCTCTTGGCGGTATTGGTGTCCACGCAGGCCATCAACCTGCTTGGCCGCGCAGCCGACGGGCGTGTCGCCATTGATGCCGTGTTGGCCTTAGTCGGCTTCTGGGTAATCGGCATGACCCCGCTTTTGCTGGTGTTGACCGCATTTATCAGTACGTTGACCGTATTGACCCGCTACTGGCGTGACAGCGAAATGTCGGTCTGGCTCTCCTGCGGATTGGCATTGAAACAATGGATACGCCCGGTCATGCAGTTTGCCGTGCCGTTTGCCATTTTGATTGCCGTCATGCAGCTTTGGGTGATGCCGTGGGCAGAGTTGCGCAGCCGCGAATATGCCGAAATCTTGAAGCAGAAGCAGGAATTGTCTTTGGTGGAAGCCGGCGAGTTCAATAGCTTGGGCAAGCGCAACGGCAGGGTTTATTTTGTCGAAACCTTCGATACCGAGTCCGGCATCATGAAAAACCTCTTCCTGCGTGAGCAGGACAAAAACGGCAACGACAACATCGTTTTTGCCAAAGAGGGCAATTTTTCGCTGACCGACAACAAACGCACGCTTGAATTGCGCGACGGCTACCGTTACAGCGGTACGCCCGGCAAAGCCGATTACAACCGCGTTTCTTTCCAACACCTCAGCCTGATTATCAGCACCACGCCCAAACTCATCGACCCTGTTTCACACCGCCGCACCATTCCGACTGCCCAACTGATTGGCAGCAGCAATCCCCAACACCAGGCGGAATTGATGTGGCGTATTTCCTTGACCGTCAGCGTTTTGTTGCTGTGCCTGCTTGCCGTGCCGCTTTCCTATTTCAATCCGCGTAGCGGCCATACCTACAATATCCTGATTGCCATCGGTCTATTTTTGGTTTACCAAAACGGACTGACCTTCCTGCGCAATGCTGTGGAAGACGGCAAAATCCATTTTTGGCTCGGACTGCTGCCTATGCACATCATCATGTTTGTGATTGCCGTCGTCCTGCTGCGCGTGCGCAGTATGCCTAGCCAACCCTTCTGGCAGGCAGTTGCCAAAAGTCTGACATTGAAAGGCGGAAAATGAACCTGATTTCACGTTACATCATCCGTCAAATGGCGGTTATGGCGGTTTACGCCCTCCTTGCCTTCCTCGCTTTGTACAGCTTTTTTGAAATCATCAACGAAGTCGGCGATCTTGGAAAAGGCAGCTATAACGGCACAAAATTGGGGCAGTATGTTTTCATGCAGATGCCTGCGCGCGCATATGAACTGATGCCGCTAGCTGTTTTGATCGGCGGCCTGATTTCCCTCAGCCAACTGGCTTCCGGCAGCGAGCTGACCGTTATCAAAGCCAGCGGCATGAGCACCAAAAAGCTGCTGTTGATTCTGTCGCAGTTCGGTTTGATTTTTGCCATTGCCACTGTCGCGCTTGGCGAATGGGTTGCCCCCACGCTGAGCCAAAAAGCCGAAAACATCAAAGCCGCCGCCATCAACGGCAAAATCAGTACCGGCAATACCGGCCTTTGGCTGAAAGAAAAAAACAGTATTATCAACGTGCGCGAAATGTTGCCCGACCATACGCTTTTGGGCATCAAAATTTGGCAGCGCAACGATAAAAACGAATTGACCCAAGCGGCAGAAGCAGAATCAGCCGTTTTGAATCCCGACGGCAGCTGGCAGCTGAAAAATATCCGCCGCAGCATATTGGGCGAAGATAAAGTCGAGGTTTCTACTACCGCCGAAGAAAACTGGCCGATTTCCGTCAAACGCAACCTGATGGATGTATTGCTCGTCAAGCCCGATCAAATGTCTGTCGGCGAATTGACCACCTACATCGACCATCTGGAAAAAAACAACCAAAATACCCAAGTCTATGCCATCGCATGGTGGCGCAAGCTGGTGTATCCCGTTGCCGCATGGGTGATGGCGCTTGTTGCCTTTGCCTTTACCCCGCAAACCACGCGCCACGGCAATATGGGCTTGAAACTTTTCGGTGGTATCTGCCTCGGTTTGCTGTTCCACTTTGCCGGACGGCTCTTTGGCTTTACCAGCCAATTGTACGGCGTGCCGCCGTTTTTGGCGGGCGCATTGCCGACGGTTTTGTTTGCACTGTTGGCGGTGTATCTGATACGTCGTCAGGAGAAAAGATAAGGCAAAATAAACTTCAGGCCGTCTGAAAGGCAATCTTCAGACGGCCTGAGTATTTTGTGTGCAAAAAACAAAATGCTAAAGTAAAATAATACCTTTCCAAACAAATGCGGCTATTGAAAATGTCCCAAACCATCTGCTTGAATATGATTGTCAAAAACGAAGCGGCAATCATCGAAGAAACACTGGCCAACATCACCGACCATATCAAACTTGACTACTATGTCATCAGCGACACCGGCTCGACCGATGATACCGTCGGCGTGATCCGCCACTTTTTCGATGCAAAGGGCATCGCAGGCGAGATTCATCATGATGGTTGGCAAAATTTTGCATACAACCGCAATCAGGCGTTGAAACACGCAAAAGACAAAACCGATTACGTGTTGATTTTTGATGCGGACGACCGCTTTGAAGGCAAATTGGAATTGCCCGAGCTGACCGCCGACCGTTACCGCCTCCGCATGAGAAATGCCATGGGCAGCGTGGTTTATTACCGTCCGCTGTTGTTGCGCAATGACGGCACATTCTACTGGCGCGGCGTGTTGCACGAGTTTATCGAAACCGACAAACAAGATACCAGCGAAGCCACGCTTCATGGCGACTATACGGTTCTCAGCGGCCGTTTTGGCGCGCGCAGCAATATGGCGAACAAATACCTGCTTGACGCTGTTTCTTTGGAAAAAGCGTTTTACAGCCCTGAAGATGAAGACCTGAAACCGCGTTACGCCTTTTATGCGGCACGTTCTTATTGGGACTCTGATATGCCCGAGCGTGCGAGCGAATGGTTTAAAAAACGCATCGAGTTGGGCGGTTGGATCGAGGAAGTGACGGTTTCTTACCAACAGCTGGGCGAGTGCTACAAATTAATGGGCAAACGCGATGAAGCCTTGGCGACTTGGCTGGCAGGCTACGATTACAACCCGCGCCGTGCCGAGTGCCTCTACCTTGCGCAAACCATGCTGCGTCAGGAAGGGAAATACCGCATTTCCCATGCAATCGGCCTGATGGCGAAACGTATCCCGTTCCCAACAGACGATATTCTTTTTGTCCAAAGCAATGTTTATCAGTTGGACATCGACTATGAATTGTCGGTTACCGCCTATGCGGCCGGCGATTTGCGTCAAGGCTACGAGTCTTGCCGCCACTTGCTCTTGCTTAATGTACGCGAGGCATTGACCACGGTAACCATGCAAAATATGTGGCTCTACCGCGAACACGCGCAAACCGAAACGCGTGAAGTGTTGGAGCAGCTGGTGGCCGTAATGCAGCCTTATGCCGCGCAGGGCGGACGTTTGGCAGAAGTGACCGAATATTTCGCCGATATTTTGAAAAACCGTTAATCGGCACTTTGACTCAGCCGTCAGGCCGTCTGAAAGGAAATTTTTTGAGCAAGCGCAATCTGTTTTCCGTCGATAAATCTTTGGAGCAGCCCGAACGCGTCCTCTTGGTCGGCGTAATGCTGACGGCGGACTATTCCAGCGCAAACGAAACGCGCGAGCGCGGCTTTCAGACGGCCTTGACCGAAGCGGCAGAATTGGTGAGTGCGGCCGGCGGCGATTTGGTTTCTATCGAAACTTCACGCCGTGACAAACCGCATCCGGCTTTGTTTGTCGGTACGGGCAAGGCGGAAGAGTTGGCGGCAGTGGTCAAGCAGCATGATGTCGGACTGGTCGTGTTCAACCACGAACTCACGCCGACACAAGAGCGTAATCTGGAAAAAGAGCTTCAATGCCGCGTCCTCGACAGAGTGGGTTTGATTTTGGCGATTTTCGCCAAACGCGCCCAGTCACAGGAAGGTAAGTTGCAGGTGGAGTTGGCCCAGTTGAACCATTTGAGCGGACGGCTGGTACGCGGTTATGGACACCTGCAAAGTCAGAAGGGCGGTATCGGCTTGAAAGGGCCGGGCGAAACCCAGTTGGAAACCGACCGCCGCTTAATCGGACAAAAAATCACGATATTGAAAAAACAGCTTGCCGATGTCCGCAAACAACGCGCCACGCGCCGCAAATCGCGTATGAGCGGCCGTCTGAAAACCTTTGCCATTGTCGGCTATACCAACGCCGGAAAATCCAGCCTGTTCAACCGTTTGACCAAAGCGGACGTATTGGCGAAAGACCAATTGTTCGCCACTTTGGATACCACTGCGCGTCGGCTTTTCCTGTCGCACGAGGCGAGCGTGATTTTGACCGATACCGTCGGCTTCGTCCGCGATTTGCCGCACAAGCTGGTGTCGGCGTTTTCCGCTACCTTGGAAGAGACGGCGATGGCGGATGTATTACTGCACGTCGTCGATGCGTCTAATCCCGATTTTGAACGGCAGATGGACGATGTCAACGAAGTCTTGGAAGAAATTGGCGCGCATGAAATTCCGCAATTGGTGGTGTACAACAAAATTGATTTGCTGCCGTCGGGTATACGTGAAGCAGGCATTTTGCGCGACAACTCTGGGCATGCCGTCGGCGTGAATGTTTCCGTTGCCGAAAGTTTGGGCTTGGACGGTTTGCGCGAAGCGATGATTGAATTGGCCGTACAGCCAAGTGCTTGATAGTATGGAATGAAACAAGGCCGTCTGAATGTTCAGACGGCCTTACCGTAAAATTTTAAATCCGAGGATTATGCCGACAGAGGGCTTTTCTTTTTGAACACGCTTTCGTAAAGCATCCAAGCGGCGAGGCTCAGGTATACGGTGCTGGACAAAATGCCGATAACGGCGAAGATAGGCATAAGGCGATCAATCATGGTGAGGTTTCCCAATAAGTTAGTTTTATAAGTAAATGTGTGTTTTTTTATTTCCGTCTTCGCGGAATGCTTAAAGTATGCTGCTTAAATGGATTGAGGTCAATAAAAAATGTATTGGATTTTTTAAAAAAGTTCCATTTTTACATTAAAATAATTGGAAGTTTTTAAAGATAAACGGTATTTATATGTTACCGTTCATCATTTGATAAACGGTCAATACTTTGTTTTCCATATTTTTTATAAAATTCGACAGTCTATTAATTCAAAAGTAAATGAAATGAGGCGGAAAAACGCTTTTTGCTAAAATGTAACATCCTGAAACGATTGTTTCAGGCCGTCTGAAAAATAAATCGAACATATTATGACATCTTCCACACATCCCCAAAAAAACTGCTTCCATTGCGGACTTGAAGTCCCGGAGCATCTGCATCTGACGGTTCATTTTGAAGACGAAGAACACGAAACCTGCTGCGCCGGTTGCCAAGCGGTGGCGCAGAGTATCATCGATGCAGGTTTGGGCAATTATTACAAACAGCGTACCGCAGATGCGGAAAAATCCGAATTGCCGCCGCCGGAAGTATTGTCGCAATTAAAGCTATACGATTTGCCTGAAGTGCAGGCAGATTTTGTCGAGGTCGGCACAGGGGATGAGCGCGAGGCGGTGTTGATGCTGGGCGGCATTACCTGCGCCGCGTGTGTGTGGCTGATTGAGCAGCAGTTGTTGCGCATGAAGGGCGTGGTGCGCGTGGATTTGAATTACAGCACCCACCGTTGCCGCGTGGTGTGGGACGGCGCCCACATCGAATTGTCGGACATTTTGCTGAAAATCCGCCAAACCGGTTATACCGCCGCGCCTTATGATGCGCAAAAAATCGAAGCGCAGGCGCAGAAGGAACGCAAACAGTTTATCGTCAGATTGGCCGTGGCCGGTCTGGGCATGATGCAAACGATGATGTTTGCCCTGCCGACTTATTTTTACGGCGGCGACATCGAGCCGCTTTATTTGGAAATCCTGCATTGGGGCGGCTTTTTGATGGTGTTGCCCGTTGTGTTTTACAGCGCGTTGCCGTTTTACCGCGGCGCCTGGCGCGACTGGAAAAACCGCCGTGTCGGCATGGATACGCCGATTGCCATTGCCATTGTGATGACCTTTATCGCCGGTATTTACAGCTTGGCCACCAACGCAGGGCAGGGCATGTATTTTGAATCCATCGCTATGTTGCTGTTTTTTCTGTTGGGCGGGCGTTTTATGGAACAGATTGCCCGACGCAAAGCAGGCGATGCGGCGGAGCGGTTGGTTAAATTGGTTCCGGCATTCTGCCACCGTTTGCCGTCTTATCCTGAAAGCGAAGCCATCGAGGAAGCCGCGGTCGTCCGCCTCAATATCGGCGATACGATTGTTGTGAAACCCGGCGAAGTCATTCCGGTGGACGGTACGGTTTTGTCCGGTGAGAGCGAAGTTAACGAAGCCATGTTGACCGGCGAAAGCCTGCCCATCGTGAAAAGGCCGTCTGAAAAAGTAACCGCCGGTACACTCAACACCAGCAGCCCTTTAATCATCCGCACCGATCATACCGGCGGCAACACGCGTTTGTCCCATATCGTTAAACTGCTCGACCGTGCGCTGGCGCAAAAACCGCGTGCCGCCGAGTTGGCCGAAAAATACGCGTCCAGTTTTGTGTTTGGCGAACTTTTGCTTGCGATTCCTGTTTTTATCGGCTGGGTATGGTATGCAGACGCACACACCGCCTTGTGGATTACCGTTGCCCTGCTAGTCATTACCTGCCCGTGTGCCTTATCGCTCGCTACCCCTACCGCGCTGGCCGCTTCGACCGGCGCACTTGCCAAAGACGGTATTCTCATCAGCGGCAAACAAAGCCTGGAAACGCTTGCCCAAATTGACGACGTCGTGTTTGATAAAACCGGTACGCTGACCAAAGGGCAGCTCTCTGTCAGCTGTATGTTGTCCGCAGGCCGTCTGAACGAAGCCCAAGCCCTTGCTATCGCCCAAGCATTGGAGCAGCAATCCGAACACCCCATCGCCCGTGCCATTTTGAACCATACGCTTTCAGACGGCCCTGTATCCGCGCTTGATGTGAAAGTGCAACAACGGGTCAACCGTATCGGACACGGTGTCAGCGCGCAAATTGAATTTGATGGCGAAACCCAAGTTTGGGCTTTGGGCAAAGCGGCGTTTGTTTCGGAAATTGCCGGTAATCTGCCTGAAACCTTTGCCCATATCGACCACACAGGCGGCATTATTTTCTTGGGCAATCAAAGCGGTTTTCAGACGGCCTTTTTACTGGAAGACCAAATCAAAGACAGTGCCGCTGAAATGTTGCAAAAACTGAAACAACACGGCATCCGTCTGCACCTTTTAAGCGGCGACCGTCAGGCTGCCGTAGCCCAAGTCGCGCAAGAGCTGGGTTTGGACGCCTATCGTGCCGAAGCCACGCCTGAAGACAAGCTGGCTTATGTAGAAAATTTGCAAAAACAAGGACGTAAAGTCATGATGATCGGCGACGGTATCAACGATGCCCCCGTCCTTGCCCAAGCCGATGTATCGGCTGCCGTGGCTACAAGTGCCGATGTGGCGCGAGACGGTGCGGATGTGGTTTTGCTCAATGATGATTTGAACGTTTTGCCCGTGATGATGGAACAGGCACGCCGCACTCATCAAATCATCCGCCAAAACCTGACTTGGGCGAGCGCATACAATCTGGTTGCCGTTCCGCTGGCCGTGTTTGGTTACGTTACCCCGTGGATCGCCGCGCTCGGCATGAGTTTCAGCTCGCTGCTGGTGTTGGGCAATGCCTTGAGATTGTTGAAAACCAAAAAGGCCGTCTGAAAACGGCAAATCCATTGCTTAAACGAAAGAATACGCCATGCCTAAAGCCACTTTTTATACACACGTCGCCCAGCCGGCCGCCTTTGCCTGCCGCCTGATTGCGCGCGCCATACGCGATGGCGGGCAGATTTTGGTGTGGTCGGATTCTTCTGCGGCAGTGCAGCAACTAGACGTTGATTTATGGCAGCAGATTCCCGAAAGCTTTATTCCGCATGAAGTCTGGCTGCCTACCGACCCCATGCCGTCTGAAACGCCGGTATTGCTTGCGTTTGGAAACGCATTGCCGAATATTCCGCAAGATTGCACGGTTTTGAACCTGTCTGCCGATTTTTGGAGCCAAGCCCCGGCCATTCCAAACCGTATCCTTGAAATTGTAGGCAACAGCTTGGAAGATTTAGCTGAAGCCCGAGACCGTTTCCGAGCTTATCGTCAGAGCGGATTTGAGATTGAGCATTTTTCGAGAGAAGGGAAGGATTGAGTATTGAAACAGCAAAGTTTTAATATAAAAGGCCGTCTGAAACAATAAAGTTTCAGACGGCCTTTTTAATAGGCTGGAATTAGTTACCTAAGTCGAATGCTTTATGCAGAACGCGGGTAGCCAGTTCCATGTATTTTTCGTCAATCAGGACGGATACTTTGATTTCGGAAGTTGAAATCATTTGGATGTTGATGCCTTCTTCTGCGAGGGTGCGGAAGATTTTGGCTGCTACGCCGACGTGTGAACGCATGCCCAAGCCGACTGCGGAGACTTTGCATACGGTGTCGTCGCCGTCAATGCAGGCGGCGCCGATGCTGTCTTGGCGTTGTTGCAGCAGTTCGATGGTTTGTTTGTAGTCACCGCGTGGAACGGTGAAGGAGAAGTCGGTTGTGCCTTCGCTGCCGACATTTTGGATGATCATGTCGACTTCGATGTTGGCATCGGCCACTGCGCCGAGGATTTGGTAGGCAACGCCGGGTTTGTCAGGTACGCCGCGTACGTTGATGCGTGCTTGGTTTTTGTCGAATGCGATACCGGTTACGGCTGCTCTTTCCATGTTGTCGTCCTCTTCAAAGGTAATCAGGGTGCCGTTGCCGCCATCTTGCAGGCTGCTGAGTACGCGCAGGCGCACTTTGTATTTTCCGGCGAATTCTACGGAGCGGATTTGTAAAACTTTTGAACCGAGGCTGGCCAGTTCGATCATTTCTTCAAAAGTGATCGTGTCCATGCGGCGCGCTTCGGGTACGACGCGTGGGTCGGTGGTGTAAACGCCGTCCACGTCGGTGTAAATTTGGCATTCGTCGGCTTTGAGGGCTGCGGCGATGGCAACGGCGGAGGTGTCCGAACCGCCGCGGCCAAGGGTTGAGATATTACCTTCGCTGCTGATGCCTTGGAAACCGGCTACGATAACGACTTTTCCAGCGGCCAAATCGGCACGCATTTTTTCGTCGTCGATGTTTTCGATGCGGGCTTTGGTGTGGGAAGTGTCGGTTTGGAGGGCGACTTGCCAGCCGGTGTAGCTCTTGGCGTCAACGCCGATGTCTTTCAGGGCCATGGCCAGCAGGCCGATGGTCACTTGTTCGCCGGTAGCGAGAACGACGTCCAGCTCACGCGGATCGGGATGCTCTTGCATTTCGTGCGCCAGTGCGACCAGTCGGTTGGTTTCGCCGCTCATGGCGGATACGACGACTACGATGTCGTGTCCTTCGGCGCGGGCTTTGGCGACACGTTTGGCTACGTTTTTGATGCGTTCGGGCGAGCCTACTGATGTGCCGCCGTATTTATGTACGATTAACGCCATGTTTCGTGCTTTCTTGTGGGGGTTGTCGGGCAGCTTGGTTTGCTGGAAAAAGGGTTATTATTACTATTTTTTACATGGAATTCAAGGATAGAACGCGCTTTTTTGAGTAAATACGCATAAAGGGGTTGGGTTAAAAAAGGCCGTCTGAAAGTTTTCAGACGGCCTTGTTGATTATCGGGCCAAAAGGGCGGCCTGCTGGTGTTGGACTAATTCGGCAATGCCTTTGTGCGCGAGGGCAATGAGTTTGCCCAATTCTTCGATGCTGAACGGTGCGCCTTCGGCTGTGCCTTGGATTTCGATGATTTTGCCAGATGCGGTCATGATGATGTTAACGTCGCTGTCGCAGCCTGAATCTTCGGGATAGTCCAAGTCCAAAAGCAGTACACCGCCCACCACGCCGGCGGAAACGGCGGCAACGGCTTCACGGATGGGGTTTTCGCTGATAAGGCCGTCTGAAAGGAGTTTGTCTACGGCGATTTGCAGGGCAACGTAGGCACCGGTAATGGAAGCGGTACGCGTGCCGCCGTCGGCTTGGATGACGTCGCAGTCAATCAGGATTTGGCGTTCGCCTAGTTTTTCCATATCGACGACGGCGCGCAGCGAGCGGCCGATCAGGCGTTGGATTTCTTGTGTGCGGCCGGACTGTTTGCCTGCGGCGGCTTCACGGCGCATACGGGAGGCAGTGGAAGCCGGCAACATGCCGTATTCGGCCGTTACCCAGCCTTGTTCTTTACCGCGCAGAAAAGGGGGAACGTTTTCGTCGATGGAGGCCGTGCAAATCACTTTGGTGTTGCCGCACTCGATAAGGCAGGAACCATCGGCATGTGGCAGGAAATTGGGGGTGATTTTAATGTTGCGCAGGCTGTCGGCGGCGCGGCCGGTGCGGGTGTAGTCGCTCATGATGGTCCTTTGGGGAGAATAAAAAACAGGTTGCCTTGAATTATAGAGGAATTTGGCACCAAAGGCCGTCTGAAAATCGTCGGTCGGGTGTGTTATAGTGTCCATACTTTCACTCGTATTTGGAAACGGAGTAAAACCATGGCTACAAGACGAACTATTCAAATCCACAGCATGACCGGCTTTGCCAATGCCGCAGGCGAATGCGGCGGCAAGCGGATTAATTTGGAAATCCGCGCGGTCAACCATCGTTATTTGGATGTCCAATTCCGTATGCCGGAAGAGTTGCGCTATTTGGAAGGCGCGTTGCGCGAGCAGATTGCCGCGGCCGTGGCGCGCGGTAAATTGGAATGCCGTGTTCAGCTGCAAGATGCGGCTTCGGGCGGTCAGACTTTGGAAGTCAATCAGGATTTAGTCGCACAACTGGCGCATTTGAACAAAGAATGGCGTAAGGAACACAATTTCGGCAAGCTGAGCGTGGCCGACGTTTTGCGTTTCCCCGGCGTTTTGGCAGGGCAGGGCGAAGACTCCGAAGCCTTGGCGAAAGGTGTTAAAGATTTATTGACCGGCGCGTTGAAAGAGTTTACCGCCGCCCGCAAACGCGAAGGCAAAAAACTGGGCGAACATTTGCTGCAACGTCTGGACGGCATGGAAGAGATTGTGGACGCTTTGAACGAACTGTTCCCAAGCCTTTTGCAGGCGCATATGGACAAAGTCAAAACCCGTTTGGCAGAAGCCGTCGGCAACATCGACAACGACCGCTTGCAACAGGAATTTGCTTTGTTTATTCAAAAATCCGATGTGGATGAGGAATTCAGCCGTTTGCGTACCCATATCGCCGAAGTGCGCCGCATTGTTACCGAAGGTAAGGGCAGCGCAGGTAAACGTTTGGACTTCTTGATGCAAGAGTTGAATCGTGAAGCCAATACCTTGGGCAGCAAAGCCATCGCCGCCGAATGTACGCAAGCGTCGGTAGAACTGAAAGTCTTGATCGAGCAAATGCGCGAACAGGTTCAAAATATCGAATAAATCGATGATTAACGGATAGGATAAGGCCGTCTGAAAAGGTTTCAGACGGCCTTTGTGTTGATATTAGGTGGAATTAGTGCGGTTTATCTTTAAACATTATTGGATGGCGGATTTCCTGTTGCGTTACTGTAATTGCGCATAAGAGTTAATATGTGTTAAATTATGGCAATTATTGTCATGATAAAAACATACAAAGGAGTAAAAACATGAACTTTCTGACCACAGTCAGCCGACAAATGACCCGCTTCACCGCCCTGATCATCGTCCTTGCCTCCATCATCGCCTTTATCGAACCTGCCACTTTTTCGTGGGTAAAAGGCGATACGCAAGTCGTCGTACTCGGCATCATCATGCTGGGTATGGGTATGACTTTGGGCAAAGAAGATTATCAAATTTTGGCGCAACGTCCGCTCGATATTTTTATCGGCGCAATCGCCCAATACACGATTATGCCCCTGCTCGCTATCGGTATTGCCAAAGCCTTTGACCTTTCGCCCGGATTGACGCTAGGTTTGGTTTTGGTCGGTACTTGTCCGGGCGGCGTTTCGTCCAATATCATGAGTTTTTTGGCTAAAGGCGATGTTGCCTTTTCGGTTGGCATGACCACTGTTTCCACCGTCCTCGCTCCTGTGATGACGCCATTGTGGATGACTTATTTGGTCGGACAAACCGTCGAAATGGACGGCTGGAGTATGTTCAAATTTATGCTGCTCGTTACCCTGTTGCCTGTCGTTATCGGCTCTGCCGCCAATATCTTGCTGCATAAAAAACATTGGTTTGAAGACGTGCGCGCGATTATGCCTGCCGTTGCCGTTGTTGCATTTGCCTGTATTGTCGGCGGCGTTGCTGCCGTTCACGGCCATCGTTTCGCCGAATCCGCCTTCGTGATGGTACTCGCCATCGCTGCCCACAACATCGGCGGCTATATTCTTGGCTATTACAGCGGCGCGCTGACTGGCATGAATACCGCCAAAAAACGCACCCTTGCCATCGAAGTCGGTGTACAAAATGCCGGACTTGCCACCGGTTTGAGCGCTAAATTCTTTCCCGGTAATGCCGAGTCTGCCGTTGCCGCCGCCGTTGCCTGCGTTTGGCACTCTGTATCGGGAACGGTTTTGGGCAACTTGTTTGCATGGTGGGACAAGCGTAAGCAATAAGCTGTAAACATTGCCAAATAACAAAAGGCCGTCTGAACGTATGGTTTTCAGACGGCCTTGTAGGTTGTCAGGACAGGCAAACACGCGCAAAATCGCTTTGCTTTTTTGAGATGGGCATTATGCTTGCAGATTCGTTTTTTTATTATCTGGTGTTGGTCGGCTTTGCCGCCGGGCTGATGGATGCGGCCGTTGGCGGCGGAGGGCTGTTGCAGATTCCCGGATTGTTCAACCTATTGCCAAACGCTACGCCTGTGGCTTCAGTGATGGGTGTCAATAAATTTGCTTCCTGTTGCGGCACGTTAACCGCGACGGGGCAATATCTGCGCCGAATCCCAGTGCCGTGGAAAATGCTGTTGCCTGCGGCGGCGTTGGCATTTGCCGCTTCATATTTGGGCGCGAAAACGGTGGTGTATTTCCCCGTGCAATACATGAAACCGACGATGTTGGTCATTATGATTGCCATGTGTCTGTACACTTTTTTGAAAAAAGACTTGGGGCAGACGGTGCGCACTGAAAAGCTGACGCGCCGTGAAACCTTATGGGGCTTGTTTTTCAGCGCGTTAATCGGGTTTTACGACGGTGTGTTCGGGCCGGGAACGGGCAGCCTGCTGGCTTTTGTGTTCGTCCGCTTTTACGGCTATGATTTTTTAGCGGCCAACGCTTCGGCAAAGGTCATCAATTGGACGATTAAAAATGGAATGTTATTACGGTAAATGATTTGAGACGTTCTAACAACTGGAAAAAACGATTCATGAGTACATTCATTATTACAACCATGAGCGCATTCAAGGGAAACTAAAAGGACTGAGCTCTGTGAATTACAGAACTCAGTCCTTGAACTAAATCAGTCTAACTTTTGGGGTCAGATCATTTTACGGAGCTTTTTTTGTTGTGTGCTTTAAGCCATTTTTGCATTTGTTCAATTTCCGCTTGTTGTGCGTTAATAATATCCTCAGCAAGCTTACGCATCTCAGGATCCTTTCCGTATTTTAATTCAACTTCCGCCATTTTTACTGCGCCAATATGGTGTGGCAACATACCTGCTGCAAAAGCAACATCAGGATCTTTATATTGCGCAGCAGCCATCATGTCTTGATTCATTTGATTCATACCTTGCATTAATTCTTGTTGCATTGCAGAATCTGTCGACATTGGCATATTCATGTGTGCTTGATGCGGTTGTTCATTAGCTTGGGCATAATTTGAAATTGCAACAGCGCTAAGTGTGATAAAAGTCATAAGTTTTTTCATGTTTTTCGCCTATGTGATAACTGAAGGAGCACAAATCATAAACTTTGACCTAAGGTTAAAGTCAACATTTATTCCGAAAATGTTTGGTGAGGTGCTAAAAGCTAAAATAAGACAATATTTGAGCTGCGTTACGGATTTATGTTGCTGCTGTGCCTGACCATTGGAAAGTTTGCTTGGGATTTATTGGGTTGATATCGAATGAAAAAAAGGCCGTCTGGAAGTTTCAGACGGCCTTTTTGTTTTACAGTTTAACCGAATGCTCGCGTGTTTCGTGGAACACGATGTCCGGCCAGCGTTCTTGCGTCAGATTTAAGTTTACGCGGTTAGGCGCGAGGTAGGCGAGGTTGCCGCCAGCGTCTATCGAAAGGTTGCCTGCATTGGCTTTTTCAAATTCCGCCAGCTTTTTCTTGTCTTCGCACGATACCCAGCGCGCCGACCAGATGGATGCGTTGTCAAACACGGCCTCTACGCCGTATTCATTGGCGAGGCGCGAGGTAACGACTTCAAACTGCAACACGCCGACCGCACCTAAAATCAAATCTGCGCCGCTCATCGGTTTGAAGACCTGTACCGCGCCTTCTTCGCCAAGCTGTTGCAAACCTTTTTGCAGTTGTTTGATTTTCAGCGGGTTTTTGATACGTACGCTGCGGAACAGTTCGGGCGCGAAGAATGGGATGCCGGTAAACGCCAGTTGTTCACCTTCGGAGAAGCTGTCGCCGATTTGGATGTTGCCGTGGTTCGGGATACCGATAATATCGCCGGCGTAGGCTTCTTCCACCAGCTCGCGGTCGTGCGACATGAAGGTTACTACGCTGGAAGCGGCGATTTCGCGGTTGATGCGCAGGTGTTTCATCTTCATGCCGCGCTCGAATTTACCGGAGCAGACGCGTAAGAAGGCGATACGGTCGCGGTGTTTCGGGTCCATATTGGCTTGGATTTTGAAGATAAATCCGGAGAACTTAGGTTCGTCAGGCTCAACCATGCGTACGGTCGCGTCGCGCGGTTTCGGCGCGGGAGCCCAGTCGATCAATGAATTGAGGATTTCCTGAATACCGAAGTTGTTAATCGCCGAGCCGAAGAACACGGGCGTGAGTTCGCCGGCGAGAAATTCGTCAAGATTGAACTCGTTGGAAGCCGCCTGCACCAATTCGATTTCGTCGCGCAGCTGCTGGATTTCCAGCGGAAAGCGTTGTTCCAGTTCGGGATTGTCGATGCCTTTGATGATGTCGAATTCGTGCGGCAGACGTTCGCCGCCTGCGTCGAAGAGATAGATTTCATCGTTCAGGATGTGGTACACGCCCTTGAAGTTTTTGCCAATGCCGATAGGCCAAGTAACGGGCGCGCAGCGGATTTTTAAAATATTTTCCACTTCATCCAGCAATTCCAAAGAATCGCGCACTTCGCGGTCGTATTTGTTCATGAAGGTAACAATCGGCGTATTGCGCAGGCGGCAGACGTTCAAGAGTTTGATGGTTTGCGCTTCCACGCCTTTTGCCGCGTCGATGACCATCAACGCGCTGTCCACGGCGGTCAAAACGCGGTAGGTGTCTTCGGAGAAGTCTTGGTGTCCCGGCGTGTCCAAGAGGTTGACGGTGTGGTCTTTGTAGTCGAACTGCATCACGCTGGATGCCACGGAAATGCCGCGCTGCTTTTCGATTTCCATCCAGTCGGAGGTGGCGAATTTGCCGGTTTTCTTGCCTTTTACCGTACCCGCGCTCTGAATCGCACCTGAAAACAGCAACAGCTTTTCGGTCAGCGTGGTTTTACCCGCGTCAGGGTGGGAGATGATGGCAAACGTGCGGCGGCGGCGCACTTGGTCGAGTATTTCTTGGGACATGGTTTTCTTTGCAAAAAGGTTCAGGCCGTTTTTTCAGACGGCCTGAAGGATATGGGTGTTGGAAAACAGGCTAAAATAAGGGCGTGTGCAACACGCCCTGCAATAGATTGAAAGATGCGGAATTGTACAAAAAAATGCTTGATAATTCAATGTTTGCACCAAAACAAAGGCCGTCTGAAAAGTTTCAGACGGCCTTTGTTTATGAATCGATGATTAAATATCCATCGGTTTCCATTCCGCGCCTTTTACCGGCGGCAGCCATGATTGCGTATTTAGGTCCTTTTACAGTTATTACGTTGTCATTGTTAGTGAGTTCAACACCAGCAGGCAACACGATAACTTTATTACCAATACGTGACATGTTTATTTTCTCCTGTTAGATTGTCAGGCCATAAGGGCCAGTTTTCACGGGGGGCATTCGGATTAGAGCAAACCTAGTTTCTTTCGAAAAGCTTTGACAAATTCCTGATATTCTGTCAATACATCAATAGCCGCAGGACTATAACCAATTTCACATAAAAGAGATACAAGGTCATCTTTTGACAATTCAGCCAAAGCGTCTTCTGCAACAATAAGTTTTTCATTCAATTCAGTAGCTTTCATCTTTTTCTCCTAAACTAATTTACTCTCTATTTAGCTGACCGCTGGAGGCAAAGCCCCACAAGGTGTCGGGGAGGCCGTAATGGTCGGCACGCGTTGGGTCGAGTTGCGTTTCGATTTCATCTTCGCGGCCTTCACGGATTTGTGTGGCGATGTGCGGATTAATCATCACGGTTTTGCCCAATGCGATAAATTCTGCCCAGCCGGTTTCATAGGCAGCCAAAATTTGGTCGGCGGTAAACAGGTTGCCCACGCCGATAAGCGGCAGTTTGCCGTTGATGCGTTCGTGGATGAACTGCATACGGGTTTGCGCGGTATCGCCGCCGCGACGGATTTTTTTATCAAATTCCCACAGGGAAACGTGCAGATATTGTAGCGGTTTTTGTACCAATGCGTCAATCAGTGCGCCGGTTTCAGTCATGGTTAAGCCGTCATCGCCCGGCTCTTCGGGAGAGAAGCGGTAGCCGATAATGAAGTCGTCGCGCTGGTGTTTTTCACGGACGGCAACCACGGCATCGATAACGGCCAGAGGAAAGCGCATTCTGTTTTCCAAGCTGCCGCCCCATTGGTCGTTGCGGCGGTTGCTTTGGGCAGAGTAAAACTGTTGGATTAAATAGCCGTTCGCGCCATGGATTTCCACACCGTCAAAACCGGCACGAAGCGCCAAATCGGCGGCTTGCGCATAAGAGGCGATGAGTGCTTCGACTTCTTTTTCGGTCGCTTCGCGTGCGTGTTCGGCTTCGCTGGCGGAAGCGCTGATTTTGTCGAGACCGTCCAAAAGGTCATTCATGGCTTTGGAACCGCCGTGATGAATTTGTAAAATCGCTTTTGCGCCTTGTTGTTGCAGGATTTGTGCGGTTTCTTTCAGGCTGTCGAGGCAGTGTTCGCCTGTGGCTTCAGGTTGGCCGTGAAAGGCTTTGCCGTCTTTTTGAACCAAAGTGGCGGCAGTGATAAACAAGCCCATATCGCCTGCACGGTTGCTGAGGAAGGTACGCTCTTGGTCGCTGATCAAACCGTCGGCTTGTGAGCCGAAATGGGTCATGGGGGCGACGACAAGGCGGTTTTTGATGGTTACGCCGTTATTGAGGGTGTATGTTTGAAAGAGTGTGGCCTATTTTGGATTCATGGAGTTTTACTCTTGATAAGTGAATGGTCGGCATAGAATTGGGCCATTCGGGAATTTATCAAGTACGCAGGCCGTCTGAAAAGTTTCAGACGGCCTGTTTATTCTTTAAGCCCTAGGATTAAAGATTAGGATTAACAATGATTTTTACTGCGGATTCGTTGTTGTGGATCAAGCGCTCGAAGCCTTCGGAAATCAATTCGTCCAGTTTGATGCGTTGGGTGATGAAAGGCTCAAGGTTGATTTTGCCTTCTTCCACCAGTTTGATGGTTTCGGCGTGGTCGTTGCAGTAGGCGATGGTGCCGCGCACGTCCAGCTCTTTCATCACGACGCTGTGGACGTTGATGGTGGCGGGGTGGCTCCAGATGGAGACGATAACCAAATTGGCCGTGGGCTTGCACGCTTCAACCAAAGTATCCAGAACTTTGTTCACGCTGGTACATTCGAATGCGACGTCTACGCCTTCGCCGTTGGTCAATTTTTTCACTTCTTCGACGACGTCGACTTCGGACGGGTCGAGGATGTAGTCGGCAACGCCGGATTCGCGGGCTTTGTCTTTGCGCGCTTTGCTCAATTCGGTGATGATGACTTTGATGCCTTTGGCTTTCAACACGGCGGCAAGCAGCAAACCGATCGGGCCTGCGCCACCGACCAATGCGACGTCGCCTGCTTTCGCGCCGCTGCGGACATAAGCGTGGTGGCCGACGGACAGAGGCTCAATCAAAGCGGCTTGGTCCAATGGGATTTTGTCGGAAATAGGGTGTACCCAACGGCGTTTGACGGCGATTTTTTCAGACAAGCCACCACCGCAGCCGCCCAAGCCGATGAAGTTCATGTCTTTGGAGAGGTGGTAGTTGCTGCCTTCGCCGGTCGGTACGTCGTCGCGGATGATGTAGGGTTCGACCACAACGTGTTGGCCGACTTTGATGTCGTCCACGCCTTCGCCTACGGCATAAACCACGCCGGAGAACTCGTGACCCATGGTGACTGGTGCAGACTCGCCTGAGATTGGGTGTGGGTGGCCGCAAGGTGGAATGAAAATCGGGCCTTCCATGAATTCGTGCAGGTCGGTACCGCAGATACCGCACCAAGCAACATTAATGCCGACAGTACCCGGAGCGACGGTTGGCTCTGGAATGTCTTCGATGCGGATGTCGCCTTTGTTGTAAAAACGTGCTGCTTTCATTGTAACGCTCCTTTTTTTAAATGGAGGCCGTCTGAAAAAGACGGTCAATTGGGGAAAGGGTAGCAGTGAGGTGTGTGAACTATTTTTATTTGTCCGTTTTATTTTTGTTATTTTACTACTGATAATATGGAAATGGTTTGTCTTTGCTCAAATTAACGTGTGTAAATGAAAAAAAGGCCGGCCGTCTGAAACGGATGATGTGTTTTCAGACGGCCTGGGTCGATAGTTTAAATGCGTTATTGCGTAGGATTGTTACTTTTGCCGCGCTTCAAATGCTTTTGGTAGGCGATGACGTAATCGGCCTTGCTCAAGCCTGCCAATACGCGGATGTGGGCGGCGGCGGATTTGGACAGGGATTCCAAGGTATATCCGCCTTCCAGTACGGAAACGACACGTCCCTGACAGCTTGCCGTTGCTTGGACGATTTTGTGCGTCAGCCAGGCAAAATCGGCTTCATGCAGGTTCAGACGGCCTGTTTCGTCTTGTTTGTGTCCGTCAAAACCGGCTGAAAGCAACACCAACTCGGGACGGAAAGCCGTGAGCTTGGGCAGCCATTGTTCGCGGATGGTCGTGCGGAAGATACGGCTGCCTGTGCCCGGTTTGAGGGGTGTATGCAGCATATTTTTGCTGCCGGCGTATTGTTCCGCCTCCGGGAAGGGGAAGATGTCGGTTTCAAACAGGTTGAAAAACATCACGCGCGGATCGTCTCGGAGAATCTCCGCCGTACCGTCGCCGAAATGGGCGTCGAAATCAATGACGGCGATGCGTTGCAGACGGTATTGGGCAATGGCGTGCATTACACCGGCGGCGGTGTTGTTGACGAGGCAGAATCCGCTGGCGCTGTTACTGTGGGCATGGTGGCCGGGTGGGCGGATGGCGCAAAAAGCATGCCAAGCCTTTTTGTTCATCACCATATCGACTGCTTTGACAACGGCTCCGGCTGCAAAGCGGGCGGCTTGGAGGGAGTCGTGGCTGATGACCGTATCGTCATCGATGCGGTGGATTTTGCCGGGAAGCGGCTGGGCGGCTTCCAATTCGTGCAGATAATTGCGCGAGTGGACCAATGCCAGTTGCGCATCTTTGATTTCGGGTGCTTCAGCGGTTTGCAGATGACGCCAAATGCCTTCCTTTTTTAAGGCGGCTTGAATGGCGCTGATGCGTTCGGGCTTGTCGGGGTGGTTGGTGCCCGGCTGGTGCTGCAGAAATATAGGATGGGAAATCCATACGGTGCGGGCATTTTTGCCAAGTAATCGACGCAGTAGGGTACGCACGCGCCAAATGATTTTTTTAAGCATGGAAAGTGTGTCTCGAACGAGTCGCACGGACTGCTAAATATGGTTAATAAATACGGAAATGCTTGGAAATTTTTCAGACGGCCTTTAGAATAGCTCAATTTTACAGTCCGACCAACTGCGTTTTGGGCTGTATGCAGTTTTTTACTTTATCTTAAAACTTAAAAGAACGGATATATTATGAATCAAGCTGTGGCTCAATTTGCCCCTTTACTGCTGATTATGGTGGTGTTTTACTTCCTGATTATGCGTCCTCAACAAAAGAAATTCAAAGCACACCAAGCTATGCTGGCTGCTTTGAAAGTAGGCGATAAAGTCGTTTTGGCTGCAGGGTTCAAAGGCCGTGTGACCAAAGTCGGCGAGCAATTCTACACTGTCGACATCGGCCAAGGTGCGAGAATCGAAGTGGAAGTAGAACGCAACGCGATTGCCGCGAAAGCCGAATAATCCGTTTTTTTGCGAAAAGCCGCCTCATTTTCCGAGTGCGGCTGTTTGCCTTTATAAATAAAGCAAAGGTTTACCATGAACCGTTATCCTTTATGGAAATACCTGCTGATTGCGTTCACGATTGTGGTTGCGGCTGTTTACTCGTTGCCCAACCTTTTCGGTGAAACGCCTGCCGTACAGGTATCGACCAACCGACAAGCCATCGTTATCAATGAGCAAACCCAGTCGAAAGTGTCTTCTGCGTTGCAAAGCGCAGGTATTCAGACTGACGGTATGTTCATTGTCGATAACTCGCTGAAAGTGCGTTTTAAAGATACTGAAACGCAATTGAAAGCGCGTGATGTCATCGAAAACACTTTGGGCGAAGGCTATATTACCGCGCTCAATCTTTTGGCGGACAGTCCTGAGTGGATGGAGAAAATTAAAGCCAATCCGATGTTCTTGGGTCTGGACTTGCGTGGTGGTGTGCATTTCACCATGCAGGTGGACATGAAAGCCGCGATGCAGAAAACGTTTGAACGTTACGCCGGCGACATCCGCCGCGAATTGCGTCGCGAAAAAATCCGTACCGGTACGGTGCATCAGGCTGAAAACGGTCTGACCGTACCTCTGCAAGATGCCGCCGATGTACAAAAGGCCTTGCCTCAGTTGCAAAAAATGTTCCCTGAAGCCACTTTAGTTGCAGACGGTAACAATATCGTGCTGACTCTGTCTGAAGAGGCGATTAATAAAGTACGCTCTGATGCGGTTAAGCAAAACATCAACACTTTGCACAACCGTGTGAATGAATTGGGTGTGGCAGAACCGGTTATCCAACAATCCGGTCTTGACCGCATTGTTGTACAGCTGCCGGGTGTACAAGATACTGCCAAAGCAAAAGACATTATCGGTCGTACTGCGACTTTGGAAGTACGCATGGTGGAAGACGATCCGATTAAACTGCAAGAAGCCTTAAACGGTAATGTACCGACTGGTTATGAGTTACTGTCAAGCGGTGGCGATCATCCGGAAACTATTTTGGTCAACAAACAAGTTGAACTGACCGGCGACAACATCAACGACGCGCAACCTAGCTTTGACCAAATGGGCGCTCCTGCTGTGAGCCTGAGCTTGGACAGCGCAGGTGGCAGCATTTTTGGCGAATTGACTTCGGCCAATGTGGGTAAACGTATGGCTATGGTGTTGATCGACCAAGGTAAATCCGAAGTTGTGACTGCGCCTGTCATCCGCTCCGCCATTACCGGTGGCCGTGTGGAAATTTCCGGTAGCATGACAACTGCCGAAGCCAACGATACTTCATTGTTGCTGCGTGCCGGTTCGCTGGCTGCGCCTATGCAGATTGTCGAAGAACGTACCATCGGCCCGTCTTTGGGTAAGGAAAACATTGAAAAAGGTTTCAATTCTACCTTGTGGGGCTTTGCCGCCGTTGCCGCATTTATGGTGGTTTACTACCGCCTGATGGGTTTCTTCTCTACCATCGCTTTGAGTACCAATATCTTGTTCTTGGTAGGTATTTTGTCTGCCATGCAGGCAACGCTGACCCTGCCGGGTATTGCTGCGTTGGCATTGACATTGGGTATGGCGATTGACTCCAACGTATTGATTAACGAACGTATCCGTGAAGAATTACGCGCAGGTATACCACCTCAACAGGCCATCAACCTCGGTTTCCAACATGCTTGGGCAACCATTGTCGACTCTAACTTGACCTCTCTGATTGCCGGTATTGCTTTGTTGGTATTTGGTTCCGGCCCTGTACGTGGTTTTGCTGTTGTGCACTGTATCGGTATTCTGACCTCGATGTATTCGTCTGTGGTCGTGTTCCGTGCTTTGGTTAACCTGTGGTACGGCCGCCGTCGCAAATTGCGGAATATTTCCATTGGTGCGGTATGGAAGCCGAAAGCTGAAATGGCAGAAGGCAAGGAGTAAAACATGGAATTATTTAAAATCAAACGCGATATTCCGTTTATGAGCTACGGCAAACTGACGACCTTTATTTCGTTGGTTACGTTTATCGCCGCCGTGTTCTTTTTGGTAACCAAAGGCCTGAATTTCTCCGTCGAATTTACCGGCGGTACGGTAATGGAAGTCCAATATCAGCAGGGCGTGGATGTGAATCAAACGCGCGAACGCCTCGATACGCTGAAAATGGGTGATGTACAGGTTCAGGCATTGGGTACGAATAAACATATCATGATCCGCCTGCCGAACAAAGAAGGCGTAACGTCTGCCCAGCTGTCCAACCAAGTGATGGATTTGCTGAAAAAAGACAATCCTGACGTTACTTTGCGCCAAGTCGAATTTATCGGCCCTCAGGTTGGCGAAGAATTGGTTACCAATGGTTTGATGGCATTGGGCTTCGTAGTGGCAGGTATCATTATTTACTTGTCCATGCGTTTTGAGTGGCGTTTTGCAGTATCTGCGATTATTGCGAATATGCACGATATCGTGATTATTCTCGGCTGTTTCGCCTTCTTCCAATGGGAATTCTCACTGACTGTCTTGGCAGGTATTTTGGCAGTTTTGGGTTACTCCGTGAACGAATCCGTGGTTGTGTTTGACCGTATTCGTGAAAACTTCCGTAAGCCGCATATGCGCGGCCACACCGTGCCGGAAGTCATCGACAACGCGATTACCGCAACCATGAGCCGTACCATCATTACCCACGGTTCGACCGAGGCAATGGTTGTTTCTATGCTGGTGTTCGGCGGTGCAGCCTTGCACGGTTTCTCTATGGCGCTGACCATCGGTATCGTGTTCGGTATTTACTCTTCCGTATTGGTTGCCAGCCCGCTCTTGCTGATGTTTGGCTTGAGCCGTGAGAACATTGCCAAAGAAGTGAAGAAAAAAGAAGAAGTTGTAGTCTAAACACTGCAATAATTCGATAAAGGCCGTCTGAAAATTGTTTGAATCAGTTTTCAGACGGCCTTTTGTATTTAAATTTCAGAATATTTTGTTTTAATGAAATAGAAAGGGATAAATGTGAAAGAAAAAGAAAAAAATAGGAACAATATAATTTTGTGATGAATCAAGTTTATTGTCTGATATGCCCTTAATTGCTTGTCAGTCCCAATATTTTAAAACATAATACTTTTGCCCCTGATGCTGGAGTTTTACTACAAGTACATGATTTGCAAAAAATCTGTTGGGCGTGCAGACCCTGCCAATCAACCTCAAAAAAGGAAGGCCAAGAATGAAAGTAACCAGTTTCGGCGAAGTGCTGTGGGACGATTTTCCAAACGGAAAGGTATTGGGTGGTGCACCCCTGAATGTTACCGTTCGTTTGCAGTCTTTGGGTATCGATACTGCCATCATCAGCCGTCGTGGCGATGATGCCGATGGCGAAGAATTGCTACGCCAGATTCAAAGCAAAAACGTCAATACTGATTATTTGCAGGTTTGTCATGAATGTTCGACCAGCTTGGTGAAAGTACATTTGGATAAGTGTGGCAGCGCGTCTTATGAGATTGTCTATCCTTGCGCGTGGGACAGGATTGCGGTTGATGATGCGGCAATCAAACGTGTGGCAGAATCCGATGCTTTCGTTTTTGGCAGCTTGGCAACCCGTGATGAAGTTTCGCGTAAAAGCTTGGCTGTTTTGCTGAAAGAAGCCAAATTCAAAATTTTTGACGTTAATCTGCGCAAGCCCCATTATGATCTTGACCGCTTGTTGGAGACCATGAAACAGTCCGATATGGTCAAACTCAATGATGATGAGTTGTATGAATTGGCTGCGGCCTATGGCTCTCCTTATCACAGTATCGAGCAAAATATCGGCTACCTCGTTGAGCTGACCGGCGTCAAAATCCTTTGCGTGACTTTAGGCAGCCATGGCGCGGTTTTGTATAAGGACGGCGAGTTATACCGTCATTGCGGTTTCCGCGTCAAAGTGGTGGATACCGTTGGCTCCGGCGACAGCTTCCTTGGCGGCTTGACTTACAAACTGCTGAACAATGCGCCTCCTCAAGAAGCCATTGCTTTTGCTTGTGCGTTGGGTGCATTGGTGGCTTCACGCCATGGCGCGACGGCGGATATTTCTTTGGAAGAAATTGAAGCGTTTATGTATCCGGCTTGATGCTTCGATAATAGATATAAAAAGGCCGTCTAAACAACCATTAAATCAGGTTTTCAGACGGCCTTAGTGTTTTCAGGCTTTACCAATAAGTTGTAAAACATTCCAAGTTGGTATTTTTCGGGCCGCCGCCTTCTTCTGTCGGCGAACCAATCATCATCAGACCGATGATTTTGTCTTTGTCGGCACACTCAAATGCTTCGCGCAACAATGGGCTGTTGACCCACATGCCCGTAATCCAAACGTTGTCGAAGCCTTGAGCAGAAGCAGCCAGTTGTAAAGCATAGGCGGCGCAGCCGGCAGTCAGCATTTGCTCCCATTCAGGTTTGGGTTTTGCCACTTCACGGTTTGGCGTAAATGTAACGCCGATAATCATAGGCGCCATGTTGCCGACGCGTTCGGCTTTTTTCATGGTATCATCGCCGAAGTTGAGTTCGGTAACGGTATTGCTCAACAGCTCGCGGAAACGTTGTAAGCCGACTTCGCTTTGAATCACAGTAAAGCGGTAAGGGCGCATATTGCCGTGATCAGGAACTTGTGTTGCCGCTTGCAGCATTTGTTCCAGTTGCTCGGCATTGGGTGCCGGAGCAGTCAGTTTTTTGGAAGAGCGACGCGTGGTGAGGAGATTTAAGGCATCCATTTTTATTCTTTCTTGTGAATTCGAATGAGAATAATTATATAGCAGAACGATAAATAAATCAGCAAAGGACTAAGGCCGTCTGAATTAAGGTTTCAGACGGCCTTTGAGTTTTACAGGATACCGTTGTTTTGTGTATTTTCAGTAATCAGTGCTTTGTTGATTTCGTCGGCGGTGTAGCTCTTACCGTTTTCGAATACAAAGCTGTCGACATTATTGTTGGCAATGTCATGGATGGTCAGGGTGTCGCCTGTATCTTTGATGGTTAAGACCCAATCATCGCCGGTTTTCAACTGTAAACCGTATCATCTCTGCCATTTGGGTTTTCAATGATTTTATCGTCGCTGCGGGTTACATAATAAACGTCATCTCCCGATGTGCCTGTTGTTGCTTGTGCAAGGGGAGATGGCTGCAATTGCTCTAAATGTCGTAATTCAAATTGCGCATTGCTTTTTTGATTGTCATGATATTTTCTTTAGATATTGATGAGAGTAACAAGGAAGTAAACGTATCCGGCATATGGCCGGTATTGCTTAATTTGTATTGTGTTTAGGCTGTATATACTAGTGCCGAAACTTGATAAAAACAACAGAAACGTTAAGATATGACAATATATAGAGAGCCTTATCAGGCTTAGTTTGCCGTCTATTCTTTTGACAAATGGCTTTGCCTTGTGCGGCTGTTTTGTTTCTTATATACCACACATTAATTTCCATAGTTTCAAACTATGAATGGTTGTAAAAAGGCCGTCTGAAAAAAAGAAGCAGGTTTCGCATTGCAAAACCTGCTTCTGATTTTTCAGACGGCCTGTCTGATTACAGAGTACGGGCAACTTCGACGATATCGAAACATTCGAGTTGGTCGCCTTCCATAATCTCGTTGTAGCCTTTGAGCATCAGACCACACTCGAAGCCCATGCGGACTTCTTTGACGTCGTCTTTGTAGCGTTTCAAAGAAGACAGCTCGCCGGTATGGATAACTACATTGTTGCGGATGAGGCGGACATGGGAATCGCGTTTGACCACACCGTCGGTAACCATACAGCCTGCAATATTGCCGACTTTGGAAACGGAGATAACCTGACGGATTTCGACCGTACCGGTTACTTGCTCTTTCTCTTCCGGAGAGAGCATACCGCTCATGGCGGCTTTCACGTCGTCGATGGCATCGTAAATGATGTTGTAGTAACGGATTTCCACGTTTTCATTCTCAGCCAGTTTGCGTGCGGAAGCATCTGCACGGACGTTAAAGCCGATGATGAATGCGCCGGAAGCGATGGCCAAGTTGACATCAGATTCGGTAATACCGCCAACACCGCTGTGCAACACGTTCACTTTCACTTCGTCGGTGGACAGTTTTTTTAGGCTGCCAGCCAAAGCTTCGTAAGAACCTTGTACGTCTGCTTTGATGATGACGGACAAGGATTGGGCTTGGTTTTCGCCCATGTTGTTGAACATGTTTTCCAGTTTCGCGGCCTGTTGTTTGGCCAAGCGCACGTCGCGGTATTTGCCTTGACGGAAGAGGGCGATTTCGCGCGCTTTTTTCTCGTCGGCCAATACCATTGCATCTTCGCCTGCGTTCGGTACGTCGGACAAGCCGAGGATTTCGACAGGGATAGACGGGCCGGCTTCATTGATGGCTTTGCCGTTTTCGTCAACCATTGCACGGATTTTACCGAATGCAGTACCGGCCAGCAGCATATCGCCTTTTTTCAGCGTACCGCTTTGAACCAGCAATGTGGCAACCGCGCCGCGGCCTTTGTCCAAACGTGCCTCAACGATAATGCCTTTGGCAGGTGCATCGACTGGGGCAGTCAGTTCCAAAACTTCGGCTTCGAGCAAGACAGCTTCGAGCAATGCATCGATGTTCAGGCCTTTTTTAGCGGAAACGTCGATGAACTGTACATCACCGCCCCATTCGTCAGGCACGACTTCGTGCGCAGTCAGCTCTTGGCGGATACGCTCGGGATTGGCCGCCTCTTTATCGATTTTGTTTACCGCTACCACCATAGGCACGCCCGCGGCTTTAGCGTGGGCAATCGCCTCGATGGTTTGAGGCATTACGCCGTCGTCGGCTGCTACCACAAGAATCACGATATCGGTTGCTTTCGCACCGCGCGCACGCATGGCGGTAAATGCTTCGTGACCCGGAGTATCCAAGAAGGTAATCACGCCGCGTGGGGTTTCAACGTGGTATGCACCGATGTGTTGGGTAATGCCGCCCGCTTCGCCTTGTACCACTTTGGCACGGCGGATGTAGTCCAGCAGGGAGGTTTTACCGTGGTCAACGTGACCCATCACGGTAACAACCGGAGGACGCGGCAATGCTTCGGCTTCTACTGCTTCAACGCCTTCATCCAAGAATGCTTCAGGGTCGTCGGCGGCGGCAGGTTTACCGATGTGGCCGAGTTCTTCCACCACAATCAGGGCAGTGTCTTGGTCGATAGATTGGTTGATGGTTACCATCATGCCCATTTTCATCAGGGCTTTAACCACTTCGACGCCTTTAACGGCCATTTTGTGTGCCAAGTCGGCAACGGTAATGGTTTCAGGCACCAAAACTTCGTGTACGACAGGTTCGGTCGGCGCTTGGAAGGCGTGTTGGTTTGGCTCAAGTTTGAGTTTTTTGCCTTTTTTGCCGCCGCGTACGCGCTCGTCGTCGCCATTGCGAGCATTGTTGCGGTCGCGACCGCCTTTGCCGCCTTTGCCTTTAGCATTGCGACCTTGAGTGTCTTCATCACGCTCACGACGGTCTTCTTTTTTACCGCGTGCGTTGTGTTCGGATTTGCCTTCGCCGGATGCTGCTTTGGCTTTCTCGGCAGGTTTATTGCGTTCGCCTGATTTGGCTTCTTTAGTAGGTTTTGAGTCTTTCTCGGCCTGTTGTTTTATAGCTTCTCGGCGTGCTTGACGCTCTTGTTTTTCTTTTAACAAGGCTTCTTGATGCGCACGCAGGGCGGTGGCACGACGGGCTTCTTCATCGCGTTGAGCCTGTTCTTCCACGCTGACGACAGGTTGCGGTGCGGCAGGAGCGGCAGGTTTGGCGGTCTTTTTCGCTTCTTTGCCTTTGCTGCCTTTGTCTTGTTTGGCTTTGGCAGGTTTTTTGGCATCGGCTGGTTTTTCGGCTTCAACGGATTTTTCAGACGGCTTATTGTCTGCTTTAGACTCAACTTTTACTTCAGCCTTAGCTTCTACGGCTTCAACTGGTTTGGCTTCTTCTTTTTTGGCTTCGGCAGGTTTGCCTTCCGCTTTTGGTGTGGCTTTGGCTGCTTTCAGCCTGGCTGCTTCGGCCTCTGCTTTGGCACGGGCTTCGGCCTTTGCGGCAGCTTCTGCTTCAGCTTTGGCTTTTTCTTCGGCAGCTTGAGCGGCTGCTTTCTCTGCTTCGGCTTTTTGGTTTTCCGCTGCTACTTTGGCTTTGGCTTCCGCTGCCAATTCTTCGGAAGAAGGAATGGTAACGGCACGGCTGCGGCGGCGTGTTTCCACTTTTACGCCGTCAACGGTGCTGACTTCGGTTTTTTTGCGGCGGATGCTGATGGTGCCGCTGTTGCTGCCGTTTTTCTTTTGCAGGTAAGCAGTCAACAGTTGTTTGTCGTCAGTGGTTATGCTGTCATTGCCGCTGTTTTTGTTGACCCCGGCTTCTTTCAATTGTTTAAGCAAATCATCGACGGGGCGGTTTAGTTCGGCGGCAAATTGCGCTACGGTTGTATTACTCATTCAGTACCCCCTTAGTTATTTTCTTCAGTAAACCAGTGTTCGCGTGCAGCCAAAATCACTTTTTTGGCTTCTTCTTCGTCAACACCGGTAATTTCGACCAATTCGTCAACAGACAATTCGGCCAGATCATCGCGTTGGGTAACGCCGGCTTCGGCCAGTTTGCGCAACATATCGGAATCTACGCCTTCCAAATTGCGCATGTCTTCAGACACTTCACCCAGTTTTTCTTCTGCGGCGATGGTAATGGTCAGGATCGCATCGCGTGCGCGATTGCGCAGGGTTTCAACGATTTCTTCGTCAAAACCGTCAATCGAGAGCAATTCCGCCGCTGGAACGTAAGCAACTTCTTCCAAAGTGGCAAAACCTTCTTCCACCAAGATATCGGCGGTTTCGTCGTCGATGTTCAAGTGGGTGGTGAAGAGGTTGCGGATAACGGCATCTTCGGCGGCATTGCGCTCGTCTGCTTCTTCAACGGTCATGATGTTCAGCTGCCAGCCGGTCAGGATGGAAGCCAGACGGACGTTTTGACCACCACGGCCGATGGCCAGCGCCAGTTGGTTTTCATCAACGATTACGTCAACAGCGTGTTTGTCTTCGTCAATTACGATGCGGCTTACTTCGGCAGGAGACAGCGCATTCATCACGAATTGGGCAGGCTCAGGAGACCACAATACGATGTCGATGCGTTCGCCGGACAATTCGTTGCTCACGGCGTTAACACGGGAACCGCGCACGCCGATACAAGTACCTTGCGGGTCGATGCGTTGGTCGTTGGCTTTAACGGCAACTTTGGCGCGTTGGCCGGGGTCGCGTGCTACTTCGCGGATTTCCAATAGGCCGTCTGCAATTTCAGGCACTTCGTTGGCGTAGAGTTTGGCCAAGAAGTCGCCGCTGGTACGGCTCAAAATGACTTGTTTGCGGCCGGTATTGCCGATTTCGTCCACACGCAGGAAGAGGGCGCGGATGCGGTCGCCGCTGCGGAAGTTTTCGCGTGGAATCATTTCTTCGCGCGGAATCAGGGCGTCAAGTTTGCCCGCGACGACTTCAACGATGATGCCGTGGCGCTCGACACGTTTTACCGTACCGGAAACGATGTCTTCTTTAGAGGCGAGGAACTCGTTCAGGTTTTGTTCGCGCTCCGCATCACGGATGCGTTGCAGGATGATTTGTTTGGCAGTTTGCGCGGCTTGGCGGCCGAAGCCTTCGTTTGGCAGCTGCTCTTCGTAGTATTCGCCGATTTGGATGGTTGTGCCGGGAATTTCTTCTTGGATTTCCTCGATGGTTTTTTCTACGTCGGGGTAGGTGTAGTCTTCATCGGCAACAATCAGCCAGCGGCGGAAGGTTTGGTATTCGCCGGTATCGCGGTCGATTTCGACGCGCACGTCCATGTGCTCGCGGTCGGCTTTTTTCTTGGCAGCAGTAGAGAGGGCGAATTCAAGGGCTTTGAATACGACTTCCGTTTCAACGTTTTTTTCACTTGCCAGCGCTTCGGCCAGCTGTAACATTTCGCGACTCATTTTCTAGAATCTCCAAGTAATCGGTTTTTAAAATTTAAATTCGGGGCGCAAACGGGCTTTGTCGATGTTGCTCAATTCGATTTGGGCGGTTTTGCCATCGAAAGAGACGGTAACGATGTCGTTTTCGCAGGATTCGATGCGGCCGATGAAGTTTTTCTGACCATCAATCGGCAGGCGTGTTTTGATTTTGGCGTTCTGGCCGGCAAAGCGCACGAAGTCGGCGGCTTTTTTCAGCGGACGGTCAAGGCCCGGGCTGGAGATTTCCAAACGTTTGTAGTCGATGTCTTCAACCATAAACACGCGGCTCAGATGGTTGCTGACAGTGGCGCAGTCTTCGACGGTGATGCCGCCTTCTTTATCGATGAAAACGCGCAAATCGCCTTGTGCAGTCAGTTCGAAATCGACCAGCTCGTAGCCCAAGCCGGGCAGGGTTTTATCAAGAATGCTTTGAATATCCATGCTTCTCCAGAAGTACATAAACAAAAAAATGGCCGTGCGGCCATTTTTCGTGTGATTTGAAAAATTGACCTATTATAACTGTTTTCAAGATAAAAGAAAAGTGTTGATTTGGCGTGAATTTTTTTGAAGTGATTGCTTAAATGTAAAGGGTAGGGTCGAGGCCGTCTGAAAAGGAAATTGTTGACAAGTTTTGATATGATGGTTTTGAAATTATTTTGGAAAACAAAGAATTGGTATTGCTTTGTTTTCAGACGGTCTTGGATTTTCTGATTTTTCGTGCTTGCACAATGTGCAAGGCGGTTCTACAATTTCTTTATACCCACCGAATAAGAAAGAAGGCCGCCATGTCCGCACACCCGATTTACAATTTTTCCGCAGGTCCTGCCGTATTGCCGGAAGCGGTATTGCGTACCGCGCAACAGGAAATGCTCGACTACAACGGTACGGGTTTTCCCGTGATGGCGATGAGCCACCGTTCGGATATGTTTTTGAGCATTCTGCATCATGCCGAACAAGACTTGCGCCAGCTTTTGAATATTCCGTCCAACTATAAAATCCTGTTTTTACAGGGCGGTGCGACCACGCAATTTAATATGGTGACCATGAATTTGGCGCACGGTTTTGCGACTGCCGATGCGGTGGTAACGGGCAACTGGAGCCGTATTGCCTATGAACAGATGAGTCGTTTGAGCAATGCTGAAATCCGTTTGGCCGCGCATGGCGGCGAGCAATATGCCTATAAAAACCTGCCCGCGGTGGAGGATTGGGATGTCAACCCGAATTCTGCGTTTGTTCATTTTGCGATTAATGAAACCGTAAACGGCTTGCAGTATCAAAACGTCCCCAAACTTTCAGACGGCCTGCCGCCGCTGGTGTGCGATATGTCGAGCGAGATTTTGTCGCGTGAGTTTGATGTATCCGATTACGGCTTGATTTATGCCGGCGCACAAAAAAATATCGGCCCTGCCGGTGCGACCGTGGTCATTATCCGCGAGGATTTGCTGGAGCGTTGTCCGAACGATATTCCCGATGTGTTCAACTACCGTTCACACATCAACCGAGATGGTATGTACAACACGCCTTCTACTTATGCGATTTATATGTCGGGTTTGGTGTTCCGCTGGCTGCAAACGCAGGGCGGTGTGAAAAAAATTGAAGCGGTCAATCGAATAAAGGCGCAAACCTTGTATGAGACGATAGACGGCAGCGGCGGTTTTTACATCAACGATATTCATCCTGATGCGCGCTCCAAAATGAACGTGGTCTTCAAAACCGCAAGCGAAGACTTGGACCGCCGTTTTGTGTTGGAAGCTGAGTTGCAGGGCTTGTGCCTGCTCAAGGGCTATAAAACCGTCGGCGGTATGCGTGCCAGCATTTACAATGCGATGCCGCTTGAAGGTGTGAACGCGTTGGCTGACTTTATGAAAGATTTCCAACGACGTTACGGTTAAGATGAAGATATAAAAAGGCCGTTTGAAACTGGGTTTCAGACGGCCTTTTTGATTTGAACAAGCCTTATTCGGTGACTTCTTCAGTGATGCTGTCGCGGTAGATAGTACTGTCGTAAGTCGGAACAGGAGGCGGCAGCAGGTTGTCGAGCGTCAGCGCGGACGGGTTCAGTGTCGGATAGCCGCTGAAGGTGACGGAATAACCGCCGTTGCCGGTACTGCGGACTTTGGCATGCGCGCCCAACGGAAAAGTGGTTTTGTTGGTAATGTGGCCGAATGGGAAACCGGTCAACACAGGAATCTTTGCAGTGCGCGAAATGTGGTTGACGACGGCGGAGAAGTCGTAGCTGGAGTCGTACACGTCGCGGATGGTGCCCATGCGGAAATCGCCGAAGATGATGGCACGTTGTTTTTGCAAAACACCTGACAGATAAAGCGTGTTGAGCATGCGCTCGATGCGGTAGGGTTGCTCGCTGACGTCTTCGATAAAGAGGATGCCGCCTTGAATATCGGGCATGTAAGGCGTACCGGCGAGGGAGGCGAGAACGCTGAGGTTGCCGCCCCACAATGTGCCTTCGACGTTGACATCGGCGCGTTGGATGGTTGGGACATCGACGATGTTGACGTTGTTGGTCGTGCCGCGGATGAAAGAATCCATGGTAAAGACGCTGGGGGCAGCTTTGCCGAATTCGCTGTACACCATCGGGCCTGCAAAGCTCATCATATTGCCTTTGGCCAACAGGGCGAGTTGGATGGCGCACACGTCGCTGAAACCGAAGAACAATGTGCCGCGTTCGCGCATTCTGGCACCGAGTGAGGCAAAGTCGATTTGAGGCAGGATGCGTGCCGCGCCGTAGCCGCCGCGCAGGCCCATCAAGACTTTGGGCGTTTCGACACGGCCGCTGGCAACGTCTTGGAAGTCGGCGGCACGTTGGGCGTCGCTGCCGGCAAAGCGTTGGTAACGGCGGCTGCCTGCCTGTTGGTTGGTCACGGTAAAGCCTGCATTGTAGAGGCGGGTCAGGCCGGTGGTCACGCGGTTGGGGTCTTCGGCGAAGCCTGACGGCGCAACAACGCGCAGGAGGTTGTCGCCGGAACGTGGCGGATGGGGTTGCTTAGGTTGCACGGTTTTGGCTTTCGCGGTGGTAGAAGTGGTTTTGGTTTGCGGCGTGGTGGTCGTGCCTGTGCCGCAGGCTTGCAACAACCCTGCGCCTGCCGCAGCAGAGCAGGTACGCAGGAAATGGCGGCGCGTGGTAGAGTTCATTGAGGTTTTCCTTTCGTTATATGTTCAGACGGCCTGAACTTGGCGTGTCGAATCTTACAGGCCGTCTGAAAGTTTAAGCGATTAAGTTTTTAATTTGTTGCGGCCAGTTTTCGGGCAAGGTCATACCGTGTTCGCGGACGGGCGCGGCCCAAATCGGCGCGGGGAAGTTGGCATCGTTTTCAAAGCGGGCGATGACGTGCCAATGCAGATGGGGCACAACATTGCCGAGGCTAGCTAGATTGATTTTGGTAGGGCGGAAGACTTGGCGCATTGCGGCTTCAACTTGATACACCATTTCCATGATTTCGTTGCGTTCGGCAGGGGAAAGGTCGGTCATCTCGGAAACATGGTCATTCCAAATAACGCGGCAGAATGCCGGTGCGCCGGCTTCGTTGTGGACGGCGATCACGCGCAGGTTCGGGGTTCTCAGCAAAATGTCTTCGTTGTCGGCAGTGCAGATGGGGCAGGTCATGGGTTTTTCTTTCTCAGTCTGAATAGGAATCGGATGATTTCAATCAGGATTTTTAGAACGAGGTAAATAGCAGTCAGCGTGATGAATGTAAAAAACCACGGTTCAGGTATAAACCACCAAAATAAATAGGCGGGCGTGATTAAGTCGGCACATTCTTCGGCGGTCTTAACGTGGTCACACAAGCCAAAGTTAAAAAAATCATTGACATCATGAAACGGTGAATAGGCGAACATAAGTGCTATTGGTGTCACACAAATCGATGCAATGACGGCAATCCAAAACAACGGCTTGAGATGTCTAAGTACAGTCATGGGTGAAGTGTTATGCAAATTTTGCTGCGCCTCGATTAGCGAGCTCGTCGGCTTTTTCGTTTTCAGGGTGTCCGGCGTGGCCTTTTACCCACGTCCAGCGGACATCGTGCTGTTGAACCAGACTATCCAGTTCTTTCCATAAATCATCGTTTTTGACCGGTTTTTTGGCGGCGGTTTTCCAGCCGTTTTTTTTCCAGCCGTGTATCCAGCTTTCCATGCCGTTTTTGACGTATTGCGAGTCGGTGCAGATGACGACTTGGCAGCGGCGCTTTAAGGATTTCAGTCCTTCGATGACTGCGGTCAGCTCCATGCGGTTGTTGGTGGTTTCGGCTTCGCCGCCGAACAGTTCTTTTTCGTGTGTGCCGTAGCGCATAAATACCCCCCAGCCGCCTGCGCCGGGGTTGCCTTTGCATGCGCCGTCTGTGTAGAGGTAAACGGGTTTATCCATGGGCATGTCTTTGTCGAATAAGGCGGTATCATAACATAAGGCCGTCTGAAATATCGGCAAATAAGGTTTGTGCGTGTAAAATACCCTGCACTTATCACTCGTATAGAAAGCAGGCAGATATGGGATTGTTCAGCGGCCTTTTGGGCAATGCTTCGCAAAAAGACGCCGATGCGGTGGAACGCGATTTGGCGAATATCCTGATTGATGGCGAACAGGTAAAAATGGCATTCAGCCTGGTGCGCGATTTGATTGTGTTTACCGAATATCGGCTGGTGTTGGTGGACAAGCAGGGTTTGACCGGCAAGAAAGTGTCTTACCGTTCGATTCCATACCGTTCCGTGTC